>VBMN01000025.1 GCA_005878385.1 Methanobacteriota archaeon
CGGAGAACGAGGCTCCTCAGGGGCAAGCGACCGCAACGGATGCGTCGACCGAACGGCTCCGAGAGGTTCTTCGGGATGCGAGGGAAGATTTGGAGGGCGCCGTGGAGCTCGTCGCGGCTTGGTCGGCCGGACCGGGAGAGGAGACGCGCCTTCCCCCCGAGATGAAACTGCAACTGATGCGAAATCTCGTCCGGAACCCGCGGCTCCGACGGATCGCCTTCCTGTTCGGCCGATACCGTCGGATGGGGCTGCGGGACCGAGAGCTGAAGGCACTTCTCGCGAGCGAGGAAGTCGTGGACTTCGTCCGGGGAGGCGACGTGGCACGCGCGCTGGCAGGAGAACTCTCGAATTTCGCGATGCGTGAGCGGGAGGACCTGTTCTACTCGAAGGTCGTCACGCATCAGCTCCTGATCTACGAACTGGCCCAGCGGCACGAGCGGCCGCGGCCCGTGTACCTCTGCTTGGACAATTCGGGGAGCATGTCGGGCGAGAAAGAGGTCTGGGCCAAGGCGTCCGCGCTGGCGCTTGCCCACATGGCGCTCCAGCACGGTCGATCCGTCGAAATCGTGCTGTTCGGCGATGCGGCGGACCCGCTGCGGATCGTCTCGCTCGATCCTCGTGACAAGGGCGCGACGCGCCTCGAGAAGGTGATCGATGTCGCCTCCTATTTTCTCGGAGGGGGGACGGATTTTCAGAAGCCGCTCTCCCATGTGCTCGATTCGATCGTTGCGGCGCACGATACATCGGGCAGCGATGTCCTGTTCGTCTCCGATGGGTTGTGTCCGTTGCCCGAGGACTTCGTCCGTCGATTCCTAGAGGCGAAGGGGCGCCACAATATCCGGTTGACCACGGTCGTGATCGGTGGAGAAGCGGTCAGCCTCGCGCCGATCTCCGATTCCGTTCATCGGTTGGAGGACGACCTCGAGGCGGGCGACGATCTCGCGGCCCAGTTTGCCTCCTCCTTCCTGGAGCGCGCCTCCAGTCCGGTACCGCGGCCTCGACCGCGTTCTCGAGCCACACGATCCCAGCCTCTCATCTTCGACCACTTCCTCTCGGAAGAGCCGTAGGGCCCTGAATGGAATCTCGGACGTCCGCGAGAGATGTCTACGCAGTCGGGTTCGCCCAAGCGAGGAAGAAGCCGACCCCGACCACGATGAACGTCAATCCCAAGGCGATCAGCGACTCGCCGCTCTGGCTGATCTGAGGTCGAGGCGGTTCGATCAGCGCCCCGACCGCGAGGAGGACGAGCCCGAGCAAGAAGATTCCGGCGGCCACCAACGGAGCTTTCATTTCCATGGGATCACCTCACTCCGACCCCGGAGCTCGATCTCCAGGTGCCCCGTGACCCGCCCGCGGGGGTGGGGCTGAACAGGAGTCCAAGGTTGACTCCGTAGATCGTGTGCCAGAACAGGTTCGTGAACAGGGCCTGGATGCCGTACGGTCCGAAGCTCGTGAGGAACGGCCCGACGCCCACGTTGATGGGTTGGAACAACGGACCGATCAAGAGGGGCATCCAGAACGCGGAACTGATGATCCAGAGGACGGCGCCCCAGATGACTCCCTTGATGAAGTTGTTGACTGGGGTGAGCGCGTGGAGCGGCTTCACGAAGCGACCGAGCGCCGGATGAAAGATCAGAGCGAAGATGACGCCCCAAATGATCCCGCTCGTGTAATGGATCACGCCTCCCACGACGAAGTTGATGGCCGGGTTCGCGAAGCCGTAGCTCAGACCCAAGACAAGGTATCCGTTCAGGTTGTTGAAATCGAACTTGGGCAATCGCGCTCCGTCGAACCAGAGCCCCGCCATCGTCGCCACATGGGTCGCGATGAACGCGGCGATGACCGCGCTCTTACCCGCGTTGCGCCCGATCAGAAACTTGACATCCGAGGTTCCGTGCTCCCCCTCCATTGCCTGACCCCCGGCGGGGCACCGTTGACTTCATTATATAACCCTTCGCGGGTCTGGCCAGGCGCTGGAAAACGCAGCAACTCGGGCGCAATCTCTTTACCGTTGGGTTCCCTGTTGAACGAATCATGACGGAAGTCGAGGAACGCGGTCTCTTCATCGGCGGCGAATTCGTCCCGTCCGCTTCCGGCGCCACTTTTCCCGTGCACAACCCGCACAACGACGAGATCTTCTCGAAGGTCGCGGAGGCCGGCGAGCCGGATGCGGAGGCGGCGATCGACGCCGCGCGCGAGGCGTTCGACGGTCCGTGGGGCGCGCTCGCGCCGAAGGAGCGCGGGAAGTTTCTGCTCAAGTTGGCCCGGATCATCCAGGACGAGGGCGAGTCGCTTTCCCGCCTCGAAGCGAAGAACACGGGCCATCCGATCAAGGACGTCCGCCGGTTCGACCTCGTGCGGACGGTCGACTGGTTCGAATATTTCGCGGGCATGGCGACGAAGATCCAGGGCGATGTGATCCCGTCCTCCTTCAAGGGCGTCCTGAATTACACGCTGCGGGAACCGCTCGGCGTCGTCGGCCAGATCGTCCCGTGGAATTTCCCCCTCATGTTCGTCGCGTGGAACGTCGCTCCGGCCCTCGCGGCGGGGAACACGGTCGTGTTGAAGCCCGCGGAGTACACGCCGCTCAGCGCCCTCGAGGTCGCTCGCATGGTGCAGAAGGCGGGCTTGCCCGCGGGAGCCGTGAACGTGGTGCCCGGGAAAGGGTCCGTCGTCGGCTCCGCCCTCGCGCGCCACCGCGGCGTCGACAAGATTTGTTTCACCGGATCCGTGGAGGTCGGCCAGAAGATCCTCGAGGCCGCCGCGACGAACCTGAAGAAACCCCTCCTCGAGCTCGGCGGAAAAGGTCCGAACCTGATCTTCGAGGACGCCGACGTCGAGGCCGCGGTCCAAGGATCTCTGTTCGCGGCGTACCACAACCAGGGGCAGGCGTGTATCGCCGGTTCGCGGCTCTACGTCCACAAGTCGATCTGGGACGCGTTCCTCCGGCGCTTCACGGAGCGGGTTCGATCCATCCGCATCGGAAATCCGCTCGAAGAAACGACGCAGATGGGACCCCTGACGTCGAAGGATCACCAGAAGCGCGTCCTGAACTACGTCGAGGTCGCGAAGGGCGAAGGGGCTGAGATCCTCTTCGGCGGACGGACCCCCGGGACTCCCGAGACGGCGCGCGGCTATTACGTCCAACCGACGCTCGTCCGGGCCGACGACCCGAAGATGCGCGTCTGTCAAGAGGAGATCTTCGGCCCGTTCATCACGATCACGCCCTTCACGGACGAAGAACACGCGGTCGAGATGGCGAATGGCGTTCCGTACGGACTCGGGGCCGGCTTCTGGACGCGCGACCTCCGGCGCGCCCACCGGCTCGCGGGGAAGTTGAAGGCCGGCATGGTGTGGGTGAACTCCTACAAGCTCGTCGATCCCGCCTCCCCGTTCGGCGGAAGCAAGATGAGCGGGATGGGGCGGGAGTTCGGGTTCGAGACGATGCGCGAATATACGCAGGTGAAGAGCGTCTGGATCGGGTATGACTTCACGCCGTGGTCCTGGCCGGAATAAATGGCCGGCCGACGGAGACAGGGGTCGGCGTCTCAGGACTCGAGGAACGCGGAGACGATTTCCGCGGTCTCTCCGGGCTTCTCGACCATGGGGAAATGCCCGCAATCCTCGATCGCGGCGAACGTCGCGCCCGGGATGCGACGCGCCGCGGCCTCCCCGATCTGCCAATCGAACTGCGGGTCCTTTCGGCCCCAGACCACGAGGGTCCGGGCGCCGACGCCGTCCAAGTCCGCCGCCACGGACGCATCGGGACGACGGAGGGCGTTGCCCGTGGCGATGAAGGCGGCGCGACGGGCACGAGGCGTCCACTGCTCCACGATCGTCTGGACCCAGGCCTCGTCGACATACCGAGGATCGTGGAACACGGCCCGTTCCAGGAGACGTCGCACGTTCTTCGCGCGAGGATGCCGCACGTAGGCGGGCAGGACGAAGGGCGCGTAGAGTCGGACCGTCTTCTTTGGCATGGTCGGAGTCAAGCCGGCCGAATCGAGGACGACGAGGCGGTCCACCTTGTCCGGTCGATCGAGGGCCAACATGATTCCGAGAGTTCCTCCGAGCGAGCTCCCGATGATGATCGCTTTCTGGAGCTGCATGGAATCAAAGAACGAGCGGATGGCGCGTCGATAGGCCGAGACGCTGCGATCCTTCCCGGAGAAGGTCCCACTCTGGTTGTGACAGGGAAGGTCCGGGGCGATCCACGGGCGACGCCCAGCGAGCCTGCCGGCAAGGGGGAGCCAGACCTCGGCCCACGTCGGGTATCCGTGGAGGAAGAGTACCGTGGACTCGCGTCTCCCACCCGCGTCGCCTCCCGCGTTCGTGAGATAGCGGAATCGGATGCCTCCCGCTTCGACGAATCGCTCGAGGATTCCGGGAGGAAGCGGGCCGACAGGGCTCGTCTTCGTTAGGAGCTTCGCGGGACCCGCGGCCGGAATCATCGGCCCGCGAATCTGACCGACGCCAAAAGGATTTGGCCTCCGGACCCGGTTATTTCTGCGGCTCGGGAGGGTCCACGTAGGTGGTCCTCACGACCTCGGTGTCGCGAAGTCCTTTGAACCGCACCGTGAGTCGCTGAATCGCTTCCGCATCGCCCTCCACGATGTAGACCGTCACGCACCGACCCCGTCCCGCGT
>VBMN01000020.1 GCA_005878385.1 Methanobacteriota archaeon
TGTGGCTCCTCCTCAGCGCCGCGAAGGCACCGGGCGCCTATTTCCGAGGCCTGATGCTCAGCTTCGCGGCGATCGGCCTCGCGATGACGACCGCGTTCCTGGCCATCATCGCCTTCGCGCGGCCCTCGGAGCTCCCGATCGAAACCCTCGCACTCCCGGTCGCGTCCCCGATCGCGGCGGCCTTCGTCGCGACCGCGATCCTCACGCGCGTGAAGCTGAAGCCGTCTGCGTTCTCGTTCGCGGCCCTCGGCATCTTCTTCTTCGTGGCCATCGGCGGCTTCCTCGGCGGGTTCGCGGCGCAGGCGCTCGTCGTGGCGGCGCGCGCCCTGAGCCGATTCGCCGCAGAGGCTCAGGCGACCGTCCTCATCGGATTCCTGATCGGCCTCACGGCCCTTGGCCTCCGGGTCGTCTCACGACTGGCCGCCACGTTTCGTCTGTGAGGCACTCGGGATTCCCAAAACCTTCATTTATGGCGGGCTCCTCGCACCGGTACCCGTTGGGGAGGAATTTCCTGGCCACAGAATCCGTGACCGTCGGCAGTAACGCGCCGCCCGCCCCCGCGAAGGCCGCCCGCGTGGAGGACCGGATCGTGATCGCGCGCCGCCTCGTGAAGACGTACGACAGCGGCGGCGTGGAGGTCCACGCGCTGCGAGGCCTGAACGTGGACGTCCGAAAGGGCGAGATGGTCGCGATCATGGGGCCGTCCGGCTGCGGAAAGACGACCCTTCTCAACTGCCTGTCCGGCATCGACGACTTCACGTCCGGCGAGGTATGGATCGCGGGCCAGCGGCTCTCGACCTTGAACGACAACGCGAAGACGGACTTCCGCGCGATGAAGATGGGGTTCATCTTCCAGAACTACAACTTGCTCCCGGTCCTCCGGACCGTGGAGAACGTGGAGCTGCCCCTCCTCGTTCGCGGCGTCGACCCGAAGCCGGCCCGTCAGAAGGCCGTCGCGGCTCTCGTGGCCGTGGGCTTGAAGGACGTACCGATGAAGAAACCCGCCGAGCTCAGCGGGGGCCAGCAGCAGCGGGTTGCCATCGCCCGCGCGCTCGTGAACGAGCCCGATATCGTATTCGCGGATGAACCGACCGGCAACTTGGACACGGAGACCTCGCGGGAGGTCGTCGGCCTGATGAAGCGATTGCACAAGGAAAAGGGCCTTACGTTCATTATCGTGACCCATGACGCCGCGGTCGGCAACCAAACGGAACGGGTGATCATGATGCGGAACGGCGTGATCCTGAAGTCCCTCCGACCGACGACAAGCTGAGGGGTCCGATGGATACCGACCTGACCCTCCTGATCCTCGTCACGGGGACGAGTCTCGCCGTCCTCGGCTGGGCGGGACGGAAACGGTTTCCGTTGCGGATCGGCGTCGGGAACTTCTTCCGGCGCAAGACCCAGGTCGCGATTGTCGTCGCGGGCCTGTTGATCGGGACGGCGATCATCACCTCGTCCTTCGTTATCCAGACCACGTTCGATTCCACAATCCGGAGCGCGGTCATCCGTGCCCTCGATTTCGTCGACGAGACGATTTTCGTGACCTCACCGGACGGCAGCCGCCAGCCATTCAACATGAGTGCCTACGACACCTTGGCCGCGAGCCTTCCGTCGATGCCGGATGTGGCCGCCGTCGCCCCGCGGATTCAGTTGAACGGCGGCGTAATCGACCGGTCGTCGAGCCTCTTCGACCCGACGGTGACGCTCGTCGGGTTCGATGCGGGGAAGGATCTGGGCTCGTTCGTCCGGACCGACGGGACTTCGTGGACCGGTGCAGGCCTCGGCGGGACCCAGGCGATCATCAATGTGAAACTCGCCCAGGCCCTCGAGGCGAAAAACGGCGATGGACTCACCCTAAACTTCGGAGGACCCCGGGGACCGATCGCAATTTCCGTCACCGTCTTCGCGGTCGTGAAGGATGAGGGGCGAGGGGCATGGAACGACGGCGAAAACCTCTTCCTGCCCCTCGACGCGTTCCAAGCGGCCCTCGGGAACCCCGGCCAGATCAACACGATCCATGTGGCGAACGCAGGAGGAATGAACCTGGGCTACCTGCATTCGGATGCGGCGGTCGCGGAGATCAATTCCCATCTTCCAGCGACTCCGTCGTTCACCGTCGCGAAGGCGAAAGCCGATTCCGTGAAAGGTGCGACGGAAGGGGTGGACCGGCTGAGCCAGGTGTTCATTCTCCTCAGCTTCTTCACCATCGTGGCGGGCGTCCTGCTGATCGTGAACATCTTCGTCATGCTCGCGGAGGAGCGGAAGGGAGAGATGGGCGTGGCACGCGCCCTCGGCATGCGGCGAAAGAACCTCGTGCAAAGTTTCGTGGCCGAAGGCCTCCTGTACGCGCTCCTTTCCTCCGTGGTCGGCACGTTTGCGGGGTTGCTCGTCGCCGGCATCATCTTGTGGGGTTTCGCGCAGATCTTCCCCACCGGTTTCGGCGGGACCGCCTTCGCGATCAATTGGACCTGGTCCGACCTGCTCACCGGATTCACGATCGGATTCCTGATCACGATGGCCACGATTGGAATCGCGTCCTTTCGCGTCTCCAAGTTGAACATCGTGCGGGCCATCCGGGACATCCCGGAACCGATCCCGCATGGATCGACGCGCCGTCAGGTCGGCATCGGGGCGGGGTTGGCGGCTTTGGGCGCCATTGGGACCGTCCTCTCCCTCGTGACCCAGAATCTGATTCTGCAGGACGCGGGTCCGTCCGCACTCGCCGTCGGACTCGCGGTCCTCACGATGCGCCTCACGTCCCCGCGACGCGTCTTCACGGCGGCAGGCCTCCTCATGCTCGCCTGGCTCCTGAGTCCCTGGAAGTTCTTCAGCACCGCGAGCGCGGACATCACCCTGTTCATCATCGTCGGCCTGCTGCTCATCCTCGCGGGGCTCCTAATCGTCCTGTTCAACAGCGACACGATCCTCGCGGTCGCCACACGGCTTGTCCGGGGCCGGACGTGGCGGCCGGTCGTCCGCACCGCAATCGCGTATCCCATGAACAAGAAGTTCCGAACCGGTGCGACCCTAGCGAGCATCGCCCTGGTCATGTTCACGATCGCGACGATGTCCGGGATACCGTGACGACGCCGCCGCATGGGCAGCGATTCGAGCCGATCCCGACCTCGCCATCATCGACGGGTCGGTCGTCCCGAACAGCTTCGGTCCGAACTTCGGGAGCTTCACCGCGGTGCTGAACGACGTCTTCCATTTCCGCAACGCGACGGGGACCGCCCGAAGTTTGCGGGTCATCGGAATCCTGTACGAGCAATTCGCGCAGGGCCTCTGGGTCTCCGCGTCCACGGTGAAAGCGGACTTCGGGATTGACGCGGCGAGCTTGTTTTACTTCAAGATCCGGGAGGGCGTCGACGTGACGAGGGCCGGACACGACCTGGAGCGGTATTTCATTGCCCATCAGCTCATCACCTTGAACATCCAGGAACTGATCAACTCGATCCTGGAGACGACGATGGGTGTGTTCAACCTGCTCCAGGCGTA
>VBMN01000098.1 GCA_005878385.1 Methanobacteriota archaeon
GTCCGATCCCGGGAATCCGTATCGACGACGAGGATCTCCAACAGGCGGTTGCCTAGGGCCTTCCGGACCTCGTCGAGGACCCGCCCAATCGAGGCCTCCTCGTTCATCGTGGGGATGACGACCGAGACCTCGGACACCGCGGCGCGCCATGCTGGGTAGCCCGCATAAGCGTTTCGCGGTTCAGGGAGGGAGCGGCTTCCCGAAGAACTTGTATCCGACGTAGCCGAGGAGCGCGGTGTTCAGTCGAAGGAGGGACCAGAAGTTCGTCTTCTGCCGGAGCATCCGTCCCGGCCGGTAGCGGCTCCAGAGGACGCCGTGCTTCAACGTGAGCTGCTTCCGGCCTGCCCCGTTCCACAGGGCCTGCCGCAGGAAATCGTACACGGAAGAGCGGGTGCGATGGTAGACGATCGCACCGGCGCGAAACGCGATCGTGTGCCCGGCTCGGACCGCCCGAATGTTCAGGTCGATGTCCTCCGCCGTGACGAACCACTCGTCGAACCCGCCGATCTCCTTGAGCACGGACCGGCGGTACGCGAGGTTCGAGGAAGGATACGTGACGTCGGTGCCTTCCACGATGAGCTCGACACGCTCGAGCTCCTCGAAAGGACGGTAGCCGATCTGAATCGTACGGCCTGCGACGATGTCGCTGCGCCTCAGGCCTTCGCGGATCTCCTTGAGCCAGAACGGGTTTGCGATCGCGTCGCCGTCGATGAAGGCCACCGCGTCGCCCTTCGCCTTCCGGATCCCGATGTTCCGGCCGGCCCCGCGCGTCCCGCCGGTGATGTAGAGATGGACGTTCTCGTAGTCACGCTCATAGCGGCGCACGATGTCGCGGGTCGCGTCGACGCTGGCGGAGTCGACCACGATGATCTCAAGGGGCGGCTCCTGGACGACCAGGCTGTCGAGCAAGGCGCTGATGTTCCTCGCCTCATCGCGCACCGTCGTGACTACGCTGACGAGCAATGCGGCTCCTAACCGAGTCGCGGTAATGATGGTTTCGACCGGGGCGGTTCGCGGGACTAGCTTTATTATCGCCCCTCGATTACTCGCGCGTCTCCTCCTATGGGCCGCATCGTGACGATCATCGGGACCCGCCCGGAAATCATCAAAATGGCCCCGGTCGTGAAGGCCCTAGACGGCCTCGATCACGAGCATGTCCTCGTGCATTCGGGTCAACATTACGACCTCATGATGGACCGGATCTTCTTCCGAGACATGCATCTCCGGGAGCCGGACGAACAGTTCGAGCTCAAGGAGCAACCGCCGCATCTCCAGGTGGCGACGACAATCCGTCAAGTCGCTGACGTCACGAAGGACGCGGACCTCGTGATCGTGCACGGCGACACGAACACGACCGTCGCGGGTGCCCTCCTCGCGAAAAAGCAGGAACGCCGGCTATCGCACGTCGAGGCAGGCATCCGATCTTTCGACAAGACCATGCCCGAAGAGCTGAACCGGATCGTCGCGGATCAACTATCGGACGTCCTGTTCGCGCCGACGGCCACGTCGCGGAAGAACCTCGAACAGGAGAACGTCCGGGCCGGGGTCCACGTGGTCGGCAACAGTGTGATCGACGCGCTCACCCAGAACCTCGCGATCGCCGAGAAGAAATCCGAGGTCCTCGCGCGCCTCGGCCTCACTCGACGCAGGTACATCGTCCTGACGTTCCATCGGGCCGAGAACGTGGACACGAAGGAGCGGCTGGCGCGGGCCCTGGACGCTTTCGAGGGGGCCGCGGACGAAGCCGAATTGCCGATCGTCTTCCCGATCCACCCGCGGACCGCGAAGCGGCTGCGGGAATTCGGGCTCGAGAAGCGCGCCGCCGCCCTGTTTTCTCTGCGACGTATCGAGCCGACCGGCTACCTCGACATGCTGGTCCTCGAGAAGGAAGCGGCGCTCGTCATGACGGACTCCGGCGGACTCCAGGAAGAGAGTTGCTTCTTCCACGTGCCCTGCGTCACGTTGCGCGAGAACACGGAGCGCCCGGAGACCCTCGAGATCGGATCGAACGTGCTCGCGGGGACCGACCCCGCACAGGTCCGCGCCGCCGTCCGGCGCCAGCTCGCGGCAAAACGGGAGTGGCCGAACCCGTTCGGCGACGGGACGACCGGGAAACAGATCGCGCAACAAGTCGCGGCGTTCTTGGGATGACATGGCGGTCCGCGTCGTCTTCGTTCGATCGAAGAGCCCCGCGGGCGTGGAACCTCGGATCGCGAAAGAGGCCAGCACCTTGGCCCGTGCTGGATACGAGGTCCACGCGATCCTCTGGGATCGGGACCTCGCCCATCCGGAAGAGGAGACCCGCGAGGGCATCCGCATCCATCGCTTCCGGCTTCGGGCTCCGGAGGGACAACTGGCTCTCGCCCGTCGGCTGCCCCGATGGTGGGTCCATCTGTTCTTCGCCCTCCTGCGGCTCCGACCCGATGTGATCCATGCGGTCGACTTCGACACCGTCGTCCCCGCGTACGCGGCCGCCCGGATCGCGGGAGCCCCCCTCGTGTACGACATCTTCGACTTCTATGCGGACATGATCACAGCGGACATCTCGCCTCAGCTACGGCGACTCCTCGGGGAATGGGAGAGGGCGATCATCCCCCGTGCGGACACCGTCATCATTCCGGATCTACGTCGGCGCGAGCAGTTCGGGAGCGCGCAACCGAGCGTCCTCGTGGAGATCTTGAACGTCCCCGACGACCGACGCCTTCCGACGGTCCGCGAGGACCCGGACCACTTCGTCGTGTTCTATGGCGGAATGATCGGCAAGGACCGCGGGCTGAAGGACCTCGTGATCGCGTGCGAAGACGTGGGTGCCAAGTTTCTCGTCGCGGGCCACGGTCCCGACGAGGCGCAACTGCTCGACGTCATCGAAAGCTCTCACGCGGCGTCGTACCTGGGGACGATCCCCTACGAGGAGGTCCTCGAGCATACCGCGGCCTGCCACGTGGTCGCCGCCTTGTACGACCCCGACATTCCGAACAACAAGTTCGCGGCTCCGAACAAGCTCTTCGAGGCCATGATGTTCGCCAAGCCCGTCCTGGTGTCGGAGGGCACGCTGGCCGCGGACATCGTACGCGAAATCGGATGCGGGCTCGTCGTGCGATACGGCGACCAGGAAGGTCTGAAGAAGGCGCTCGAGTCGCTGATGCTGTCTCCCCCCGAGGCGGCTACGATGGGAGCCCGCGGTCGTGCCGCGTTCGAACGCCGGTACAACTGGAAGGCGATGGAGCCGCTCCTCCTGAAGACATATCGGGACCTCGTTCCGACGCAAGCGCCGTGAAGGGACGGACTCCATACGAAGGGCCCCATCTGCACCGCGACCGGAGACCCGACGCGACATGGAGAGGAGGTTCGCCTCTCGTTAGAACCCGAAGTGTTCCCGTCCCTTCCGCAACCGGTCGATCCGACCGACGGCGTAGCCGACCATCCGGGAGAAATCCCAGACGACCACGACGAGAAGGGCGTAGGGGACCAAGGGCCACAACCCAGCCCAGATCACCTTGCGGATCCGGAAGGCCAGATAGAGCGAGATCCCGACGAGTAACAGCACCCAGAGTGGCCACCAGAAAATCCCCGCGAGGAGTAGGAGGACCGCGCCCGAATAGACGGCGTAGTGCGCCGCATATCGTGTCTCCGAAAAGAGGAAGATCCCGGCCTGCCCGTCGCCGACGGCGTACTTCCGGTATTGGCGGTACACCTGCCGGATGGACCCAGCCGGCCGCCAGCGGACCACGGCTTCGGGGACGAAGGCCTTGCGCGGGCGCAGGCGTTCCACCACGAGATCGAAGATCGTGTCCTCGTTCCCGGCGTACGCCTCCGGGTATCCTCCGACCTGGGTCCAAATCTGGCGCGTGAACGCGATCGACCGACTGCTCGCCAGAAAGCGCTCCGGGCGCACCTGGTCTTGCGACCACTGGGTTAAGAGGCCGATCGCCCGCTCCCGAGGGGTTCCGACGAGGAGCTCATACCAACCGGCAACGACATCGGCGTCTCCACGCTCAATCGGTGCAACAATCCGTTCGAACCAGGTCGGCTCGAGCAGGCTCACGTCCGTGACCGCGATGACGTCGGCATCGGCGAGGCGAATCGCCTCGTTCCGGCCCCGCGAGCGGTTCCCCGGGACCGCCGCCCATCGGAACGGAAGCGAGGTCCTCGCGGCGAAGTCTCGGAGCAGTTCCACCGTGCGGTCCTTCGAGCCTCCGTCGGTCACGACGATGACGTCGGCCCGGACCGTCTGCCTCTCCAGCGAGGCGAAGAATTCCGGGAGACGGGCCTCCTCGTTCCAGACTGTTGCGACAATCGCTCGGCGCACGGCCCCTCATTCGTAACGTCACCTTAACGGTTCTCTGGCGGAAGCCTGATGTGAGCGACCGCCGTGCCCGCCCTGGTGCCACGCCCGAGCGTCTTAATCCTCGTCCTGAACTACAACGGCGGACCGGGTCTCGAGACGTGCCTCAAGTCCCTGCAGGAGACCACCTATCCGAGCGCTCGTCTCCTCGTCCTGGACAACGGATCGCAGGATGGGTCCAACGAGATCCCGGACCGCCTCGGGATCCCGATCCACCGATTCGGGGAAAACCTGCACTACTGCGTCGCGTACAACCGCGCCATCCGCCAGTTCCGGGCGGACGCGGATTTCGTGCTCCTATCCAATGCCGATGTGGTGGTCCCTCCCGACACGATCGATCGGATGGTCGCGCTAGCCGAGTCCGACCCTGCGATCGGTTTCGTCGGCCCGATTCAACGACGGGCGGACACCCACGGGATTCGGTCGGCCGGCATTCGTTGGCGCTGCGGCCGCCTGCCTAAGCATGTGTTCATCGTCGGCGAGCACATCGATGCCGTCGAAGGGGCCTTCGTCCTCATCCGTCGTGAGGTGTTCGACAAGGTGGGGCTTCTGGACGAAACGTACGCGCTCAATCTCGAGGACATCGACTTCCAACAGCGGGCCCGGCGGGGGGGCTTTCGGAGCGTCCTCGCGAAGGACGCGCAAATTCTCCATGAGCCTCCGGGGACGACGCGACGCCTCACCGGGGCTTACTACCAGACCCGAAATGCGTGCATCCTCACCTCCCGCTTCTGCAACCGGACGGCTCTCGCTCGACTTCGGCTGCGTTTGTATGCCGAGGGCATCGCTGGGACGGTCCTCCTCCGGCCACGGGCGCGGTATATTCTCGAGGGGCTGCGCGACTTCCGCCATGGCGTCAGTGGAATCAAGTATTTCGCTTAGGTGCGCCGACGAAGAAGAACTCGGTTGAGAACAGTCCCGGGAACAATGAGGCAACTCGGTAGTTCGCTTCGACGAGACCGCGCTTGAACCGGAGAATTGGCACGTCGGGGACGCAATCCGTTTCTCGAATTTCCAGCCCGGCCTCCTCGAGCATCGCGCGGGCGGTCGCGCGCGTGTAGAACCGCAGATGGGTGCGGTCGAGGATTCCGGTGTCCTCGTAGTCGAACCGGCCCGTGAGGAGTCGCAGCCGAACGGACCAGTGGGCCACGTTGGGAATGGCCACCACGATCCGACCTCCTTCCCGGAGGAACGGGAACAGGCGCCTCAGAGCCTCTACTGGATCCACGACATGTTCGAGCACGTCGATCAGAAGAATGGCATCGAAGCTCGAGGGAGGTAACGGCAACGGCATTGTCGCCAGATCACCCACGAGGACGCGTTCGACGAACCTTCGTGCCTTTTCGGCCGCTTCGGGCCGTACCTCGATCCCTGTGACCTGGCACCCCATTGCCGTAATCCGTTCCGTCAAAGCCCCGCTGCTGCAGCCGACTTCGAGCACCTTTTCCCCCGGCCGAAGGTACGCGAGCGTGCGCATGTGGGCACGGTGCGGAATCGGGTCGAACGAGTCGTAGTGGCCCGTCGAATCACCCACTTCGAAGGAACGTGGCTAGGCGTTCCGCAGCCCCGCCGTCAAGAGAAGCATAGTGCTCCACGAGGAACGTCTCTTGGCCCTCCAGTACCTTCTTGAGAGCAACTGGATTTTGGATTAGATCGCGAAGCACCGAGGCGAGTTCATCGGCGGTGCGGACCCGGATGCCGCCCCCATCCTCCGGAGGATGGAACGGGCTGTCCCGATCCGGAGGGCCAAGAAAGACAACGGGGCGACCGACGAGCATCGCTTCGAGCGCAATCGTGGAGGAGATGACGAGCACCGCCGCCGCTTCACGGATCAGCGGGATCGCGTTTCCACCGCGGGCAACACGAACCCGACCTCGAGGAAGCTCCTCCGACAGGACCTCCCCGGCTTCAGCAGGATGCCACTTGATAATCAGTTGAGCTCCTGGGACCTGTAAGGTCCCTTCCATCGCCATCCCGAGGGTCGCCGCACGACTCCACGGTGAACGAGAGGGTCGGTCTTGGACAAACGGTTGAGACGCCAGAATGATCTTCCAAGGCGGTCTCGACGTGGCATGACGAGGCGTAGTCTCGGGCGTTTTCCGAGAGCGTACCAGCTTATCGTACTTCGGATTTCCGGTCGCTTCAACGCCAACCGATCGGTCGAGGTGAGCTCGGAACCAAATCGCATCTGCGGGCCCCCAAGCCGCGATTCGGTCGCCCTCCGTTGCCTGATAGCTAAACGCGCCTGCGACGACTCCGTGTTGGAGGACCGTCACGGTCATCCTCCGACTCCGGGCCTGGCGGACGAACACCTTTGCCAGCGGGCTCGCAGTCTCCATCAGAACGCCCTTTCGGCCGCTGCCGAGTCCTCGGTCAAATGCAATCGAGAGCGCGATCAAGTCTGGGATTTCCTCGGCCAAACGTGCGAACAAGTGCCCGCGTATCGCAGCGTCGAGACCTCGATCCTTCGGTCCAACGACGGCGGGGAGAGGCATCGACAGAACGGCTTGCTGCGTCCGATCAAGAACCCCTTTAATTTCACGTTCGTCCGATGATTCGAGGAACGCTCCAATGGGGAGAACGAACAGCCCCGACGCAGAGGACGCGCGCATGGGTGCCCGCACCGACGTCATCGCGACAATCCGGTTGCCGTCGCGGGCGACCGCCTTCGCCAACGGCTGATAGACATCGCGATAGGGGCCTAGAGCGACGATCGAGTTTTTCTCGTGAACGCGAGACAACCCCTGCCGCACCGCCCAAGAAAGATAGCCTTTGCCGAGTATGGATGGTCGCTGAGAACGCGGGCCCATTTCGCGGCCAGACACATTCTGCAGGTCCCAACGCCCCGCGCTGGCACCGACGTGGAGAAGGGACCCGATTGCGGCCAGATAGGGGTAGGGTGGAAAGGCACCTCGTAACGGTGGTACATCCGTGACAACCCGGGCCGGCTTGGTCCGCTCGAGGGCCCGATCAATCACGAATTCCGTTTTGAACAGGTCTTGGAAGACGAAGCGCATTTCGTACTCGAAACATTCTGCAAAGTTCCATCCCTTCCACTCAAACGAGCCAGGTGGGGTGGCGCGCCACCAGTCGTGGACAGCGACACCTGTGCGCGACTGAATCTCACGTTCTGTGTCCGCGGATAAGAAGTCCTCGGGACGCTTCTCGACGAAATGGGCGCGCGAACCGAGCAGGCGGGGAGAGAGGGGCAGGACCCACGCGTCTGAGGCAAGTCGTTCGATCAGGCCCGGGCTGGACACGAAAGCGAGTGTCGATCCGCTGGCCATGACGATGCGGCATGAGCCTCGGGCGGGACTTATACATTATCCTCGTTCAGGTCGCGCATGAGGAAACCAGTTTGGTGGAACGGATTTTCTTAGGGGGGAGACCAGAACGATCTCTTTCGTTGTAACACAAAATGTGGATGTCGATCAGGGGCCGAATCGCGGAACGACGACGAGGACGTGAAACCCTAGGAGGCGCCGCTCTCCTCCGGTTCGCGGCCTTGATAGAGGACTCCAACTTCCGGATCGGGCTTGAACAATCGGACCCTCTTCGCTGACGCGAGGGTTTGAAAGCTCGCGTCCCATCGGGTCCACTTCAGGTTCGTGAGATCGGTTTCACGCCTGGCGCGGAGATATCGTTCCAGATGCGCTCCCTCTCTGGCGAACGCACAGAACATGACCATTCGATCCCGATTCCCCGGAAGTCGCCACGATTCGGGCGCGGCATTTTCGAGCCAGACGGGGAGAGCGAAGCGAGGATATCTTTTCAACTTGACTGCATTCCCGCTATGGAGAAGTCTGAAGTTCCAGATAATAAGGTCACCACTTTGAGACGGAACGTCAAACCCACCTTGGAAGACGGCGACGAGTTTCCGGGCTAACCGGAACGGGGGTGTCAGAAATCGAGTGAGGCGCTTTAGGATTCTCATGAAGACGGGAGGGGCAAAGGGGATCAGAGGGAGATGAGACCGCGGGACAATTTTTAGGCCGCCGCTGTTCCGGGTGAAATCGCCGATATAGATTCCCATTCGGAGCAGAGGATATTCGCCCTCCCAATCCGGACCCAGCAGAGCCACGCGGTTGGTACTGTCCCGATGCAGGCCTCGAGGCCCCTGACCCATCTGGACGCTGCTGTCTCCGAAATAGGCAAAGGAGCTTCCCAAGATCGAGCGTGCCACATCGAGGATTCGATCGTCGAACGGCACGCTCTCGAGCACTCGGTAGTTGAACAAGGATCCCCGAAAAACGATCGAGTTCCGAGACGACCGAACCAAGCTTGGATTCGCCCTCAGCCCAAGAATCGCATCCTTGAAGGAGTCGAGCTCGTCAGCGGAAAAGAGATTCCGGATGAGGAGGTATCCATCTCGTCGAAACTTCTCAACGTCCTCAGGAGAGAGCCCTACCACGACTCGATTGTAGGGAGTCGCCGCTTAAAACATTCTTCGCCAGGCAGAACCATCGATTAATCGATTAGCTCCGTGGAAAGCGGTGTGCCCCGAGCGATGTCCTTCGCGGCTTTGCGGCCGAGGATCTTCTTCAACTCGCGCGGATGAAGACCTGTTCCGGGTCGAATGGATCGAACGTTGTCTGGTGTGAAGACTTCGCCTTCCGTGACGTCGCGAACCACGAACAGGGATCGGCGGAATGGCAGACTCTTCCTCTCCGCGGGGCTGACCCCGTACCGGACCGTTCCCAGGGACTTCTCCACCACCCGGATGGCTTGGACCAGTGCGCGGAACTCGGAAGGCTCGAGCGAGAATGCGCTGTCGGGCCCGGGAACGCTTCGTGACAGCGTGAAGTGTTTCTCGATGATGCACGCGCCTAGCGACACCGCGGCCTCGGAGACTTCCATACCAAGGGTGTGATCGGAGAGGCCGATGGGGAGCCGGAACGTCTCCCGCATGTCGACCATCGTGCGCAGGTTCATTTCCTCGGGAGGCGCGGGATATCCGCTATTACACTTGAGCAACGCAATTTGGTCGGCCCCCGCACCCCGAGCCGCGTCGACGGCCTCCCCGATCTCCTCTTTCGTGGCCATCCCCGTCGAGAGGATCAGCGGCTTCCCGGTTCTGGCGATTCGCTCGATCAGTGGGATGTCCACGATCTCGAATGAGGCGACCTTGTAGGCGGGCACACCGATTTTCTCAAGGAATTCGACGGCGGTCGAGTCGAACGGGGAAGAGAAGAAGTCCATTCCGAGGTCGGTCGCCACGGCCTTGAGCTTCGGCTGCCACTCCCAAGGCATGTGTGTTTCCTCGTACAGATCGTAGAGCGTGCGGCCGTCCCAGAGAGTTCCTCCTCCCACACGGAAGTCCTCGCGGTCTGATCGCAGGGTGATCGTATCCGGTGTGAACGTCTGGACCTTCACGGCATCGGCGCCGACATCCTTCGCGGCGCGAACGAGCTTCACCGCTTCCTCAAACTTCTGGCGATGGTTGGCGGAAATCTCGGCCACGATATAGGTGGGCTGTCCCGTACCGACCGAGCGTCGACCGATGACGATGGGATCCTTCATCGACCCACCTCCGTGACGAGGGCGAAGTGCCGCGCCCGCTGACCGCGGACCGTCTTGGAGCCGCGGTCCTCGAAGCCCGCGTCCAAGAAGGCGCGCGCGGACGCCTCGTTCGCCTCCTTCAGGTAAGCGTGGATCGTCCTAACCGCGGATTCGTCAAAAAGCTTCTGGCACGCTAGGCGAATGAGGGCCGCCCCATAACCGCGTCCGCGGAATTCCACGTCGAGGCTCACGGAGACTTCGGCCTCGGCACTCATCAAATCAAATCGGATCTGGCCTCTGGGACGGCCCACGGCGTCCGAGGCCACGTAGAAGCGACAGTGCGGATCGGCGAGTTTCCCTCGGAACCAACGAACGTGCTCCTCCCACGGGACGGGATCGGAGGAGAAGGAAGCGGCTCTCGTGCCCGGCTCGTTGGACCACTCCCAAATGCGTCGAGCATCTTCCTCGCGGACGGGGCGCAACTGTAACACCGGAAGAGAGAGCTCTCTGAGAACGCGATCGACGCCGTCACCATCAACGAGTTCTCGAGCACGTTTTGCGATCTCGGCCCGCCGTGTTGGATCATCGAGCAGAGGACGGACGGCTTGGGCGACGGCCTCCGGGGTGAGGGCCTCCGAGGGACCCAGGTTCCGTGCGAGGCCTTTCCAATCGAGGCTCTCGGCCACGTCGCGCTGGTTGTCCGCGAGGACCGTCAGGACGCTAGGGACGCCCATGTACGCAAGTTCCCACACCGTGGTGCCGGCTCCGGCGAGCGCGAGGTCAGCCTTCGCCATGAGATCCGCCATATTGCGTGCGTCGCCAATGATCCGAACTTGTAATTTGACTTCTTTCGCGACACTCTCCAGGTCGCTTGACGCGTCTCGCCCCATCCCGGGAACAATGGTAACCTTGAACGAGCGTCCATCGACCTTTCCTAGGCCGCGGAGAAGGATGCTAGCGACCCGATCTCGGTTCACGCCCCCGACGGTCAGGAGGATGTCCTCGACCTTAGGTCGGATGTCCCGTGGGGCGCGGGGGTGTTTTCGGAACTCCCGCCGCAATAGGGCGTATCGAGGCCCGAGAAGAAGTCGCGTCGTCGATGCGCGGTCCCGGTATAACGTCGCGCGGGCGTGCAGGTTCTGATTCAGCACGATGTCCGCGGCGTATTTGCGTGCATGCCCGTAGTCGTCCAGCGCGAGGACGGAGAGCCCCGCGGCTTTCAGTGTTTCCTGGTAGGCCGCGTCGAAGTGA
>VBMN01000021.1 GCA_005878385.1 Methanobacteriota archaeon
CTTCGGGAGCCGCACCTATCCGAAGGGATCCGCAGCCTTCATGGCTTCGCGGTCATCGTCATTGTCTCGTTGAGCGTCGGGGCGATTGCGGCCGGAACTCTCGCCTACCAGAACGTGAACGCACGGGCGCCGAGCGTCGGTCCGGTGTACGATATCCCGGCCGTTGCGAACGTGTCCGTGCTGGCATCGAACTCTCGATTCTCGCCGACCGCGTTTAACCTCACCGCATCCATGGTGACGAAGATCACGATATTGAACGAGGACGACACGCCTCACACATTCACGTACACGAATAACGGAACTCGGTACAGCCATGACTTGACGGGGAGCAGCACGACCCAGTTCTTCGTCCTATTCTCCCAACCTGGGACCGTTCCATTCAGCTCGGTTCTGACCCCGGACGTCGGTATGAACGGAACCATGACCATCGTCGCTCCATGACGGACCGTGGACCACGGGCGCGTCAACCGTCACCGCTCGTCGAATCCGTCTCAGCTCGATCCGCCCGACCTGAACGTAGTAGGACTGAACTCCGGTTACCGTGGCGTCTCTCATCAAACTCGCTTTCCTTCTGGGGTGCCCGGCAAAGGTTGAACCATCGAAGGAAGGCCATGCCCTTAAATATAACAGCGTTATGGAACCGACTCCCAAAGGGATGTACATGGCGGCCGATGGATACCATGCCCCACAAGTGAGCGACGAGGACGTGACCGCGGAGTTCGTCCGAGACGAGCTGCTCCGATGCTTTGAGAGCGCGAACCGAGAGTTCTTCGAAATCTTGGATCAACCCGCGACAGACACGCAACTGCGCGAGCAGGTCCATTCGTTCGTCACCGGCGTATTCCAGCAGTGCGGTGTGAGCTTTGATAGCCCGACGAAAGAGGGAATCCTGATCGCGATCGATCAGTGCCGCTCCAATGCGGAGCAGATGATGGGCGAGCGGGGCGCGGACGTGATTCGCGATCACTACGCGGAAATGATGAAACTTGTCTCCCGCTTGCCTGATTAGGCAGTTCAAGCAAGACTCGTCCCCATGACGACGTGGATGGCGAGTCGTCCATCGGCGCCTCCACACGCAAGCTGATCCGTCGGGAGGGAGACCTGATCGAGATGGAAGAGACCGGAATCATGGGGTTCCCGTTCGTCGCGCGGTTCCATGTACGCCTGCGGCCGCCGGACGTTTGGGAGGCCGACGCCCGCTCGAACATGGGGCACACCCACAATACGTACCGGTTGTTCTCGGACTCGGGGGGTACTCGGCTCGAAATGACATTCGACGTCCACCTGACGGGGCCTTACCGGTTGTTCGCCCCGTTCGCGAAAGGGTTCATCGTCCGGAAGACCTCGCGGGAGTGGGACGATTACGTGCTTGCAATGCAGTCGGGTCGATAGTTGCAGTCAGAAATCTCTCGCTGTCGCGACGAATTCAGGGAACAGGCGGTGAATGTATCTGGGCGCGTAGAGGGATGATACAGATGGGCTGCTCGAGACGCCCCATCGTGTTCCTAATTACGATAGACGGTAGGAGGAATCCACTCTTCTCATTGACTGGTGAACGCGTTCCCGACCGGGTTCAGGTTCCTCGGCCCCGCTCGGCCGCCTTCGTGTCGGCTTCGGCGCTGCCCTCGGTGACGGGAACCGTGGCGAGGAAAACTCGGTATCCGGGCGACCCGTACAGAGAGAGCTTGGCAACGTTTTCGAATAGGGCTCCATGTCCCATCTCGACGGGCTTCTTCTCGATCATCCCCGATCCGCGGAGAACATATGCCACGCCGCGACGATGGCGATCGATCGGGAATGACACGTCCGCCTCCCGCGTGAACTCGAGGTCCGTGCACTCGAGTTGCATGAAGGTGTCGGCCCGTGCAAGGCGGCCTACCACCGGACGCTGAATCGTTCCGTCGAGGGACTCCGTCGCATCTCCGGCGTCCTTGATCTGGATCGAGGTGGGCGGCGCCTCCGTGTGCCACGGCAGGCGGAGGACGATCGACAGCCAGCGAGCGCTTCGGCCTTCTTGGGTCGGTTGCAACGTGAGTTCGTGACGAATCTCTTGGTGAGCCGTGATCACGAGCACGGATCCCGGGGAGAGCACGGTGTGCGTGCCGCCTCCGTCCTCGTGGTGGACGCTCCCATCGAGCACGTACGTGACGACCTCCTCTGCCAAGTGTGAATGGAGACCCAGTTGCATCCGTCTCGTCGCGACGGTTTCGGCGAAGCGATCGTACGGGGGGAACGTGGCCTGTTCAGCAGTGGGCATGAGCAGGTGCGATGTCGGATCGGAGAGATCCTCGTGGCTGGACCGAATCATCACCACTCCCGGTCTGGCTTTTCCTGCCATCGATCTCACCTCGACGTCCTCCGATAACTAACGGGACGATATCTACCTTCTCCGCCAACCTGGGGTTCCGCCACGGTGAAACCATGAAACGTGCCGGACGAGATCGCGAGGACCTAACGCATGCTCTCATGACCCAAGTGCCGCCGTGCATGAAAGGCTCAACGAGCGTGCCACTCGGTGTGCCGTGTCACGGGAGGATCTTGACTTGCGAGCCAAGCGCCTGTGGCGGAAACCCACGCTTCCACCGCACACGGACCGCACCCTTCGAACCGTGGCTGGCGACGACCCGACCAAGAATCCGCACGCCATCCTTCCGGAGCCAAACGACCCGAGCGCCCAAAACCTTCCCGGCATCCTCTTTGCGGGCCAACTGAACGATCGTCTGGTAGCTGTCCTGTTTGAATTTGCTCTGGCGGAAGGACGTCACCGTCCCGGATAATTCGGATTTCGGCATTCGTCCGCCGCTAGAGCCTCATGCCGCATAAGGGCTTCGGACCACTTGACCTGACGGGGCGACGCCTGAGGGCCCTTCGAAATCAATGGAGGAGCCCGGCCGCTTTCAGCTCGGCGGTGATCTTCTCGACGGCCCGCTCAACGTCGGAGGGTTTCCGCGCGCCAGTGCAGACGAGCTTCCCACTCCCGAACAGCAGGACGACGACCTTGGGCTCGTCGATCCGGTACACGAGGCCGGGGAATTGCTCCGGCTCATACTCGACCTTCCCTCCGCCGAGGGAAATGGCAATCGCGTTCAGGTCGATCTGCGCGGCCAGGTCCGACGTCGCGACGATGTTCTGGACCACGATCTCCGGATTCTTGTTCACCGGGATGCCGGCGGCCCCGATTTGCTTTGCGACGATGTCGATCGCAGTCTTGACATGGTCGAGGCTCTTCGCGCCCGTGCACACAACCTTCCCGCTTCGGAACAGGAGGATGGCGGTCTTCGGATCCTTGAGACGATAGATCAGCCCGGGGAATTGCTCCGGCTCGTACTCGGCCCCGCCGAGGACGCGGGCGATCGCCTGAAGGTCGAGCTCCTTCCCGAGGGAGGTCGAGGCAACGACATTTTCAATCTTGAACTTCGCCGAGGGAACACCACCGAGGGCCGAAGCGTGGTCACAGCACCGGCTTCGACCCGACTCAGGTAGTCCGTTATATACTTAGGGCAGCCGCGCGGGGGCCTTTGGGGGCTCCGTTCGGGGTTCGGGGTGGGACAACGTCGGTCCAACCATTACGTTCTTGAGCGGGAAGACCGGTCCAGGACTGATCCAATGAGGACGCGGAGCCATGGAGGTGACTGGCCTGGCCCTGAATACCGTGTCAGCGTCTCGTTCCGAGCTCCGATCGAGTTCGTCTTCGCCTGGTGTACGGACTACACTCCCGGTGATGCGGCCCTGGAGAACGAAGCGTATCAGCGGAAAATCATCGAACGGACCCCGCGGGCGGTCATCTTCGAAGATCTCGAGGAGTCGCAGGACGGTTGGGATTGGTCGCGGGCAGTCGTGTCCCTGCACCCGCCGAATCGATGGCACATGGACGGCATCGGCAACAACCGCGATGTGATGGCCGACTATGCTCTCTCCCGTCTCCCCGATGGCCGGACTCGACTCGACCTCCGATGGAAAAGGCGACCGCACGTGCCCGACGCGAAGAGGCGCACGAAGGCGGAGCGTGAGGCCTCTTCGACTCGGGCGTGGAAGATGTTTGCTTCGGCACTCGAGAAAGACTACGTGCGATCTCGTGGCGGGCAACGACTGCGAAAGAAGTAGAGCGAGTCGGTCCTCCCGACCTAATCCGTCGGGACCGCGATATCTTCTTTGATACGCTCCATCACCATTCGCGTGTCGGACCGTTCGATGTCCTTCATCGCGATCAATTTGTAGACGATGCGATTCAGGTCCAGGCGGTTCTTCGCCCGAATCAGGACGACGTAGTCCATGTCGCCCATGAGAAAGTACACGGCCCAGACCCCTGGGATCCGGGACAAGGCTTTGCCCAGCCGTTCGTACGTCTGCGGATCGTATCTGGAACGGATGAAGCTCACCGCGAGGATGTCATACCCGAGCTTCACCGGGTCGACGATCGCCCGGTAGCCTTTGATCACACCCTCCTCCTCGAGGCGCCTGATCCGGTAGTGGACCGAGGAGGAAGCGAGCCCCGTCA
>VBMN01000099.1 GCA_005878385.1 Methanobacteriota archaeon
TCGATCAATTCGGCAGGATCCGGCTTCAGCGCCTTTCGCTCCGGGGATGCGTAATACGCCGCGTCTCGCGCCTCGAATCCTTCCGGTCCGTCATACGTGAGGATCCAGACGAAGGTGTCTTCGGCGCGGACCTCCCACGCCCCCTCGATGCGGAACCCGAGCTTCCTCCGGAGGGGCAGGACGCCCCGCTTCCATCCCGCCAGCCATTCCTCCATCCGTCCCTCCTTGATCCGGTAGATTCGAAGTTGCGACACCGCGTTCACCGAGCTACCTCCTTGCTCAACGTCTTTCGCATGCCGGTCTCTGTCTCGCTATCGTGGACGACCGCGTACCCCGCCGAATCATACAACGCTCGCGCGACGGAGTTCCAGCGGAAGACATTCAGATAGAGTTCCTGTCCGCCCTCGCGGCTCACGAGCTCCTCGGTGGCCGCGAGCATCGCCCGACCGTATCCCTTCCCGCGGAGCGGTGCGTCGACCGTGATCTGATACAGCCACCAACGGGTGGGAAGGTTCAGCAGGCGCACGGGAGGTGGGCCCACCCAGATCCATCCCACGCCTCGATTCGATGTGTCGACCGCCCGATAGACCCGATGCCCTTCCGATGGCCCTCCGTCGGGCAAGAATGACTCGACGGCATGACGTGAAAGCTCCCGTGCCTCCTCGATGCGCCAATGCCCCGCGCGAACCTTCTGCTCTGCAAATTCGCGAATCTGGTCTGTGACGAAGTCGTCGTATTCCGCCGGGGAGGCCGGAATCAGGCAGATGGTGGGACGGGACATCGTGAAGGACAAAGGCAATCGGCGCGAAGTCTCTTTCGGGAGGGACCCTGTGAATTCGGGTCACAGTCGATCACGCGTCCGTCCTTCCGCGGCGTGCGATCGACCGTTCGATGACTTCGAGAGCCGACGGTACGACGTCGAACTCAGCCAGCTCTCGCAATTCGATGAAGCCCGCGTTCGTCGCGTCGCTCCCGGGATCCGGTTCGCCTCGGACGAGGAGACAGAGGAGGTCCACGAGGACGTAGTGCCAGCGGACTCGGTCTTTTTGCTTCTGGATGAAATCCCCGATGGCGATCACCTCGACGGGGCGGACGTCGACCGCGGTCTCCTCGTGGGTCTCCCGGACCACGGCCTGTTCCACCGTTTCTCCGACCTCGATCGCGCCTCCGGGTACGCTCCACCGACCTTGGTACGGAGGGTCTCTTCGGCGAACGAGCAGGACCTGCGACCCGCGGAACACAATCGCGCCGACCGCCGGGATGGGGCGCTTCGGGAATTCGTGCCTGTACATTTGCTTCGGAAAAGGAAACCAACGCCTTCAACGCTGCGACGCCTACGAAACGTGGCCGCGAGAGTCGATCACCGAATAGTCGTCGAAGGTCCGTTGATAGAGGACGTGCTGGAGGACCTCGCTCATCCGAACATAGCGTTCCATCGGGATGTCGAGGCGTGTTCGGAGATGATCCAAGGTCGCCTTCATCGTCGAGAAGAGGTGTGGCGGTTGTCGGAGCGCGGCACGGACATGCTCCCGGACGTTCCACACGCCGACAGGCATGATGTAGCCCGGATGCGTCTCCCGAAGGATGACCGTGGCAGCTTGGCGCCGTTCCCGCTCCAGGGATTCCCCGATTGCGAGTCGGGCCGCGTAGTAGCACCCGCCAATGCTCGCGTACGTGGTGCGGCCCTCGAAGCCCTCGTGGTCGCCGAAGAGGACGACCTCCCGCCCCAGAGGGTTCCACAGCGTGTTCGGGTACCAGGCCTCGATCAATTCGTAGCGCCAAGGTCGCGGGACCATCACGACGAGGAACCGATCATCAAAGCCGATCGTCTCGAAGACTCGAATGTCGTTGATCAATGGGAATGTCTTCACCATCTCCCGCAGGTCCTTCCCGATCGTGTCGTCCACGGCGGTGATCGACCACCGTGTCGGGACGAAACGGCGGTTCTTCTCGATGCCAAACGCTCCGACACTGAATGCGCGCTGGATCTTCGACACCGGGAGACCGCGTCCGTACATGTCGAGCACGGCCTCCTTCGCGCGCAGGTCCGTATCCGAGCTGGCCCGGTCCAGATTCCGGTCGATCTGCAGCGTGCCGATGTCGAGCCGGCGCAGCGGTGCGGAGGGCCCAAACGGCTGGACGTTGTCATCGAGTACGACACGTCCGCGGGGCTTCCGCTCAAATCCGACTTCCACGTCCGCGGGGACCGTTCCGAGTGCAAGCTCGCGGGTGAGGTCGACGATCCGTCCTCCGCGGTCGACGTCCATCACGTGCACCCGGTGCATCCCGCGGACCAACGTCGATCGGAACCGGACGATGTCCTCCATGGAACGGCCCACCCACTCCTCCGGGGCGTCGAGGATCTGGGTGTCGCCGTGGACGGGCGGCACCAAGGGACCGACGAACACCTTCGGGTAACCAAACCGCCCGACGAACACGCCGGGCGGAGAGGACCCGTCCAGATCCACTCGGTCGATCATCGGGGCGGTCTTCATCATGGAATCCCACCGGACGAGGATCGGGCAGCGCGCCTTGCCGCACAGGAGCTTCGCGCCGCGGCATTGAATGCAGAGGCCGCTCGAGATCGCGGCTTTGGTGTCGGCATCGAACAACGATCCAAAGTCCTGCGGCGAGGGCTGCATCGGGAGGGCGAGCACGAACGGTGGTCCGACTCGTGGACGCCTTAAGAAGGTGCCGACCGGATGGGCGAACGCCCCACGGCAAGGATTATGTCAGACCGCAGGCGTTCCCAGGCCGTGAACGCGGAATCGCCATTGGCCCTCCCGACAGAGGACCGGATTCTCCTTTACTTTTCCGATTTCCGGAACATGGAGGAGCGATACGTGCTCCCGCAGGCCCTCACGCAAAAGGCCATCGCCTTTGCCGCGGGCATCCAGCGGAAGCATCTGTCGCGGTATCTTGACGACATGACCCGGGACGGCTACCTCGTGGAGACGAAGGCTCACATCGAAGGCGAGAAGCAACGGATGTTGGCGTACTACCTTGCCCCGCGAGGCTGGGAGCGCGCCGTGGCGATCAAGGAGCGACTCTCGACGATCAGGGTGCCCGTCGTGATCGCGGGCGTGACGAAGGACATGACCATCCACGAGATCGATTCCGCCACGTCCGTGCACCTGACCTTCTCCGACATCGTCCGCGAGGCGATGACCGTCGAGAAGCTCGATCTGGAATATCTCGAGGGAATTGACGATCGTCGCAAGAGAGCGATGGACGAACGCGTGAAACGGCTCGAGGACTACACGCGGGCCGTGATGACGGCATGGAAGGACGGCCGGGTCACCGCCACCGAGCGCTTGCTCGTGGAACAACTCCGCGAAAACCTGGGCATCTCGAAGGAGGAACAGGACCGAATCGAGTCCCAAGTCATCGAAGAGGTACTCGAGGATCGGACCGGGATCTATGGCGCGGTCGCCGAGGAAGCCCTCGAGGACGGCCCGATCACCGAGGACGAACGGGAGCTTTTAGAAGCTCTCCGTAAGAAGCTCGGCCTCTCGTCCCACGATTGCCGCGAGATCGAGGCAGACATCGTGAAACCCGCTTCTTAGCGGACACCGGTCGACCCACCTCGATGCTGGCTGCTATTACCAGCCGCAAAGGAAATGCGAGTGGGCCTACTCGAGACAAGACTTTCTCTAGGTTCTGTCTACCTACCAATGTGGCGGTGATCGTCAAGCGAGGCCTCGTTCGTCCTGGGCGGGTCCTCGTCGACCACACGACGTACCGAGTTCGTCGGAACCGCGACGGATCGTTTGTCGTTCCGGAGGCAGCTTCGCAAAGCCCTGGCCGGGTCAACTACCTATTCTTACGCGATCAACTGTTTCTTGAGAATCCCTTGTACAAAGTCGCTGTCCTATTCCACACCGGGGAAACAACATTTGAGTTCGACCGCCGCACCTATTCGATCGGACCGCTCACCGATGGGCGGGTGCTCATCAGAGAACAAGACCGGACAGTCGTGGAAGGACGAGTTACCCCGACGGGTGTACGGCTAGACACAATCGCCGCCGAACTGGAGCCGATCCAGAATGAACTTGCGTTCGGACTTGCGCTCCGAACCGAGGACCTCGATCGACAGTTTAACCCCCACGTAAGACGAACGCGCTGGAGTTGAGCAAACCAGCTAGCTAGTTCCTCCTAGTCGCCAACGCTTCCTAGCGCGCGACGAACAACCGGTATTTCTGGGTTGGATCGGAGATCTCCATCTCGATTCGTTTCGCCACCAGTTTCTCCGGGTGGTGGATGCTGGGGACCCGCTGATCCAGGTCCTGGAACGACTTGAACGGCCCCTTCTTCCGTTCCTCGAGGATGGCCCACATCGTCTTCTTCCCGAGGCCCGGTAGCAGCTCCAGCATGTGGAACCGCGTCGTGATCGCCTGCGCGCGGTTGAAGAAGTCGACGAACTTCGCTTCCTTCTCCTTCACGGTCTCCTGGATCACGAATGGCAATTCCTTCTGGGCGGCGGTCGTCAACTCCTCGTGACCGACCCGCCGTTTCACGTGCAGGATCTCCGTGCGCATCTCGACTTCCTTGCCGATGTACACCCGCTGCCCGATCGACAGGTTCGCGCCGTCGCGGGGCACCAGCTCGAACAGCTTGAACTCGTCCACGCCGAGCGCATACGCGAGTGGCTCCCGGTGGAACTTCGACTGGTCGGGGTGGCCTTGCGGTAGGTAATCGAGGATGCGGGCGTAATCTTCCATGGCCCTCGCCTCGTCAGCGGTATTTCCCCACGATCTCGAGGACTTTGTCCGCATCCTCTTTGGACAAGCTGAAGCGCTCTTTCGCGAAGATCGCCCGGACGTCGTCCAGGTGGGTGGGCATGAGGTCGACGATCTTCAGCGCGTTGAACGGAGACATCATCGGAATCTCCATCAGCTCCTTCACGATCCCGAGTACCTTGTCCGCCGGCACACGGGCGAACAGGGCGGCGTGCGACAGTGAGTATTGTTGTTCCGGGTTCAACTCGCCGCGGACGGCCTTCTCCTTCTCCAGGATGACTTTCAGTTCCGCGAGGGACACGTAGGACTCCTCCATCGTCTCCCCCTACGCGCGCCTCAGGTGCTCGGGCCGGACCACGGCCTGCTTGATGCGACCGCCGAAGCGGACGTCGACGACGAACGCGGCCCCCCGCTGCCCCACGACCGTTCCGGTCATGCCATGGAAGCGGTGATGCGGCCAACCCTTCTGGAGGCTCGAATCGATCACGATCGTCACATGTTCCCCGACCTTGAACGACTGGAAGGAGCGGGTGATAGGGGAAAGCCCGCGCTGACGCGGGCCGCGGCGGAACTTCTGCCGCGTCTTCTCCATGATCCCTTTCGAGGCCTTCACCATCGCGTTTCACCCGTCGTCATGGACCTCGAGGACGTCCAGCTCGAGGACCTCGCACGCCACGTCGAGTCGTTCCGCCAGGGACGGTCGTGTGCGTCCCCGGTCCCCGTGGACCCATTCCTTCACGTAGGTCCCCGCCTCCGCCGTCACGCGGAGCTCCGCCCGGTCTCCGTCGACCCCGACGACCTCCGCCGCCAGGAGCCGTCGATGCCGTGTGGTATCCGCACGCCGGTGAACGACCCGTTCGGGGGTGCGTTGAGCGATCGGCTCGGCCACCAAAACCGGCAGCGTGTTCTTAAGCTTTGCTTCCTCCACAGGAGGTGCCATCCTGAGGAGAACGCGATACGTCTTCGCGGCACGATCTTCCTTCAACGGGACCACGTCGGTTCCGCGGGCCGGCACCAGGCCGTCCACCTCGACGATCCCCGAGGCATTGATCCGACCGACGGCGCCGCCCAGATCGATCACCCTGCGGCGAGGTTCCTTGATCTCCAGGATGAACGGTCGTCCTCGTCCGAGCATCCGTGCGTCCACGTCTTCGCGACCCATGCCGTGGAGGGCATGGCCCGTTCCCCCCGAGTCCTTCAAGATCTCTGCGGCGATTACTTCCTCCACGCTGGTCGGATACATCTTGCCGGCTCCACCGCACCGGGCGCATCCCTTCCCCATGCAACGCCGGCACGGCCAGCGGGTCTGCGGTACGCCGCGCACGAGCTTGCGGTAGCGACCTCGAACGTACAGAGGGTTCACCTGAACGTCCACGTGGTCGAACGCCGTGTCGACGATCGCGACGACGTCCGGATGCGCCAGGTTGGGCTCCTTGCCGAGGCGGTCCGAGACCCGTTTCCCGATCTCCCGGTTCACCTCCGCCTTCAGCGGCTCCGGTCCTGCGAGGGCGAGTTCGGCCCACAAGGATTCTTCCCGAGCGGCCGCCTCGGAGTCGATCTTCGAGCCGATGCAGAACGAGTCGAACTCCCACGGGTCGAGCTTGCGGACGACGAGGTCCGCGAGGGCATCGTATCGGGCGGTGAGGTCGTCGCACACCCAGCATGGACCGACGTCCACGTGGAGGAGGTCGCGGACGGCGCGACCGCGCGCGTCATTCGTGTACCCGTGCCCGACCTTTCCAAAGAGGCGGCCGAGGCACGCATCGCAGAGCGTCCGCTCGCCGAACCTCGACACGTCGACCGACCGAGCGGCGGAGAGGACCTCGTCCACGCGTCCGCAATGGGGCGAGGCCTTAAAGGTTCACGCGAGGAGGACCAAGCTCACAAGGAGGTTCGCGAAGACGATCGCCGTCATCAGGACGTACTGTCGGTCCCGCTCCCTCGCGAACGACACGAGACTGAGGAAGACGCGGACCACGGGCGTGAAGATGAGGACGAGGACTCCCAGGCTCAGATAGCCTTCGGGCGTGAAGGTGAACAAGGGTCGGGCGAGGGCCCGCGGCGGAATCGACCCAGACTCGGGGATCGGCTGTCCACTGAAGGCCACGAGGACGAACCCGAACAGGAGGATCGCGACCGAGACCACGACACCGCCGCGAAGGACATGATAGATGAGACGGTTGATGTCTTCCACTTCCGCGACGACGGCCCGCCGCAGGTTCGAGACTCGTTGCTGCACGAGGCGCAGGCCGGCTCGCGCCGTAATCAAATCGGGACCCCCGGAAGGAACAACCGTGCGACCATCGCCGTGCCGAGGACTGCGAGGAAAAGGGCGAACACGAACCGCACGTTCGAGGATTTCGCATGGGCGAGCAGCCGCGTACCCAGGTTCGTGCCGGAGAACACGCCGATGATCACCATCGCCGCGAGTCCCGGATCCACGAGGCCCTGCGAATAATAAATGAACGCGCTCGCGGCCGCGGTCACCCCGATCATGAAGTTACTCGTGGCGACGGCGGCCTTCATCGGAACCCGCATCAGGACGTTCATCGCCGGGACTTTGATGAAACCGCCCCCGACGCCGAGTAGGCCGGAGAACAACCCCGCCGCGGCACTCACACCGAAGCCCGCGACCGGACGTTCGACGCGGTACCGATAGACGCCTTGGTCCTCCTGATCGAAGTAGACGCTGCTCAGCTTCAGCCGCTTCGTCAGAGGCGCTTCTTCCCCGGCCTGATACGCACGTTCCTTGGCGGTCTCTCGGATCCGGGCCATCGTCGTGGCCGCGTAGAGGACGACTATGCCGAAGACGACGTACAGGTAGAAGTCCGGAACTCCGAGGCCGACGAGTGCGCCCGCGATGGCGCCCAGCGTCGTGGCGACTTCGAGGAACATTGCGAGCCGCAGGTTCGTCAAATGGTCCCGCACGTAGACGGACGCGGCTCCCGAGGAGTTCGCGATCACGCCGATCAGGCTCGTGGCGATCGCGACTTTGATGTTGACCGAAAGGGCCAGGGTCATGAAGGGGATGAGAAAGATGCCTCCGCCGACGCCGAGATAGGATCCCCCGAGGCCTGCCAAGAACGCGGCGACCGCCAAGATCAGGAGCACGGCGATCGACATGGGCGTCCACTAAGTCGTGACCCGATAAATTTCTTTCCGCGGATTCGTGTTCACTTCGACAGAACAATCTCGATGCTGCTTACACTCGTCGCGGGTCCATCCTCGGAGGCCAGTTTCTCCGTGGCAATGCGCACATCCCGAACCTCCGCATCCGGGATGAATCGTCCGCGCACGATTTCCGCGACATCGACGGCCCGGGAGATCGAACGGCCGCGGGCCTTCACGATGACCTCCCGCGAGCCGTCGTTGAAGTGCGTCACAACGGCGAGGACGTAATTCATCGTCGGCTTCTTCCCGATGTACACGACGCCGGCATCGACCATCGAAGCGCCCCGCGACGGGTCGAATGCATCATCCGAACGAGGCGTATTAGCCCTTCGGAGGCGGTCGAGGCCGCCGCCGAAAGGAGAAATCTTTTAAGCTCGGCGGTGCATCGAGAACGACGAAGATGGCGCGCAACAAGGACTCGGGCTTTCACTCCGCGGCCGGTCTCATTCGATATTTTGACCAGGAGGACGAGAAAGCCCTCAAGGTCCCCCCGTTCGCCGTCGTCGCCCTTTGTGTGGTCCTCTCCGCGATCATTCTCTACGTGACGTACGTCTGGCCAGTCTAAAGCGGCGTCGTCGGCTCCGCGTGAATCCGGGTGTTTCTTGGGGGAAGCCCTGAGCCGTCTTGTTCGCTACCTCGGAAGGTGAAGTTCAGTCCTGTCGTCCTGGCGCCTCAGCGGTATTGGCCGCACGTGGGACAGTACCACCGCTGGTATTGCGGGTACCACATCATAGGGCGGCCGCACACGGGACACGCGGCGGGGACCGGCGGCGTCTGCATGGGAGCATACCCAGGCATGTAAGCCGCGGGCATGCCGCCCCCGACCGGATGGCTTTCGCGGATCACCAGGTAGAGGACGATGACAATCACGAAACCGACGATCGTCCCGATGAGCGTGGCAATGATCAGGAAGACCAGCCAGATCGTCGCATCCATGCGACGGCTTTGCGCATCCTGGTACATCCAGAGCGCCCCGACGAGGAGAGCGATGATGCCGACCGCGCACAGGGCGAGGAAGATGAAGATCCATCCCTCGAAAAATACCTGAAAGGCGCCGACCATCCGATCCTCTGATGCCGAAGATGTGTCTGGCTATTTCATGGTTATCCGGGCAGGCCAGACGGCAGGGAGGCTCATGCCTTGGTGAGCGGCATCTTTCGCGTCATGCTGTCCGAGTTCGCCCCGCTCACCGGCGTATTGCTCACCATGTCCTTGAACCCGCAATGTTCGCACTCGATCCAGATGCGGGTCGACAGATAGTACCAATTCCACGTCCGCTTTCCGCAGCGTGGGCACGTTTCCGGGTGGGATGGGCGCATCACACGGCGCCCATCGTGGACCTCGCTTTCAACCTGTCGGAGACGTTACCACGGTCGCGCACCGAGGGTCGCCTTCGCCCGCACCCGCTGCCCGCGTCGCTCCGCCTCGATGTCGATCGAATCCCCGATCGTCCGCTCTCGCAGTGCTTCGACCAGGTCCGCGACCCCGGTGAGAGGCTTTCCTCCGATCGTCGTGATCACGTCGCCCACTTGGATCCCCGCGGCCTCTGCCGGAGAACCGGGAGTGATTTCCGCGGCGAAGACGCCATGCCGGCTCGCGATGCCATAGTACGCGGCGAGTCGGCGGTCCACGTCGTACCCGCCGAGTCCGAGCCAGGCTCTCTGGACATGACCGTGTGCCACGATTTCCTTCGCGGCGGCGAGGGCGGCGTTGATCGGAATCGCGAAGCCGATACCCTCTGCATACGGGATCGTCGCCGTGTTGATCGCGACCACGCGCCCGCGCAGGTCCACGAGAGGTCCCCCGCTGTTCCCAGGGTTCACGGCCGCATCCGTCTGAATCACAGGAACTCCATCCCCGGGACCGCGACCCAGGTGTCTGCGGAGGGAACTGACGACTCCCGAGGTGACCGTCGGTCCGCCTGGAAGACCGAGGGGATTGCCAATCGCGAGGACCGGCTGACCCACCTTGAGCTCATCCGAGTTCGCGTAGTCCGCCGCTCGGAATTCCTTCCCTTCGACTCGCACCACGGCGATGTCCGTCTCCTCGTCCCCGCCGACGACCGCGCCGCTCAGGACACGACCGTCCGCGAATGTCACGATCACTTTCTCCGCGCCTTCGACCACGTGATGCGTCGTCAGGATGTGCCCCTGGTCATCGAGGACGACTCCTGAGCCGAAGCCGCGACGAGGCCAGGATCCCCAAGGCGGTCCATACGGCCGCTGGGCCGTGCTCACGTTCACCGTGCTTGCCCCCGCTCGCTCGACTGCCTGAATGTACACGTTCTGCAAGTCCGCCAACATGGCCCTGCCCAACGCCTCCGCGGCGTATGTTGAGCGAGTTCCGTGAGGCGTGGTCACACGGAGCGGCGGACGCGGAACACGATTCGATCGACACTGCCAGGGGCGATGTAGAACGGGACCAGGAAGGCGTAGAGAAAGATGCTCACGATCGTGCTCACGAATGCGACGAGGACCGCGATCGCACAGACCGTCGGCCCGATCAGGATGCGACGTTGAACCGCCAGGATGAACTCCTCCGTGGTCGAGGGCGGAACGAGCCGATGGCCTTTCGTGGCGTATCGCCAATGAAGGTAGAACGCGCCCCCGATCAGGGTGAGAACGATTCCGTACACCTGCGCCGCGATCGGCACGAGCGGGTAACGGCTGAGCAACAACGTGGAGAAAGGGACCAGGGCAATGAGCATCACGAAAAGGATATTGATCCAAAGGAAGGCTCG
>VBMN01000121.1 GCA_005878385.1 Methanobacteriota archaeon
ATGCTCCAAGCGAGGTCGAAGCGGACCATGAGCTCCTCCTTGGCCATCTCGATGTCCGAGACCAGGGCGTGGCAATCGGGCATCGTGAACGCCCGCAGCCGACGGAGGCCCGCCACCTCGCCACGCTGCTCCGCGCGGAAGGAGTAGCGGGTGAGCTCGTACAGCGGGAGGGGGAGCTGCTTGTATGAGATCACCATGTCCTTCATGATCAGGAACTGCCCGAAGCAGGCGCTGAAGCGGAGGAAGGCGCGCTTGTTCGGGGTCTGCACGATATATTGACGCGCCGGGAAGCGGGCCAAGTAGGACTTCAACGCGGGATGTTCGAAGTCGTACATGACGGGGGACTCGACCTCCATCGCGCCGTATTCCCGCACCCGCTCACTGATGAACTCCTCGAGGAGTCCCTTGATGAGCTTGCCCTTCGGGTAGTACCGCAGGTTCCCCGGATCGGATCCGGGCTCGTAGTCGACCAGCTCGAGTTCCTGCATCAGGCGAACGTGGGCGGGCTCCTCCTTCGCCTCGCGCGACTTGGCAATCTCGTAGGTGGCGAACTTTCGTAGGCGGTCGTGGCCCTCGAAGGGATATCCGCTCACCTTTCCGTCCTTGATCGAGAGGTGATGCATGTGCCCAGTCGGCTCGAGGATGTGCCAATGGGAGACGAGCTTCGCCTCCGCCTTCACGGCATCCGAGATTTCTTCCTTGCCCGCAGCGGCCGATTCGGCGACGATTTCGCGGGACAGTTCGCTGAGTGGGTGGCCTTTCACGGCGACTTTGAAGGACTTGTAATATCCGAAGGGCGAGGCGTGGACCTCGAAGCCGCGAACGACCAGTTCCTTTTCCAGGGACGCAATGAGCTCCTGCGCGGGTCCGGGGGAGGCCAGGGACGAGCTCAGGTGGGCGTACGGATAGAGCACGACACGTTTCGCGTGGACCTGGCCTGCGACGTCGGCGACGTTCTCGGCGGCGGCTCTCGTCACACCCGCCAGATTCGCTTCGTCCCGCTGCTCCGCACTGATGAAGCAGACGAGCGCTTCCTCCACCCGTCCCCGCCGTTTCGAGGCGGGAATGTCCGGGGCGGACTTCAACGCCTTCTCCTTCACCTCGTACTCGAGGTAATCCACATGAAGGAACAGGATCCGCATGGGCGGCCCGCTTATCGTTCAGAGGTATAAAGCTCCTGCCGGGTGCCCGCACACCGTGAAATAGGAATCCGCCGTTGGTCGCCCGAATGGGCAGCCCGGTCAAGGTCTGGCGCCACCGGACGGGTGAACTCGTCCTCGACCGGACGCGGGTGATGGGGGTTCTGAACGTCACGCCGGACTCCTTCTCCGACGGCGGTCGCTACTTCGACCCGGACGCCGCACTCCGACACGGCCTCGATCTGGTCGACGCGGGGGCGGACCTCGTCGACGTGGGCGGAGAGTCCACGAGGCCCGGTTCGGACCCCGTGTCCGCGGAAGAAGAGTGGCGGCGGGTGGGTCCCGTGATCCGCGGCCTCGCGGAAAAGGTCCAGGTACCGCTCTCCATCGACACGATGAAACCGGACATCGCTACGAAGGCCATCGATGCCGGTGCTTCCATCGTGAACGACGTGTCCGGAATGCGAGACCCGTCGATGGCGCGTCTCGTCGCGAAGAGCCACGTGGGCGTGGTCGCGATGCACATGCTCGGAAATCCGAAGACGATGCAGGAACACCCCGCATACGCCGACGTGGTGGGAGAAGTCCGATCCTTCCTGACCGAGCGAATCCGGGTCCTCACGGGAGCGGGGGTGGCCTCGGAGGCGATCGCGGTCGATCCGGGCGTCGGCTTCGGGAAGACACTGGATCACAATCTGTCCCTCCTGCGTCACCTGGACCAAATCGTGGCCCTCGGCCACCCGGTCGTCATCGGCGTGTCGAGGAAATCCTTCATCGAGCGACTGGGAGGCGGTGAGCCGAGCGAACGACTGTCGGGGAGCATCGCGGCGGCGACCTTCGCGGTGGTGAAAGGGGCGCGGGTCGTGCGGGCCCATGATGTCCGTGAGACGGTCCGGGCGATGCGAGTCGTCGATCACGTCCTTCGCGGTGAAAAGCTTTAACCATCGAAGCGATTCGTACCGTAATGGTAACGCGGAAGGCCATCGCGTCGATCCTCGGTGAGTACGGGGACATCGTCATCGCGACGGTCTGTTCTCATTCCTCGCTCCAGATTTTTCACGGCGCCCGCCAAGAGGGATTCCAGACCTTGGGGATTGCGATCGGGAAGCGGCCGCGGTTCTACGATGCCTTTCCCCTCGCGAAGCCAGATGACTTCCTGATCGTCGATTCGTACGCGGACATCGTCGATCAAGCGGACGACCTCGTCGCGAAGCAAGTCGTCACCGTGCCGCACGGTTCCTTCGTCGAATACATGGGCTCCGAGGTGTTCGCGAAGCTCCCCATCCCCACATTCGGGAATCGCGAGGTCCTGAAATGGGAGTCGGACCGCGAGAAACAAAGGGTTTGGCTCACGTCCGCCGGGGTCCCGATGCCGATGAAAATTGAGCGACCGCAAGACATTGACCGCCCCGTGTTCGTGAAGTACTACGGCGCGAAGGGCGGCCGCGGCTCGTTCATCGCGAAGAACCACGAGGACTTCAAGGAGTCGATCCAGCCGGGGATGAAGTACGCGATCCAGGAATACGTCGTCGGCACGCGGTACTACATGCACTACTTCTACTCCCCTCTCGCGGCGTCGGGTTATGCACTGTCCCGAGGCTCGCTCGAGATGCTCGGCGTGGACCGGCGAGACGAAGCGAACATCGATGAGATGTACAAGCTCGGGGCTCAGGAGGCCCTTCGCAAGATGGGACTTCTTCCGACCTTCGTCGTCACGGGCAACATGCCCGTCGTCCTGCGCGAATCCCTTCTGCCGAAGGCGTTCGAGATGGGCGAGCAGGTCGTCGAGCGGTCGATGGAATTGTTCGGGGGCATGATCGGGCCGTTCTGCCTCGAGACGATCGTGACCGACAAGCTCGAGTTCAAGGTCTTCGAGATCTCCACGCGGATCGTCGCGGGAACGAACCTGTTCATCGCCGGTTCCCCCTACTCCGACCTGACGGAACCGGGCATGTCGACCGGTCGAAGGATCGCCCGGGAAATCCGGATCGGGCAGAAGCAGGGGCGCTTGGCGGACATTCTGAGCTGAGCGGGTCTAGTTCGGAC
>VBMN01000122.1 GCA_005878385.1 Methanobacteriota archaeon
TGGAGGGCGGGGACCTCGTCGTGCGATTTCGGTCGCCCTCCAAACTCGACCGGGTCCAGGTTGAAGACCGCATTGTCGAGTGTCTTCTATATTGATGCCAAGGCCTTAAGTCGGTCATCTCCATCGGGACCGCGATGGAGGACCTCTCGGGGTTCGCCGCGGCCCACCCCGAATTTTCCGATCCGAAGACCATTCGCGTGCCCGGATATGGACAGTTGCCCCCGCTCGAAGGCGCTCGCCCGTTTGACTTGACGTCCGAGAATCTCACTGCATATCACATCGAGGCCGCAAAAGATCCCAACGCCCTTCCGGCGATGCTGAAACTGGGACCCGAAGCGGTTGCATTCTACGTGAGTTTCCGCCTCGCGCCGGAACGTTGGGGAGTCTACATTCGGGAAGGCGGCCTGCGGGCGTTGAAGGAAGAATATCATCGGATTATCTGGAGGGATCTCGGCAAGTACGCGGACAAGAATGTGGACGACGTGGCGGACAAGGTGGAGACCACCTTGGTCTTGGACTATCTTCTCGCGCATAACCGCGTGCATTTTATCGTAGACCGGTGGGCGGCGGAGCAGGAATCTGCGGACGGTCAGGCTCGGTACGCAGCGTACCAGGCCGCGTGGTACGCCTCGCCACCGAAACCGGCAATGGTACCGGAGGATGTCGGGAATCTCGAGGAAGCCCTGGCGAACATGGACGCATTCCGACAGTACATCAATCCCTCATACGCGGAAGGGGTGGCCAAGCTCGTCGAAGGTCGCCTGGATGAGAGGAACGTGAATGAATGGAAGGCGTTCTTCATCGGCGGGCGTTTCGCCGTAGAAATGGCGAACGTGTTCTCCCGGCAACCGCCGGGTTGGAAGGACTTCGCCCGCTTCCTGAATCGCAAGACGTCGGTGGGTGCGACCAACTACGTGCGGATCCAATATTCGTACAACCCGGAACTGCTTGAACGCGGCCAGAAGGAATTGAGTCAGCGACTCGGTGCGTCGAAGGAGTCTCCCAATCTCTTCAAGACCGAGGCGCCTGATTTTCCGAACGTGTATATTCTGTGAAGGAGAGTCTTCCCATCATCCGCGACCGACGGAGTCGCTTCGTGGGAGCCCTCTCTCAGCCCCGGCGATGGACGCGCGCAGCTTTTTATTGGACGTGAATCTCCCGCGAACGTGGCGGCCACCAAGGACAGGCTCGGTAACAATCGTGCCGTTCACGCTTCGCTGATGCTCCTCGTCCTGTTCTGGGGGCTCGCCTTCGTCGCGATCAAACAAGCGTTGGTCCACATGTCGTGGATCACGCTTACGTTCCTGCGGTTCGCCCTCTCTGACGTCTTGTTCATTGGTTATCTGACAGCGAGCCGCCGACTTCGTCCACTCCCTGCAAGATCTGATGTACCGCATCTGACCCTCCTCGCGTTCGCCGGCTTCACTGGCTATCATCTCTTCTTGAACCTGGGAGAATCGAATGCTTCGGTGACTGCGGGGACGGCCGCGCTCATCATTGCCTCGACACCGGCGTTCATCGCGGTCCTTGCCACGGCCCTGCTCCATGAACGTCTCCGCCGCCTCCAGGCCGCGGGGATCGCCCTCGCGTTCGCGGGACTCGGGGTCATGATTTTCCTCGCCCGGCCGGAGAGCCAATTTCGTTTCCAGGCGTCCGAGGGCGCGCTGGCGGTGATCCCGTCCGCGGTGTTCTCCGCCTTGTATGCGGTGTTCGGGAAGCGGTATCTGAGCCGCTATCCTCCCGTGACGCTCGTCGCCTGGACCCTGTTGATCGGGACCGCGTTGCTCCTACCCCTGATCGCCATCACCGCGCCGACCTTCCTCGGCGACCTCCAGTCGATGGGCATCGACGGGTGGGTGCCCGTGCTGTTCTTAGCCGTCTTCCCGACCTTCCTCGGGTACGTGATTTGGTTTCGTGCCCTCGCCCGGCTGCCCGCCGCATCCGCCGCGGCGTACATCTATGCGAGCACTCTCGTGGCTGTCCTGGGTGGCATCGCGATCCTCGGGGAACCTCTCACGGTGGCGACGGCCGTGGGAGGCGCGATGGTCATCGCAGGCGTCCTCGCGGCGCAGCGTCTTCGGGGACGCTAGTCGAGTGGTTTCGCCTCATGCCCCATCGCTCCAAGGACGTCGATCGCCCAGCCCCCGTGAGCAAGATCGGAACGGGCGGGAAGTTTCGTTGGCTCGAACCACTCGATTGCCGCAATGTTCGGTCCCGGTGTGATTGTTGACGCAGGGACATTCGCCGTGTAGTGGAAGATAAGATGCCAAGACCCGTTCCCGAACGACTCGATATGGCTCAAGCGGACGTCCCGAAGACCAATGCCGGTCTGTTCCCGAACAATGCGCTTCGCCGCATCTTCCGGATGCTCCTCATGCGCGAGGAAATCATCCGGGAGGAACCATCCCTTCTGGCCATCGTATCGTGTGAGATCGCGATACCTTACGAGGAGTACGTTGCGACCGGCGAAGACTGCAATATCGGCGACGAGTTTGTGAACCGTGCATCCGCGTTCCATGCGCTGTGCCCTTCTTCGGAGCGGGAATCGGTCTCCGATTCAAGAAAGCTTCTGAGAGTCCCGGGGATTGGCCTCAGCGGATGCGTTCGAGCTGGAACGATCCGATCATGATCGCCTTGTTCGTGAACTTGTATGGGACCCAGTCGTGAGTCTGGACCTCGCCGAGGCCCACCACCTGGAGTTGGGTCTTTTGCTTGTCCGACTTGAAGTGGATTGCGCCATCGACCATGTGCTCCATGGCCTCCAGGGTCTGGTCGTTGTGCATCCCGCGTTCCAGGGCGATCGCGGACACGGCCTTCGTCTGCCGCAGGCGGTTCATGAGCCGCTGGAAGAAGTTCATCGCGTCCCGCTCGTCCGCTTGAGTGATCGAAGAGCTGAGGGTGAGATACGCGAGCCGGAAATAGGGATACTTCTTCTTGAATTCCTCATCGAGCTGATTCACGACTTGGTAGATGTTGTCGAAGTCCGTAGGACCGTTCACACGCCATACGTTCTTCTCTTTCACCGGCTTCCCCGAAGCCATGGGCGAGGTGCAGTCGATCCATCGGACGAGACCCAGCTGGTCGTATTCGACGAAGGTCGGGAGGATCGGGGCGATGTCCTTCGCGACATCGATCGGGAGTTTCGTCGTCGTGATGATGATGACGGGGATACCTTTCTTGAGGCCTTCCGCGATGAAATTCAGGAGGGCGACCTCCTTGCCGACGAACGCCGGT
>VBMN01000012.1 GCA_005878385.1 Methanobacteriota archaeon
GCTCCCGGAACTGGTGGTTCCCCATGATGTCCCAGATCGCGGCGCCGACGGTCACGGATGACCCGGGCCTCGCCGGATCGTCCACGGCGAACTCTTTCGAGCTGATCTTGGTCCCGAGCGTCGAGATGTACCTCTCTTCGAACGTGTCCGTCACGAACCGGCGGGTGAGGGACGTCTTGCCGACGCCTGGGTTGCCCGCCAACGTGATCTTGATGGTTAGGTCCGCCTGAGGCCGTCCGCCGCCCTTGGAACGCCGCGCCATTCGGCTGTCAGCCGCCGACCGGGGCGATAAGGGTTTCCCGAAAGGAATCAGGCGTGGTAACGGACTGCGCGGCCCAGCGTCGGCACGCGGTATCCTTTCCGCAGAAACCAACCGAGGTCCGCATCCAAGTTTCCCGTGCTCGACCGCAGGCCATCCCACTTTTCGAGCCGGGGACTGTAGGCCGTCTCGAGCCCCGCGAGGAACCGGACGAGCCGCGAAGGGAGCGCCCGAGGCTTCGTGCCCTTCCCGACGAGCGCCAAGTACAGGAAGTGGCCCTTCGCGATCGTCACTTCCTTGTCGTCGACCTGGAAGCTCTTGAGCTCCCCGCCGGTGCCCTGAGGCCCTTGGAAGGAGTCCCGGACGAACTGGTGTACGAGGGTCAGCATGGCGGATGTGGCCACTTCGTCCCGCGGTCCGTCGGCTCCCGCGTTCCCGACGACCCGGCCGTCCGCGTGGATGAGCAAAAGGCCCGTCGCCGCATAGGAACTTCGTAGTCGGAGCAGGACGATGAGCGTGAGCAGCGCAAAGACGGCGAGTCCCCAGGGAACCGCAGGATTCACGAGAGCACTGGAGGTGATGCGATAGCGGAGGGTGACGCTCTCCACTCGGGGTGTGACGAGCGTGTCGTTCGTCGCGAGGATGATCTGAAGGCGGATGCCCCGGACGAGGGAGGCCGAGAGATCCTCGCCACTGGACACGGGGAGCCAGGATGTGCCGTTGTCTTGGGAGTACGCCGACGAGATGACGGTGCCCATCGGGGTCGTCTGGTTGATCGTGAGACGGCCCCACCCCTGGAGCAGATCCGGTTCAAATTCCTCGGTGGTGACGGACCCGGAGACGGTATACCTCGAGTACGTCGCGGTCACATCCTGCACGCTCGGCGACGTGGCTGACGGGGTGAAGAGGTCGAGCACGTACTGGAGGTAGGGCGTCGGCGGAACCGCGATGGGCGTCCCGAAGGTCGGAAGCGCCGCGCTCCAGGGACTCCAGGAGGCGTCGACGGGAACCGAGTCGCCGGTCCGGAAACGGATCGTGACGTTCGCGCCCGCGGGAACCGTCGCATTCCACCAGAGGCCGGTCCATTCCGCAAGGCCGCCGGCCGCGATGGGCGCGGACACAAGCCGGCCGTGGGAGCTCGGGGTGGTGTACGTGAGCTGGAGTCGCGGCCAACGGGTCGCGTTCGAGTCCTCGGAGCTGGAGAAACCTTTCTGCCCCATGATGGCGGTCGTGTCGCTCACTTGCCGAACCATGAGTCCGTCGTTCGGGAAGGCCGAGGTCCACCACGCGTCGACCAGGTTCGTCACATTCCATCTGTACCAGCCGGTGGCATTGGTGACTCCCGCCACGGTAGCGACGACTGCCGGATCGAAGTCCCCACCGGCCCCGTCCCACGGCGTGATTCCGTCCCGGCTGTCCCAAGTGGAATCGAACTCCGTCCAGCTGTTCGTGACCCGGTGCACGCTGATGTCCATTGGGGTGTCGTTGATCACGAGGCTGTAGTAGAGTTCCAGGCCGGCGCTGACGATCGTCGCGTTTGCCGGAAGGGGCAACGCGGGGAACTGGAGGATCGATCGCGTCCAAGTCCCGTTCGTCCAATTACCCACGAAAAGCTGGGCCAAGTTTCCGTAATTCTGGTTGCCGCTCCCCGAATAGAGGAAATTGTCCGCCATGGCCGCGGCGTCAGGCTGGAACGTGAGGTTCTGTACGGGACCCTGTTGAGACGCGTTCGCCAGAAACACTCTTCCAGCGGATCTCAATAGGTCGATGTTCGTTAGGCTGGATGCCAGCGAAAAGTCGGTGCGAGTCGTGTCCCGGTGGCTCAGGGACAACCAGGCCAGCGAGCTGCCCGCGGGACCCAGGACCACGTCTGAGGCGGTGTAGTTCGCGGGGTTGGAGAATCGCCACGAGACCAGGCCCTCGTCTGGACCGGCATTGGAGATTGCCGGATCGGCACGGACGATCGGCACGAGGAGGATGGCCCCGATCAGGACGAGGGACCACCAGCGACCCATGCGGGTTTGTGGGAGAGGGGCCACCTAAACGTTCGTGGTCGATTATCACAAAGGTCACCGGGAGTTCGGTAGCCAGGATTCGGCGAAGGGGTGCAGGATTATGCATTCGTCGCGGCCTTCGTGGGTCACCGGGAGGCGCTCCACAAGATCGCCCCGAGACCGAGCGCCTCGAATCCGCCGATTGCGAGCAGGTACGGATCGAGGGCGTTCGGGACGATCGACATCATCGTGACGAACGAGTAGACGACGAGGACGTTCTGGGCGAGGAACGCGGCCGCGAAGAGGAGCAACGCAAGGGTGAACGGGGCCTTCGTGCGCGCGTAGACGCGGCGGTATACCACCAGAAGGGCGGCAGCGAGCCCGATGTTCACGAGGCCGACCAGGATGCTGGCCGTCATCATCTCGCTCATTGTGCGCCCTCCCGTACCCCGACGGGGCGCATGGATGTATCTCCGGTCATCGATCGGTTCCTCCCGACGGCGGCAGTCGGCGGCGGACCTCCTCGAAGATCGCGAAGTTGGCCACGAGATACGCCGTCAGGAAATAGGGTGCCGCATATTCCTTTCCCGCGGGTCCAGGGAGAGCTGGCCCGCATCGTGCGCTTCGAGGATCGAACGGGCATCTTTCAGGCTGTTCGCGACGTAGGAGGCATCGACCACGACCTTCACCACATTCCAAAGGTCGCTGTAGCCTGGAGAACCGGGAAGGGCATCGATCACATTCCGCTGCCCCGCGACCGGCGTGCCGTCGGCGTGGAAGAACGCATAGATCGGCGCGGCCTGGACGACCCAGCCGTCGGCGGGGGAGCGCGTCCCTTCGTCGAAATAGAACACGTCCCGATTCCGGTACCAACCCGTGACGAGCGTCGCGGGCGACCCCCCGACGGTCGCGCCCGGGTTGACGACGGGACAGTTTACGACAATGTCCGTCATCTGGATCGTGTATCCGGAGGCCACCGCGTCCGCGAAGGACCGGATCGTGTTTGCGACGTACCCGCTCGGGACGAGGACCTTGTGCACCCGCCAGAAGTCGCCGTACCCCGGCTGGCCCGGGATCGTGTCGATGATGTTCCGTTGACCGGCCACCGGGGTCGTGGGGGACGAGGCTTGGAAGAATACGAGGATTGGGACCGCGACGTTCGCCTGGGGGCCGAAATCGAGGTAGGTCACGGAGGCGTTCCGGAACCAGCCGTCCACGCGCGGGACCGCGCTGGTCCGAGCGAGGCCCTCCACGGGTCCCGGAAGGGACGCCGTCGCGGGTCGGCCGACGTAATATCCCGCGCCAATCCCGATGAACAAGAGGGCGATGGCGAGGATCGCGAAGAGCACGGTCGACCGGTTCCGGGCGGGCAGCGCACCCGAGGGTTCCATGATCCCGCGAGCCGGTCCTCGGGTCAAATCGCTATGTCAGAATTCGGCCCGAATTAGATTTTGGGACGTCCGGCCCTTCAGCGCTTGGTCTTCGGCTTCTTCTTCGGCAGAGACGAGGCGTAGGCAACCCCGCGTCCGACCCACAATCGCAGGCCTGCGTCCGTCTGGTATCCCGGAGGCGCGACGAGGAGCCATCCCGCCGGAGGACCGCGGCTGCCGCTCAGGTCGAACGGTTTCGCCCCGGGTTCCCGGAGGAGGGAGGCCGTTTGCGCCGGATCGACACGCACGATGAGGTCTTCCCCGTGAACGCCGACCGCCATGTTCCCGCCCAACAGGAAGGCGATGCCGCCGAACATCTGCTTCTCAACGATCCCCGATCGACCCCCGAGCTCTTTCCGGACCCGCGCGGCTTGCGCCTCCGAGTAGGTCATCGGTCCCGCGAGGCTCTGTCAGCTCATGAAACTTGGCGACGACTCCCGGGTCAGCCCGAAATCGCGGGCAACTTTCGCACGAACTCGTCGCTCGTCAGCTGACGGATGATGAAGTCGGCGACGTCCGCCCGGGAGACCCGATAGCCGCCTTGGGGGATGCCTTCCGTCACGACACGATAGCGGCCGGTCTGAGGTCCGTTCGTGAGGACGACCGGTCTCACCGCGATCCAGTCGAGATCCCGCGTCCGAAGCTCTTCGAGCATCGCCCGATGCTCGCGGTACACTCCCCGCAAGAACGTGCGAGCCAACGTCAGGCCTAGGCTGCCGCCGAGGGACCCCGCGGGTTCGCGAAGCGCCCCTGCGGCCGACAGGACGATGATCCGCCTGACGCGATGCCTCTCCATCGCGTCGAGGATGTGACGGATCCCCTGCGGGAGGACCGGAGGAGATCCTCGGGACGCCGAGCCCAAGGCGACGAGAACGGCCTGCTGGTCCAGGACGGCACGATCGACCGCGGCGGCGTCGAGGACATCCCCTTGAACGACCCGCACGGATCCGCTCGGGACATCGAGTCGAGCCCGGTCGCGGACGAAGACCGTGACCTCATGGCCGTCGGAGAGGGCGCGCCCGGTCAAGAGGCGGCCCGTCTGGCCCGTGGCTCCGAAGATCACGACCTTCATCGTCTTCCCGACAACGGCCCATGAAGAACCGGCGAAAGAAGTTGCCGGCGTTCGCGGTCTCAAGAGTCTTCAGCCCTCGGCGGTGCGATGCGTGGCAGGAGGTGGCACCGCGGGCGATGCGGCTCCGAAGGGTTCGGAGTCGCGTTCGCCCTTGCTCAGTTGGACTCCTGCGTGCCTCGGGCGGAGCGATCGACGCGGACGAAGGCGGCCCTCACGCTCGGCCGCGTCAAGTACCAGATCAGGAGCAGGTCGATGAGGAGCGCGACCGCATTTTCATAATTCCCGGTGACGATGGACACCACGTCCGTTCCCAGGGACACGATTGCGAAGAGCATCGCGACCTTCCGGGCCCATGGCTGGAGGGTCCAGAGGCCCCAGGCCACGATCAGGCTGAGGACACCGAGGAGGATCAGGGCCGTTCCCAGAGCGAAGGCGCCGGCCTCGCCTTGGACGTCGATGGACGGAGGGATGCTCGCGGCGACCACCAAGAAGAGGCCGCCCACGAGGAGAGCGAGAGACGCGAGAATCTGGAGGACCGCCAGGACGGCGATGCCCTTCGGCCGGCGACCGACGAGCCACCGGAGATCCTCCTGTGTGGCCGCCCGGAAGGACCGGAAGCTCAGCGCGGACAGGAGAACCAAGATGATGGAGAGGGCGATGAAGTAGGTCGTCTGGTCGAAGTAGTTCACCTGACCGCCCAGGAAGTATCCCATCTCGTCGACGCACAGACCGAGGCCTGCTCCGAACAGGACGGCGGCGACGCGCGGCAAGTTGCGGGTCGGGTATTGGATCGCGATCCAGGCCGCGGCGCAGATGAGTACGAATCCGTAGAAGAAGTGGTGGATATGATAGCCGTTGATGATGAGGTTCCTGCCGAGGTACGTGGACGTCCCCGTGGTCGCCTCGGCGGCTCCGGTGAGTAGGACGAAGCCTCGGGCCAAGGCCAGCGTCGCGAGCAGGGAGACCAGGACGACGAATGGCGTGTCCCTCCGCGGATTCGTGACTTCCTTCTTGAGGACACCCGAGAGGTCGTCGACCCGTCCCTCCTCTTCGCTCGTCTCCACATTCCGAACAATGCCGTCCTCGACCTTCAAGGCTCCCACGACCGACGAGGTTGCCTTCGCAACGGTCGTCCGCGTCCGAACACGGCCGAGGGGCATGATCGATCCTCAGGGATGCGTTCGCAGAAGATG
>VBMN01000147.1 GCA_005878385.1 Methanobacteriota archaeon
GAGCCGGACCACTTTCGATGCGAAAACGTTCGGTCGACTCGTGACCATGTCGGCCCGACCTGGATCTCGGATCCGGTCTGCTCTTTCACGAGCCTTCGAAGGGATGCTCGCCCCGACCCCGGCGATGGGATTTCCCCTCCGGGCAGGGCCCACAAGCCCCCGAGTAAGGTCCCCGGTTCGCGGCGGACGAGGAGCACGCGACCCTTCGCCTCGATGAGGGCGAAGGCGACGGGCACCACGCGGGCCGGTTTTCGATTGGCGGCAATCGGGATCTCGTCTTCTTCGCCGGCCGCACGCGCCAAGCATTGACTCTCGAGAGGGCAGCGGTCGCATGCGGGAGAGGTAGGCGTGCAGATCGTGGCACCGAGTTCCATCATCGCCTGGTTGAACGAGCCCGGGGCTTCAGGAGAGACGAGGGTGACCGCGATCTCGACAATTCGACGGCGGGCGACGACGCTCGTGACATCCTCGCGGATCCGGAACAGCCGTGCGAGGACCCGGATCACATTCCCGTCGACCGCCGGTACATCGATGCCGAATGCGATGCTCGCAATCGCTCCCGCGGTGTACGGGCCAATTCCCGGAAGGGCGGCGAGCGCCTTGTACGAGCGAGGCACCTCCCCTCCGTGCTCCGCGACAATCGCTCGGGCCGCGGCATGTAGACGTCTCGCCCGGCCATAAAACCCAAGTCCTTCCCATACCGCGAGCACGTCATCGAGGGTGGCCGCCGCAAGAGCCTGGACAGTGGGGAATCGGGCGAGGAATCGTTCGTAGTAGGGTGTGCCGCTCGCAATCCGTGTCCTCTGCAGCAGATATTCCGCGACGAGAATCCGGTACGGATCGCGGGTCCTCCGCCACGGGAGATCGCGACGGTTCGTGTCGTACCAGGCGAGCAATCGGCTCCGGACCTCGATCGGAGAGGGCTGGCCCATGGGACGCACGATGCGCAGGCGCCTACATGAGAAATTCGGGGGCCGCGGTGGAGATTGCAGGAGGCAATTTCAAATCAACCTTAAACAAGGTTAACCGAAACCCACTTCGATCCTGGCCCCTCGCCTGGGCCTCCCAAGTCACTTGAAGACTTCACCCGTTTCGCGACTCCAAAAGAGAAGGTCGAGGGCCGCCATCGGGATCTCGACGTCATCCGAGAAGCGTTCCATCTTTGATTCGATCGTCAGATACCGATTCGCTGTCAGGGTCCTCGGCATCCGTCGAATCACTCCGTGGCGAAGCAGATTCCTCAGGATGTGGCGGTCGAGGATCGCGAGGCGCTCTCCGCGCCCAATGTTCCGAAGGAAGTGACTCGCCTCCTTCCAGCCGAGCCCATCGACTTCGCGGACGAACCAAGCGCGTGCTGCCTTGGGTTCCGCGAAGCCGTCCAAGGACTTGCAGAGGACGGGCCCGTCTGGCGGAAAGAACCGTTCCCGAGCCTGCACGATGTAGGCCGCCTTGTGGTTGTGAAACCGCGTGCGTGGCCTCAGGAACGCCGCGACGTCGCCCTGACCGCCGGGCCAGAGAAGGTCGTGTGCCATCAAATCACGAACCGCAGCATCCGCCCCGTGGGCTTTCGATTGCACCGCAAGAATGCAGAAACACAGTTCCTCGAAAAGGCGTTCGTCGGCAAGGCTTCCGACCCGTCGGAAATCCGCGAGTCGCGCCAGAATCTTCTTCCGTTTCCGGGCGTACTCGGACTGGAGAGTGGAGAGGTTGCGATAACCCGGCACGGACCAAGAAGGACGGATGGGTGATAAGTGTGTTCAGCGCGCCGTCCCTTCAGGCAGCGGTTCTCCCGCGCGAACCCGTTTCGGAAGGGGGATGCAAAGCCATCACTGAAGATGTTTAAATAACGGAATCCGCTTCGAGACGACCATGTCACTACTATATTCGTTGGCCCGCCTGCTCGACCGCATTTCTCCCGCTCGGATCGCCTACGCGCACTGCGACATCCCCTGCGGGATCTACGACCCGCACCATGCACAATTGGCCGCACACACGGTCGTCCGGATGGTCGACCTGATCAACCAGCTGGAGAAGCCTGGGCCGAACGCAACGGCGGAGCAACGGCAGGAGTATACGAACAAGCTCGCGCGGTACATCGCGACGAAAGAGCAGCACTCCGAGATCGCGAAGAGCGAGCTCCGAATCCTGTGGGCCGATTATTTCAAACCCGACCACCTGAAGACGTTCCCGGAACTCCACGACACGATGTGGAAGGCGCTCAAGACCGCCTCGAAGGCCCGACAAGAAATCAACCTCCAGGCCGCGGAAGATCTTCTGAAAGCCACGAACGACATCGCTTCGATGTTCTGGAAGACGAAGGGACTCGAGACGATCACGACGAAGGCTCCGTACCCGACAGAGCGGCAGACGGTCTACCCGAAGTTCAAGTGACCTCGTCCACGATGTTCCCCTTCCGCCGCTTTCGGGTCCAGGACGAGAGCATGCGGCCGACCCTGGAGCCGGGGGACTACGTCCTCGTGAACCGATGGGCATACCGGTTCCAATCGCCGAAACCAGGGGACTTGGTGGTCGTCCGAGATCCTGAGACGTTGGACCGTTTCCTTGTGAAGCGCGTGTCTGATGCCGCGGGTCCTAGCCAGGTCCACCTCGCCGGAGACAACCAACCATTGAGCCGCGACAGCCGCGCGTTTGGACCAGTCTCGATCGATCGAATTGTCGGGAAGGTCTGGATCCGCTTGAAGCGATGAGCCCGGCTCAATCCCACTTCTCGAATCGCACGTAGGCGAAGCCGAGGCGTTTGCACAGGTTGTTCACGTCCTCGACCATGTCGTGGAGCCCGCAGATGAACACCTGTTTGTGCGCG
>VBMN01000074.1 GCA_005878385.1 Methanobacteriota archaeon
GCCTGTGACATCGCTTCCCGGGCCTTCGAAGAGACCCTCCCCTTCATCCAGTCCGGAGTCACGGAGGCGGAGGTCGCTTCCGAGCTCGTGTACCGGATGCAGAAGAACGGGGCGACCGCGCCGTCCTTCCGCACGATCGTGGGGTCCGGTCCGAACGGGGCGGAGCCCCACTATACCGCGGGTCCAAGGAAGATCGAGCGAGGAGACATGATCGTGATTGACTTCGGGGCGCAGTACCACATGTACTGTTCCGACATCACCCGCACCGTCGTCGTGGGCCCTCCCTCCGCGGAACAGCGGCGAATGCACGACACGGTCGCACGCGCGCAGGCGGCCGCCCTTGCGAAGATGAAGCCAGGGGCGAAAGGGAAGTCCGTCGACGCCGCGGCCCGATTCCTCATCGACCGCACGAAATACAAGGGGCGGTTCATCCACGGGCTCGGGCATTCCGTCGGACTCGCGGTCCACGACCCGAGCGGCGGGCTGAGTCCCTCGAGCGACCTCGTCCTTCGACCGAATATGGTCCTCACGAACGAGCCCGGCATCTACGTTCCCGGATTCGGCGGGGTGCGGATCGAGGACGACGTCCTCGTCACGAAGAACGGCCCGCGGGTCTTGAGCACGGCCCCGCGGGAATTCCTGGAACTGGGATAGACCTCACGGAATCGGGACGTCCGAGAGCTCCCGGGCCAAGATGCTCATGCGGATCACGTGCACGAAGCGGCCGTCCTTGTAGATGTCTTCGCGGTGCACGCCTTCGGGGCGGAACCCGAGGCGCTCATAGGTCCGGATCGCACGCGTGTTGTACTCGAGCACGTCGAGGGAGACCTTGTTCAGGCTCAGTGGGCCGAAGGCATAGCGGAGCGCGGTCCGCATCGCCTCGGTCCCGTAGCCCTTCGACCAGAAGGTCGGTTCTCCGATCACGATTCCCACCTCCGCCTTCCGATGCACGCGGTCGATCTTATGCAACCCGATGTTCCCGATGTGGGTGCCTTCCGCTTCGATGGCGAAGATCTGTTCGTCCGTCCTCCGCTCGTAGTCTCGGAACCATCGCTCCTCCTCCGATAGGGTCACCGGAGAGTTCCGGCCGAGGAAATGGATGATCTGCGGGTCTGAGAACCATTTCACGCAACGCCGGAGATCGGTCGAAGCGAGAGGCCGGAGCCGGAGGCGATCTCCTTGCAGGATCCGGCGGGTTTCCAGCACGAGGTCCCGACTTGAAGCCGGCGCTAAAGACCTTTGCTCGTCTGCGTCGTTCCATGAACTACCTCGGTCCCACTGACCGATCCGAACCGGACGATGCTTTGAAATCGGCGCGGCCCTTCTCCGCAATCGTGATCGTATACGATCCGCGGTACCTCGATCATGTTCCGTCCCCCCTCCATGTGGAGAGGCCGGACCGACTCCGGTCCATCGTCGAGCGATTGCAGCGGGAAGGACTCTTTAACGAAGTCGAAAAGCCTCCGAGCGCCACGGTCGTCGACCTTCGGCGCGTCCATCGGGAATCGTATGTGGAGCTGGTCCGCACCCTCGGCGAGGGTTTCGTGGATCCGGAGACCGCGATCCATCCTGATACATTCGACATCGCCCGGCTCGCGGTGGGTGGCGTCCTCCTGGCGACGCGCGTCGCCGTGCGAGACGGGCGCCCGACAGTCGCCCTCGTACGGCCTCCCGGCCACCATGCGGGTCCCGACTACGGCGGCGGGTTCTGCTATCTGAACAACGTCGCGATCGCCGCGGCGGAACAAGTCGCGCATGGACATCGGGTTGCCATCTTGGATTACGACGCCCACCACGGGAACGGGACGCGGGACATCTTTGCGGAGGATCCCGCGGTCCTCTATGTGTCCACGCATCAATTCGGGATTTATCCGGGGACGGGTCCCGCGGAGGACATCGGGACCGGCGAGGGACGCGGCTTCACCGTGAACGTCCCGTTCACGGCGGGCTGCGGCGACGCATCGTATTCCGCAGCGTTGGACGCGGTGGTCGAGCCGATTCTCGAACAATTTCGTCCAGACCTGGTCCTGATGAGCCTGGGAATCGATGCGCACTACCGCGACCCGCTCACCTCGCTCACGCTTTCATCCCCCGCGTATGTGGATCTCGTCAAACGGAGCGCAGCCCTCGCCGCCCGTCTGTGTTCGAACCGGTTCGCTATCGCCTTGGAGGGCGGATACCACCTCGAGGCCCTCAGCGAAGTGATCGCCGGGGTCATGGCCGAGCTCGGAGGCCGCTCCATCCCCCTCGCGCTGTCCGAGGTCCTCGACGACAAGGGTCGCGGGCGGGAGGCGATCGAGGCGACGAAGCGGGCCCAGCGCGACGTTTGGAACTTACGCTGAAGGACGACGTTTGCGCTCCGTCATCCGGCGCTCCTTCTCCTTCAGGATCCGTTTGTGCAGGGTCTCGAGGAGGCCCTTCAACGCGGCGTGGAGGTCCCAGTCGAAATGATGCGCGTGGTACACGTGGTGCGCGGTCGTGAAGCGCGCCCGGAGGGAATACTTGAACCGGTCCCCTTCGGGACTATACTTCTGGAAGTGGATCGCGAAGGTCCGCGGCTCGACGAGTTCCGCGATCCGTCGCATCTCCTTCTGGATGACCGCGTAGATCTCGTCGTAAGCTTCCGGCGGCTCGTCTTCGAGGCCGCTGATTTCGACGAACAGCTGCTCCCGTTCGCGAAGCGCGGCGAGGCCCTGCATGAGGTCCTGGGTCGTGATGATGCCGACGGGCTCGTCCTTCTCCGTGACGATGACCGAGGAGATGTGGTTCTTCGCCATCAGTTCCGCCGCGCGGTGGACGTCGGCGTCCGGACCGACCGTGATCGGCGGAGAGCGCATCACACTCTGCACTTCGAGGACGATCTTCTCCTCGCGTCCGGCATGGTCGCCATACTGCTCCCGGACTTTCGGGCGGGCGAACAGGTCGACGATGTCCTTCATCCCGACGATGCCTTTGATGCGCCGATGCTTGTCGACGACGGGGACGGAACGCTCCCCGAGGGAGCGCATGATCTGGACCGCGTGCTCCACCGTGTCGTCCTCCGCGACCGCTTGCGGGTTCGGAGTCATGAAGTCCTTAGCCACGACGCCCTCGAGGGCCCTTGTCTCCACGAGGGCTCGCACCAGGTCGGACCGCGAGAGGATCCCGATCAGGGACTTTCCTTTCGCCACAGGGATCGCGCGGAAGCCCGTGCTGATCATCTTTTCCGCAGCCTCCGGCAAAAGAGTGTCGGGCGTGAGTTCGGGCGGTACCTGCAGGACGGTCGAGACCTTCGCGGTGGGGGGCAGGTTCCTCCGCCGCATCAGCTCGCGCAGCGTCACCACGCCGACGAGCCTCTTCCGTTCGAGGACCGGGAGTTCGTGGACATCGTGGGTCTTCATCTTCCCGAGGGCGTCCCCGATCGTGTCATCGGGCGCGATCGTCACGAGGTCCGTCGTCATGAAGTCGGACACCCGGAGGTCTTGGACCTTGTTCCGCTTCATGGTGAACCCGCCCCGGAGGAAGGCAACGATAGCGGAGGTGCGTATAAGAAAGTTCTTTCGGGTCGTCTCAATCCACGAGATGATGGAGGTCCGCGCGATCGTGATCTTTCGCGGTCGCGTCCAAGGCGTCTACTTCCGAGCGAATTGCGCGGAGAAGGCGGAGAGCCTCGGTCTCCACGGCTACGTCCGCAACATGCCCGACGGAAATGTCGAAGCCGTCTTCGAAGGGGACCGTCCCGGGATCGAGGCGTGCATCGACTGGAACAAGACGTCCCAGCCTTACGCGCGGGTCGAAGCGGTCGAGGTCACATGGTCGGAGCCCCGCGGCGATCTCCGAGGGTTCCACATTCGACATTGAGTGCCGCTCGTAATGTTCATCTCTCGGGCGGACGCGAGGGCGCCCGCAATGGAGATGGATGGTCCCCTCCGCCAGGCCGCGGCCCACATCATTAGCGGGCTCGCCCTGCTCCTCTTCGGACTGGTCCTGGCGCTGATCGCCCTCCTTCCGAACGCCGGCGTGACCGCTCTCGTTGCGTTTTTCTCTTCCGTGTTCGGACTCATTTTCATGGTGTCGGGGGCCAACGAACTCCGAGGGCGACCGTCGGGCCTGCCTTGATCGTCCGAATCGCTCAACGAATCTGAACGTGATACGTGCGTTCTGGCATCTCACGATGGACGATGGTCGCCTGGTCCTCCGTGAGAAGGCCTTTCGCGATCCACGCTTTCGTCTTCTTGGGCACGGTCGCCGGCCCAAGGACCGCTCCCGGCCGTCTCGGGTCGTCGATGTAGTCCGTCTCGAGGAGGAAGCGAGGCTCGCCTTTCAGCGCCTCCACGACGAGATCTTCCTTGGCAAGGATGGAAGGGACGAGGCCATGCGTGTCTTCGGTCCTTGTGAAGGGCGTCGAGTGGTGCTTGACCAGCCGGTCCGGAGGAAGGCCTGTCTTCGACGCCATCCGAGCAAATTCTGCGAAGGTGGCCGGGGTCGGGTCCTCCGTGTGAAGCACGACGGCGCAACCGAGTTCCTTCGCGCGGACCATCGTGTACTCCAGGAGAGCGTTACATGCCGCGAGGATTTCCTCGGACACCGGGAAATGCGGCCGGCCGACCTCACCGAACGCGACGGCCTCCTGCGTCGCGATGTGCCGCGCAGCCCCGTCGATTCCAGACCGCATGATCTCGATGGCCGCGGAGCGGCCGAGGGCCCCCTGCAATCCGAGGAAATCGACCGGATAGGGACCCAGGGCGACGAGCACCTGGAGGCGGGTCGCCTTGCGAACGGCGTCCGCCATCGCGAGCGTCTTTGCGTACGCTCGGTCGTAGTCCTCCGCGCGAAGAATCGGGATCTCGTCATAGGGTGAATGGGTCAGGAGGATGGCGGTGCCGCCCGCGCGCTCGAAGTCTTTCGCGGCCTCGACACCCCGGAACTCCGCGCGCAAGTGGATGTGATTGTCGAAGATCGGCACGCACCGCGGATTCGCAGCGGTCTCTTAGGCTTTCCCGGTCGGGACGGCGTTCTGGGGCGGACGCGACGCGCGCTCGCGCAAGGCACGGTTCATCTCCTCGAATCCCCGGCGCACATCCTGTTCCAGCCGTCGTGCGAGGAACGGCAGAAAAATTCCGCGGAACCGTTCCCGCTGCACGAACCGCGTGGAGCCCGCGTTCAGCGGCGTGAGTTCGAAGATGTGTTCCCCGTCGAAGAGACCTCGGATGCCTAAGTGGCCCAACCAGCGGAACTCTTGGTTCGGGACGACGACCTTCACCGTCGGACGGAATCGCATCGGGCGGGTACCGGACGCGCCGAGCTCCACCTCGAGGCGGGATCCGACGTCCGGCTTTCCCTGAACCGACCGAATGAACGGGTTCCACTCAGGGTAGGCAGCGAAGTCCATCAAGACGTGCCAGACGCGTTCGACCGGCGCGTCGATATCCGTCTCGGTTTGGAGTTCCAACATCGTCTAGCGGAGGAGCCCGGCCGCTTTCAGCTCTTCCGTGATCTTCTCGACCGCCTGCTCGACGTCCTGCGGCTTGCGGGCTCCCGTGCACACGAGTTTGCCGCTCCCAAAGAGGAGCACGACCACCTTCGGCACGTCGATTCGGTAGACGAGCCCGGGGAACTGCTCCGGTTCGTATTCCACCTTCTCGAGGCCGAGGGAAATCGCGATTGCGTTCAGATTGATTTCCGTGCCCAGGTCGGACGAGGCGACGATGTTCTGGACCTCGATCTCCGGGTTCTTCTTGATGGGGATGCCGGCGGCCTCGATCTGCTTCGCGACGATTTCAATCGCCTGCTTCACGTGCTCGAGGCTCTTCGCCCCCGTGCAGACGACCTTGCCGCTCCGGAACAGGAGGGTCGCGGTCTTCGGCTCCTTGAGGCGGTAGATCAGTCCGGGGAATTGCTCGGGCTCATACTCCGCGCCTCCGAGGGCGAGGGCGATCGCCTGGAGGTCGAGCTCCTCCCCAAGGGAGGTCGAAGCGACCACGTTCTCAATTTTGATTTTAGCCACCATATCACCTCCGAGCTTGCCGGCGGTCCCATGGAGCCTGCCGGGGCTCGGCAAGGTTGGGGAGTTAAATAGTCCTTTATAAGGTTTGGTCGCAGACGTGCGCATTCCGACTACTCAGCCGCCGACTCGCGGGCTCGCACGACCGCGTACATGGCCTGGTTCAACGGGACACCGATTCGGTGGCGGGCTGCCGCCCGGACGATGGGTCCCGTGATGGCGTCGATCTCCGTCCGATGGCGTCGGTCCAGATCCTGCAACATGCTTCCACGATTCGCGGCGGTCCGCTTGGCGATCAACAAGGTGCGGTGACGGAGCTCCTCCGCGTCCACGTGGGCGCCCTCCGCTTTGGCGACCGACGCGGCCTCTCGACACACGGCCTCAAGGACCGCAAGGAGCCTCTTGTCGCGGATCAAGCGGCCATTCGGGACGCCGGCCACCGCCGCGAGCGGATTGATCGACGCATTCACGACGAGCTTGGACCACAGCTCGGTCCGGACGTCGCTCGTGACCTGCGCAACGATCCCGACATCGGCGAGGACGTCCCTCAGCCGGACGAGATCGGCCTCGTCCACGTGGGACCACGCACCGAGGACGGTGTCGCCGACTCCGGCATGTCGGATCTCACCGGGACCGACATAGGTCACGCCGATGGCCGTCGTGCCAGCGACGACGCGGCGCGCCGTCTTCGCGATCGTGTCCGCATTCCCGAGTCCGTTCTGGAGTGTCACAAACGTGGACCGATCCGCGAGGCGCTGCAGAGCGAGCATCGCGTCCGGCGTGTCATACGCCTTCGTCGTCACGAAGACGAGATCGGGTTTTGCGTTCTGCGGTACCGTCGTCGATGCATCGGGCTTCGCGATCACGGATGTCTTCCCCATGATGCGAAGTCCGTGCGCGCGAATTGCATCGACGTGTTCCGATCGTCCGATCAGCACGACGTTGTGTCGGCGCGAGAGCATTCCGCCGATGAAACTGCCCATCGCGCCCGCTCCGAACACGAGAATTTCCACAGTTCGCCGGAGTAGCATCGTGTGAAAAAACGGTTTCGGTGCTCTCGACGCATTGCTCGCTTTTTATAAAAATCGAAGAATGTCCGAATTTTCTCGCCTTCGCTACTTTTAAAACCCCTTAGACTATTACAGATTTAGGGAGGAAACAAGTGGCCAAGAAGAAAAAGGGCAAGAAAAAGAAGCGATAGGCCGCTTGCCCACACAACCCTAGCGGTGATTCGCCCTTCGCGGCTCACCGCGCCGCACCCTTTTCCCGTTTTTCATTCCCTTTTATTTCTCTCGAGACTCGATCTGCAATTCGCAGCGCTTCCGGGTATCTGTGCTGCGTGGTCTTACGGACCAAATCCAGTGCGCGCGGGAGAGAAATGCGATGACCGACGGAGACGTAGATCGCGCGCGATCGATTCGGCGGTGTCCACGCATATCCGCGTGTGACTCCGTCGATGCGGACCGAGTGAGCGGCCGCATGTTTCTCGGACGTCGGTTGAACGCGACCGGCGAGCGGATGCTTTGCCACACCGATCGTCGGCAGATCGAGGCGGATTCCCGTGTAACAGGCGATGCCGAACAGCGCGGGGTGCAATCGCCCGTGTCCATCGATCATGAGCACATCGGGTCGCCGGGAGAGCCGCCGGACCGCCGACTCGATTCCCGGGAACTCTCGGTAGGCGAGGTACGTCGGGATGTATGGGAAATCCACCTGCCTTCGGACGAGGGCGATCTCAATCGTCTCGAGATTTCCGAGAGCGATGGAAACGGCGGCCGCATACATCTCATCCCCTTGGTAGCCCACATCGACGCCGCCGATGATCTCGATCGGTCCGGGAGCGTCCCGCTCGATGACCCTGGAAGCGAGTCGCCGCTGTTCAGCACGAAGGAGTCCGAGGAATTTGACGCTGGGCAACGAGGCGACAATCCGGGAATCATCGACGCGACCTCGGGCGAGGTGGAGGCCCTCTCGCTCAAGGCGCCGCCGGGCTTGTGCGAGGACGGGCCGACCGTCGGCGCGGACGACGCGGTGGCCTTCCGGCGTGTCCGGATGATCTACTAGCCAGGTTGCGACGGCACGTGCGGCTCGTACGTCGCCGAGGGCGCGGGCGACGGCACCGCACGTCGCCACTCGCCTGCGCGGAATTTCGGCGAGGCATTGCGACACGGCCTTCGCGAAGTTCGAGTCCACGGACTTACATCGTCGCCAGCCCGCAAAACCTTTCTACGGAACGGTCCATCGACGGACCTACGACTTCTCTGCTCTTCCGCGGCGGCCTGATTGTCACGCAAGACTCCGAGCGCCGCGTGGTCTCTGGCGATGTCCTCGTCGAGGAGGGACGCATCGTTTCGGTGGGTTCCTCGGACCTCTCGGCCGATGAAGTGATCGACTGCACGGGTTGCGCGATCGTGCCCGGACTCATCAACCTCCACAACCACGTCCCGAACACCCTGCTCCGCGGCGTGGCCGACGATGTCCCGCTGGAAGAGATGTTGCCGAAGGCCGCCGTCATCGATGCGAAGCTGACACGGCGCGACGTGCAGGTAGGCGCGTTGCTCGGTTGCGTCGAGATGATCCGGTCCGGGACGACGAGCTTCCACGACCTGTTCTATTGGGAGGACGAGGTCGCGCGGGCCGTCCGGGAATCCGGGATCCGCGGATTCCTGTCGTGGGTCACCCTGGACGAATCTCGGACGACCCAGCATGGCAGTCCCCTGAAAAATGCGGACGCGTTCGTCGCGAAGCAGAAGGGAGACCCCCTCGTGACACCGTCCATAGGCGTGCAAGGCGTCTACGCGGCGTCCGAAGAGACATGCACGAAGGCGAGGGAGATCGCGGACCGCCACCAGGTCCGACTCCACATGCATCTCTCCGAAACCCGCGGGGAGGTGGAGCACCATCGGAAGGAGACCGGTCATCGACCGATCGCGTGGCTCGAGAAGATCGGCTTCCTAGGTCCGGGTCTCACCGCGGCCCACTGCGTCTGGGTCACGATCAACGAGGTGCGGACGCTCGCACGCCATGGTGTGAGCGTGGCCCACTGTCCGGTCTCGAACATGAAACTCGCGAGCGGTGGCGTCGCGCCGGTGCCGGAGATGTTGCGAGAGGGAGTCGTGGTGGGCCTCGGGACCGACTCCCCGATTTCGAACAACGCGATGGACGTGTTCGCGGATATGAAGATCGCCTCTCTCTTACACAAGGCCACTCGCTGGGATGCGCGCGCGATGCCCGCGCAAGCGGTCCTCGATCTCGCGACGATCGGAGCCGCACGGGCGTTGCACGTGGACTCGGAGCTCGGCTCGATTGAGGTCGGGAAGCGCGCGGACCTCGCAGTCGTCTCCCTGCAGGGTGCCCACACGACTCCTTTTTATCCGGAAACACTCATCAGCCAACTCGTCTACAGTTGCCGGGGGAGCGATGTGCGGGCGACGATTGTTGATGGCCAGATTCTCATGGCGGACCGGGTCGTGCAGACCGTCGACGAGGCCGAGGTGGTCTCCCGGGCTCAGGAGACCGCGCGTGAGCTCTTCGAGGCGTGAGCCGTGATCGTCGGTGTGGACGAAGCCGGGCGAGGGCCAGTCATCGGCCCGCTCGTGGTCGCCGGAGTGGCCGTCGAATCGGATGTCCCCCTTCGTCACCTGAACGTCCGCGATTCGAAGAAACTCTCGCCGGAGCGCCGGGAGGCCCTGGCCCCGGAGATCGAGAAAGTGTCGACGTACGAGCTCGTCGTGATCCCCGCGGAACGGATCGACGTGATGCGGTCGGAGATGTCGCTCAACGATTTCGAGGCGAAGCTGTTTGCCGAGGTGATCGACAAGTTGCGCCCGGAGACCGCGTACGTGGACGCCGCGGACGTCGACGAGATCGAGTTCAAACGTTGCGTCCGCAAAGAGCTCGCGTTCGACGTGGAGATCGTGTCCCAGCACAATGCCGACGAACTGTTCCCCGTCGTCAGCGCCGCCTCGATCCTCGCCAAGGTGTGTCGAGACCGCGAGATGCGGTTGATCGAGGACGAGATCGGGCTGCACATCGGATCCGGCTACGCCTCGGACACGGACACGATCGCGTTCTTGGAAACGTGGATTCGCCAGCATGGATCGCTGCCGCCGCACACGCGGGCCTCGTGGGACACCGCGCGGCGCCTGCTCGCGGGATCCCGGAACCACAAGCTCGACGAGTTCGGTGGGGGAATCCCATGAGGGAGATGCTCGAGGACCTAATCACGAAATTCAACGCGAAGGTAGGGACCGATCCGGCCTTGCGAGCCGAGATCGGCGACCTGACGAAGACCGTCCTGATCGAATTGAAGGACGGGACGAAGTTTCATTTCATCCTGAAGGACCAGCACGTCGCCGCGCTCCTTGATGGCGCCGTGGACCGCGCGGACATCACGATCTCGACCGATGCCGAGACGTTGGGGGCCCTCATCCGACGCGAGGTCGGACCGTTCAAGGCGTACGCGACGGGAAAACTCCGACTCAAGGGAAGTCTCGAGGACCTCGCGCGCTTCCGGAAGTTCTTTTGACGCCGCGCGCGATAGGTTTATCCTGCACGGTCCAATGCGGACGGACGACCGCCGTCGCGGGCCTGCGGCTCGATGTGGGCAGGTAGCGGGGTGGGGTAGCCAGGATATCCCGTCGGGCTCATACCCCGGGACTCCCAGGTCCCCGGTGAGACACCCGGAGATCGATGGTTCAAAAGGGCCGGCAGGACCCGCCTCCGGTTCGGAATGTCCATCCCCCGCTATCGACCGCGGACCTCGTGCGGCGGTCCCCCTTCGAGGCCGTGCCCCTGATTTCGTTCCGTGAAAATACGTCAACCTTGCGTAAGGTTAATCGAAGTCGGTCCTTCGGTCTCCGATGGGTCGGACTCTGATTCTCAGGTCGCAACTTTTATCGTCGATGGGCCGGGTGGTCCGACGCTCGGCAGGCTTTCAATGGATCGAGTGAAAACTGGCATCGTCGGCTTGGACACGATGCTGAACGGCGGATTCCTGCCCGCGCGACCGTATGTGATTTCCGGCCCGACCGGAAGCGGAAAGACCGTGCTCATCGCCCATTTCCTCCTCGAAGGCCTCCGGCTCCAGGAACCTTGCCTCCTCGTGACCCTCGACGAACCCCCGATCGAGGTGAAGTCGAACATGGCCACCTTCGGGTGGAATATGGACCGCCTGAAGATCCTCGATGCGACCCCGGACGTGCGGGCGCACAAGCGCCAGCGGTCCGTGATTGACGTCGGGACCTCCCTCGATGTGCGCGACATGGAAGACGTCACGGACATCCGACAGTCCTCTCAGGTGCGGGCCCTCGAGGTCACCGTCCACAGCGTCCAGAAGATGATCAAGCAAGAGTTCTCGCAGCACCTGGAACGCACGAAGCAGCGATACAAACGGATCGCGGTCGACTCGATGACCGCCCTCAAGATGTTCTCGATGGAGGGCCAGGACAGTCGCATCTTGATTCAGTCGTTCCTCCGGTTCCTCGCGGAACTCGAGGCGACGACCCTCATCGTCTCCGAACGCCTGGACCGCAAGAAGCTCGAAACCGAGTTCTTCCTCGGGCGGGGGGAGATCCGGATGCACAAGTGGATCGACGGGAACATGATCCGCCACGCGATCTCGATTGACAAGTTCCGCGGCTCCGCCTTTGACGACAAGATGCATCCCGTGACAATCGGCGACAAAGGGATGGTCGTCGCCCTCGACGCCCCCTCCCAGATTCGCGGGACCTCTCCCGAAGGGAAGCCGGGCGAGTCCTTGCTGGAAACGCGCCTGATCGACGAAGTGTCCAACGTGATCGAGTCCGTGATGCGCCAGATTGAGGAGGCGCACCGACGCCAGATCCCGATTCGAGATGTCGAGGTCGCTCTGTCGCGCGCGATGCTCGCGTTCCAGCGGCGCAACTACCAGAAGGCGATGAAGATCGCCCTCGCCTGCGATTCCCAACTGAGGGAACGGATCGCGGAAGCCCCGCCTCCGCCGCCTGTGGCCATGCCGCCGCGACCGCCGGTGATCCGATGATCCCCGCCGCCCGGATGCGCACGGGTATCGCTGGACTCGACAAGATGCTCCACGGCGGCTTCGTCCCGGGCCGGCCCTACATCGTGTCCGGGCCGCCTGGTGCGGGCAAGACGATCCTCGCGATGCAGTTCCTGCGGGAGGGCCTGGAGGGCGGCGAACGCTGCCTCTTTGTCTGTCTCGAGGAGCCACCAAACGAACTCAAGATCAACATGCGCGCGTTCCGATGGAATCTGGACGACCTCGATGTGCTCGACGCGAACTCGGACATCCGGCGTTTCGAGCCGACGCCGCTCTTGGAGATCTCCACAGAAGAAGAGCCCGCGAAGATGCGATCGATCGGGGAACGGATTCGGAAGACGCCGGATTTCGAGAGCAAGGAAGTCTCGGTCCATTCGCTACAGCAGCTCCTCAAAACCCTGCTCGTGAAGAAGCACTACGAGCGCGTCGTGATCGACTCGATGACCGCGCTGCGGTACTTTTGCATGCGGGAGTTCGAGGAGGCCGTGACGACCCAGTCGTTCATGCGGTACCTCGCCGAATCGAAAGTGACGTCCCTCCTCACGGTCGAGCTGCCCGATGAGAGCGAGGTCCTCGCGGAGGCATTCCTCGCCCGCGGAGAGGTCCGCCTCCATAAGCTCCGGGACGAGACCGGGATCAAGCGCTTTGTCTCCGTGGAGAAGTACAAGGGCTCCTCCCACGACGACGCGGTCTATTCGTTCGACATCACGAACGCGGGCATCGCGATCAACATGACACCGAGGGCGCCCACCGCTTCGTGAGCCCGAAAACCTTGGCAGCCGGACGGCGGATGTCAATGAGGCGATTGTCTGACGAATGTATGACTACTTTTAAATAGCCCTGGATGGATGCGTCCGGCGTCAGTCTCCACGGGATGGGATGGCACAATGAAATCGCTTCTCAACGAGGCCCTGGCTCGACACCAAGAAGCCGAGGCAAAGGAAGAGCGCGAGGCCGCCAAGGCCGCGAAGACGCCGGAGAAGGGGAAGAACAACGACGACCAGGAGATCGAGAAGATCGTCGAATCGATCAACGTCTCGATCAAGATCGTCGGCTGCGGCGGCGGCGGGTCGAACACGGTCAACCGGTGCAGCGAGGCGGGCATCACGGGTGCGCAGCTCTGCGCCGTGAACACGGACGCGAAGCACCTTCTGTCCGTGCACGCTCCGAAGAAGATCCTGATCGGCAAGCGCCTCACGAAGGGCTTGGGGGCCGGCGCTCTCCCCGAAGTGGGAGAACAGGCGGCCCACGAGAACGAGGAAGAGATCCGCGAGTTCCTCCGCGGCTCCCACGTCGTGTTCATCACCGCAGGCATGGGCGGCGGCACCGGAACCGGCTCCGCGCAGTACGTGGCTCGGATCGCAAAGGAGGAAGGCGCCTTGACGATGGGCGTCGTCACGATGCCGTTCAAGTCGGAAGGCCGGATCCGCATGGAGAACGCCGAGGCCGGGTTGGACAAGCTCCGCAAGTTCACCGACACCGCGATCGTGATCTACAATGACAAGCTCCTCGAGCTCGTTCCACGCCTGCCGATCAACGCCGCGTTCAAAGTCGCGGACGAAATCCTCATGCAGTCGATCAAGGGCATGACGGAGATCATCACGAAGCCCGGACTCGTGAACCTGGACTACGCCGACCTCATGACGATCATGAAGGGCGGCGGCGTCGCGATGATCGGGATTGGCGAGAGCGAGGAAGAGCGGGACCGGATCGAGTACGCGATCAACGAGGCCCTCGAATCGCCGTTGCTCGGTGAGGTTGACCTGACTCACGCCCGCGGCGCCCTAGTCCGCGTCGTCGGCGGCGGCGACATGACCGTCTCCGAGGCGGAGCGGGCCGCGGAGATCGTTGGCCAGAAGATCAACCCGCAGGCCCGGATCATCTGGGGCTGTTCCGTCGACGACGAGCTGGACCACACCGTCCGCGTGCTCCTCGTGATCACAGGTGTGAAGTCGAAGTCTCTCCTCGGCAAAGAGGTGTACACCGGTCCGGTGAAGACCTCGGCCGAAGTGGACGAAGTACGCTGACCTCCTCCTCTTTTTCCGAACCTTTTTCCGTTTCTTCCCTATCGCGCAAGCGTGAGCACCCATCGGCCCCGGTACCGCTATGTGGCGTTCCGGCTGGAGAGCCCGCGGGCCTTTCGGCGCGAGGAAATCCTGCAAGTCATGCATGCGTTGACTCCGCCCCTCTGGCTCGTGGACTTCGAAGGGACTTCGGGTCTGGTCCGAACGACGAACACGGAGAAAGATGCGGCCATTGCGGCGCTGAATCGAATTGAAGCGGTGGCGGGCGAGGCGGTCCGTGTGAGGACGGTGGGCACCTCCGGGACGATCCGGGCCGCGACGCGGAAGTATCTGAGTTCGCGGGACCGCGCCGGTCGGGACTCACAAAAGAACCCTTATAAGTGACCGCTTTATTAGCGGCCCAGAGGTTTATCAAATGCAGCCGGGCCAGATGGCATACGACCGCGCGATTACGGTCTTCAGCCCCGACGGCCGCCTGTTTCAGGTCGAATATGCCCGCGTCGCCGTGACCCGGGGAAACACGACGGTCGGCCTGAAATTCAAGAGCGGCATCGTGCTGATGGCCGACAAGAAGCTCGGTTCCCGGCTCGTGGAGACCTCTTCGATCGAGAAGATTTTCCAGATTGACGACCATGTGGGAGCGGCAACCTCCGGCCTGGTCGCGGATGCCCGGGTCCTGGTGGACTACGCCCGGCTCGTCGCGCAGATCAACAAGGTCACGTACAGCGAGCGAATCGGCGTGGACCTGCTCGTGAAACGGATCTGCGACTACAAGCAGAACTACACGCAGTACGGCGGCGTGCGGCCGTTCGGGACCGCGCTCCTGGTCGCCGGCGTTGACGACCTCGGGACCCACCTCTTCGAGACCGACCCCAGCGGAGCCCTCGTCTCGTACAAGGCGGGGAGCATCGGCCAAGGCCGGCAGGCGGTCATGGAACTCCTTGAGGAGAAGTACAAGGAAGGGATGAGCCAGGACGATGCGATGGTCCTCGGGCTCGAGGCCTTGCAGAAGGCCTCCGAAGGCGAGAAACTGGACGCGCGGGCGATCGAGGTCGGACTCGTGACGGAAGTGGACAAGTTCCGGCGCCTGTCGGAGTCGGAAGTGGGCCAGTACCTCACCCGGGTCCCGACGGCGTCCTAGGCGACTTCATGCCCAAAGAGCTCCGAAGCGATCGACGAGACGACATTTTCAAGGAATACGGGATCGCCCGCTTCGAGAAGGCGGGCGAGAAGTTCGAGGTCCTGGTGAAGCCGGAGGCCGTCCAGAAGGTCCGCGACGGCAAGGACGTCGACCTGCTCAAGGAGCTCGCGATCGACGAGATCTTCAAGGACGCCCACAAAGGCTCGAAGGCGTCCGAGGAGAAGATGGTCGAGTTCTTCGGGACGACGGAGCCCCTGGCCGTCGCGAAGCAGATCATCCAACGCGGCGAGATCCAGCTGACGACGGAACAGCGTCGGCAGATGCTCGAAGCGAAGCGCAAGCAGAGCGTCCAATATATCGCGGCGAACGCGATCAACCCACAGACGAGCGCTCCCCATCCGCCCCAGCGTATCGAAAACGCGATGGAGGAGGCCAAGGTGCACATCGACCCATTCAAGCCCGTCGAAGAGCAGGTGAAGGAAGTCCTCGACGCGCTCCGGCCCCTGATCCCGATCCGCTTCGAGAAGGTCCGGATCGCGGTGAAGCTGAGTGCGGAGGACAGCGCGAAATGCTACGGGGACATCAAGGGCTACGGTGCGATCCTGAAGGAAGAGTGGTCCCCGACGGGAGCCTGGCTCGGCGTCGTCGAGATGCCCGCGGGCCTGCAAACGGACTTCCTAGAACGGTTGAACGCGAAGACGAAGGGAAACGTGGAGACGCGGATCCTGAAGGCGGACCAGCGAGTCTGATCCGGAGGGAGCCGCCCGACGTCGCGTCGAGAGGCGGTTACCTATGACCAGCGGACGGGCGCTCCGTTGGATATCGCCTCGGACCGGCTTCGTGGCGATCGTGGCCTTGACCGGTCTCTGTCTCGTCGCGACCATCGTGTTCGCGCTCCTCACGACGACGTCTTCGTTCGTGCTCGCGTGGGTCGCCCTGACGGCGATCCTGGCGGTGAGTTCCGTATACGCATGGTGGGACTGGAAACACCCGCCGAAGGGACCCAGGCTTCCCGGTCGCTGACCGCGGGCCGGGACCTCCCCTTCGAAACCGGAAGCCTCAAGTAGCGGCCTCCATTTCGACGCCTCGCGTGAGAGAGAAACACACATGCAGGGTAGCGGGTCGCTTCGCCCGATTGTCATTCCAGGCGAAGCCGTCGGCGGCCCCGGGCTAAAACCGGGACCTGGAACCTATAGCGAAGGCGGACAGCTTTTCGCGGCACAATTGGGTATTCGGAACGAGCATGACGGCCTCGTCAGCGTGATCCCTCTCAAAGGGCGGTACATCCCCCAACGCGGGGACGCGGTGATCGGCGAGGTCACCGACCTCGGGGCATCCCACTGGCTCGTCGACATCAACTCTCCCTATCCCGCGCCCCTCCATGCGACGGAATCGCCGTGGCGGGTCGAGTTCGGCGACACCTCACGGTATCTGAAGGTCGGCGACGTGATCATGGCTCACGTGCTGAGCGTGGACGAGATCAAGCGCGTCCAGCTCACGATGCAAGAGCGTGAGGCGCGACGGCTGAACGGCGGCATGGTGATGGAAATCTCCCCGACGAAGGTCCCCCGGGTGATCGGGAAGGAGGGGAGCATGATCTCCCTCATCAAGGACCTCACGCACTGCCAGATTTACGTCGGGCAGAACGGCCGGATCTGGCTGGACGGGAATGACCAGGACACCGCGATTGCGGCGCGGGCCATCCGCCTGATCGAGGAACGCGCCCAGGCGTTCGGCCTCACAGAGGTCGTGCGCGAGCTGATCGAGGGGGCGCGTCGGGAGACACGAGGGCCGAGGCCCTCCTGAGGAGCGATTGGAATGGAAGACATCGAGCACATCGAGAAAGAGATGAAACTGATCAATGCGGACGGACGGCGTCTGGATGGCCGGAAAGCGGACGAATTGAGGCCGGTGCGGATCGAGGCGGGCGTCCTGCGTCGTGCGGACGGCTCTGCGTACATGGAGTGGGGAGGGAACAAGGTCCTAGCGGCCGTGTACGGGCCCCGGGAGGCCCACCCGCGCCACCTGCAGGACCCCGCCCGGGCACTCGTCCAGTGTCGGTACAACATGGCGCCCTTCAGCGTCTCCGACCGGAAGCGGCCAGGCCCGGATCGACGTTCCGTCGAAATCTCGAAGGTCATCTCGGAGGCGTTCTCCGCCGTCGTCTTCAAAGAACAATTCCCGCGGACCTCGGTCGACATCTTCATCGAAGTCCTCCAGGCCGATGCCGGCACGCGGTGCGCGGGCCTGACCGCCGCGAGCGTGGCCCTCGCCGACGCCGGCGTACCGATGCGGGACCTCGTCACGTCCTGCGCGTCCGGGAAAATCGATGGCGTCGTGTGCGTCGACCTGAACAAGGAAGAGGACAACTTCGGGGACGCTGATTGCCCCATGGCGATCGTCCCGCGGACGGGCGAGATCGTGCTCCTCCAGATGGATGGACATCTCACGTACGACGAGTTCCAGAAGGCGATGGAGATGTCGATCGCCGCGACGCACCGCCTCTATGAATTGCAACGGGACGCCCTGCGCCGTCGGTATTCCACGACCCTCGAAGATATCATGAAGGAATCGCCCCCAGCCCCTGCGGCACCAATGTCGGAGTCCGAGTCGCCGCTCCCACCCGAGGACGACTTCGGCCCGGAGGGGATCTGATGAGCGAGGAGATCGTCTCGGAATTGATGCGGGCCCACGTCTATCGGTTGGCCTCCAGTGGCCAGCGCGTGGACGGCCGCGTGCTCGATGAGCCGCGGAAGCTTTCGATCGAACGGTCCTTCGTGAAGACCGCGGAAGGGAGCGCCCGCGCGAAGCTCGGGAACACGGATATCCTCGTCGGAATCAAGATGTCCGTCGGCGAGCCGTACCCCGACACGCCGAACACGGGCGTCCTGTCGACGAGCGTCGAGCTGATTCCGATGGCGAGCCCGACGTTCGAAGCGGGACCGCCGAGACCGGACTCGATCGAACTCGCCCGCGTCGTGGACCGCGGGATCCGCGAGTCGAAGATGGTGAACATGGAGAAGCTGTGCATCACCCCGAAAGAGAAGGTCTGGATCATGTTCATCGACATCCACGTGCTCGATTACGACGGGAACCTGTTCGACGCCTGCTCCTACGGTGCGGTCGCAGCCCTCGCATCGGTCGTCGTCCCGGCGAAGAACGTGAACCTGGGCGAGAACTTCCCGCTCCCGGTCGAGCATTGGCCGGTGAGTGTCACGACGGCGAAGATCAAGGACATCCTCGTCGTCGATCCGAGCCTCGACGAGGAGCGCATGGCGGATGCGCGCATCACCGTGACGACGGATGAGAACGGCGATATCCGCGCGATGCAAAAAGGCTTAAGTGGAAGTTTCTCCTATGACGAAGTGAAGCGGATCATCGAGACGGCCCAGCGCGTCGGCCGCGCGATCCGCCCCATCCTTCGATCGTCTTGAGGTCTTCCATGGCACGTCGCACGCGAAAGGCAGGCAGCGTCGCCCGGTTCGGGCCCCGGTATGGCGTGCGGATTCGCCGCCGGATGCAAGAGATCGAGGAGGGCCTGAAGCATCGGCACGTCTGCCCGCGGTGCGCCGCGATCTCCGTGCGGCGATCGTCGACCGGTGTATGGACATGCCGCCGTTGCGGGTACGTGTTCGCGGGAGGGGCCTACCGCCCGATCGTGACGACGTCCTTCAAGCGGGAGGTCCAGGCGGCGGACAAGCCCGAGGCGAAGGCGGAGGAGGCCTGAGATGTATAAGTGCGCGAAGTGCCTCGAGCCGATCCGGGCGAACATCAACACGGTCGGCATCCAGTGCGAGCGGTGCGGCTCCAAGATGTTCTACAAAGAGCGGCCGAACGTGAAGAAGGTCGTCAAGGCGCGGTGACCATGCGGCGCGCGACGATCACCTTCGCGGGTCCGGATGCGGGGGTCGTCTATGAATCCCTGCGACCCGAGGCAGGACGCGATGTCCCGAAAGCCCGCGTCTCTCTCCGAGCCGCTCGAGGCCGCGTGACCCTCACCATCGACGCGGACGACACGAGCGCCCTGAGGGCCGCCGTGAATTCGTATCTTCGATGGGCGGACATCGCCGCCCGAGTACGGCGCGAGGTGACGTCGTGAAGGACATCTCCCCGCAGCTTCAGAACCAGATCGCGCAGTACCAGCAGTTGCAGAACCAGCTCCAGGTCCTCGCGAGCCAACGCATGCAACTGGAGGCCAAGCTGCGCGAGGTCGAAGGGACCCTCGAGGAACTCAACAAGCTCACCGGCGACACGCCGATCTACAAGAGCATCGGCATGCTCCTCGTGCGGCAGGACGACCGCGACGGACTGAAGAAGGAGCTCGAGGAGCACAAGGAGACGCTCACGATCCGAGTGAAATCGCTCCAGAAGCAGGAGAAGGCCCTCTCCGAACGGTATGAAGATCTCGCGACGAAGATCCAGACGGCCCTCGGGACCTCGCCCGCAGCCGCGGAAGGCAACTGAGTTTTCTCCGGGCCGGGCGCTGGCAAATCCTTATATTAACAGGTCCATTGGCGAATCCGTGAACGAGGATTCCGGCTCCACGGGAGAGGATTCCAGCTCCGCCGAGGAAGGGTCCGACTCCGAAGAAGAGTCCGAGGAGCAGCCCGAATCCGAAGAATTCCCCAAGCCGGAGGAGAAAGCGGCTTCCCCACCTACCACGCCGCGGGCCCCGCCGAGTTTCAGTCGCTTCATCATGATCTTCCTGGGCCTCCTCGCGGTCTATGCGATCATCAGCCCGGACGTGGGCATCGGGTTCGCCTCGATCGCGAACGTCGCGCTCTTTCCTGTCATCGGGTTCGGCGGTGCCTTGCCGACCCTCACGATCCTGCTCGCGGGCATCCTGACGACGACGATCTCGTCCGTCATCCGGGATCACTACACGAACTGGGTGAAGATGGCGCGGACCCAGAAGGTGATGGGTGCATGGCGGAAGGAACAGATGGAAGCCATGCGAAAGGGCCAGACGACGAGGTTGGCCAAACTGAAGGAGGCCCAGCAAGGATTCATGAAGGACACCATGGAGATGCAGACCACGCCGCTGAAGTCGATGGCGTGGACTCTGTTCCTCTTCATCGTGATCTTCACTTGGTTGCGTCTCTTCGTGGATGTCGTCCTGAATAACCACGGGAACCAGTGGATCGCGGTCCCGTGGTCGAATCATGTGTACCTGAATTCCGTCTACGTCCTTCCGTCGTGGGTCCTCCTCTATTCCCTCCTCGCGATCCCGTTCGGCCAGATCATCACGCGTGTGCTGAAGTACGTCCGATTCCGACGGCGTCTCGAGGCGATGGGGGTCCCGCTCCGGCCCGGGCCGGCCGATGCCGCGTGAGGGAATCCGGATGATCCTCGTGATCGGAGGACCGCCCGGCAGCGGCAAGACCACGGTCGCGGAACGGTGGGCCGCGACCCATCACTACATCCTCGTGTCCGCGGGGACGAAGTTCCGCGCGATGGCGAAGGAACGCGAGATGAGTCTGGAGGCCCTCGGTCGGGCAGCCGAGAAAGACCCATCCATCGACCGGGCCCTGGACCGGGCCATTCTGGAAGAAATCCGTGCCAGACAAGCCGCGGGCGCGAACGTGGTGGTCGACGGACGAATCCAAGCGCATCTCTTGGCGAAGGAACGCATCCCGTGTCTGAAGGTCCTCATCGACGCGCCCCTCGAGGTGCGGGCCCGTCGGATCGCGGGTCGCGAGAAGAAGGGCGTCCCCGACGCCAAGCGAGAGATCGTCGCCCGGGAGGAGTCCGAACGGATCCGCTACAAGGCGATCTACGGGATCGATTTGAGGGACACGAGCGTGTTCGATTTCGTGATTGACTCCGGCGAGAAGACGCCGGATGAGATCGTCGGGATGATCGCCGCCCGGGTGCGGGGATGAGCGATCTCGTCGTCCTCCATGAAACGCCGGATTCGAAGCACGGAACCCGCCCCGAGGACCGAACGATCCAAGAGCGGATCCGCCTCGGGGTGGCGATCGTCGACAAGCCGGCCGGTCCGACGTCGCATCAGGTGAGTGCTTGGGTCCGGGACATGTTCTCGGTCCCGAAGGCCGGCCACTCCGGGACCTTGGATCCCCGGGTGACCGGAGTCCTGCCGGTGGCCCTCGCGGACGCCACCCGGGCGGTCGAGGCCGTCCTCGCGGGAGACAAGGAGTACGTCGGCGTGTTCCAACTCCACCAGGATGTGGACCCGCGACGGGTGCGGTCGATGATGGCCCGGTTCATCGGGGAGATTTACCAGGTCCCGCCGGTCCGCTCGGCGGTGAAGCGGGAACAGCGGACGCGACGCGTGTTCGAACTCGAGCCTCTCGAGATCGAGGGGCGTGACGTGCTCTTCCGAGTTCGTTGCGAGTCGGGGACCTATATCCGCACCCTCGCCGTGGACATCGGCGATGCCCTCGGGGTCGGCGCGAACCTGGTCGACCTTCGGAGGACCAGGACCGCGAGCTTCGGAGAAGCGGACGCCCATCCCCTGAACGCATTCCGTGACGCCCTCGCATTTGCCAAAGAAGACGGCAACGAGAGCGCGGTCCGCGCGATCCTGAGGCCCATCGAAGACCTGTTGCGGCATCTCCCTCGAATGATCATCAAAGATACCGCCGTGGACGCGCTCTGCCACGGCGCGAATCTGGCGGTCCCCGGCGTCGCGAAGCTGTCCCCCCGCATCCGACGAGGTGACGCGGTCGGGGTCTTCACGGGGAAAGGCGAGGCAGTCGCGCTGTCGAAAGCGCTCATGACGACCGACGAGATCGTCATCGCGAAGTCGGGTGCGGCGGCGGACACCGGCCGCGTCCTGATGGAGCCAGGCACGTACCCGAAGCTGTGGAAGTGATCCATGGCCGTCGATGCGTGGGGCTTTGACTCGGATCGACAGGCGAAGGCGCACCGTCTGCGGACCTTACGGTTCCGACTCTCCATCGCACGGACGGGGGCGCTCGTGTCGCTCGTCGTGGGTCTGGTAATCGTCGGCTCCGCGAGCCTTCGAGATGCCGTCCTCTCCCTTCGATGGCCCTCGTGGACCTCCACGATCCTGTTCCTCGCGGTCCTCTACCTGGCCTTCTTCGCCGTCGAACTTCCTTTCACCTACGTCGGTGGATATCGATGGGAGAAGGCATCGGGGCTGTCCTCCCAATCGATGTGGGGATGGATGAAAGACCTCGCGAAGACGGCCGGCCTCGGCCTCGGGGCATCGGTCGTCGCGGGTGGCGTCCTCCTCTGGCTCCTCGCCACCTCGACCTGGTGGTGGCTCGTTGCGTGGCTTCTCGGACTCATCGTCTCCGCGATTCTCGGCTTCCTCGCGCCGGTGGTCTTGGTGCCCCTCTTCTATCGATTCCGGCCTCTGACCGACGCCGTCCTCCGCGGTCGCTTCGAGGCCCTCGCCGCGAAGGCTGATGTCCCCATCCTCGGCGTGTTCGAGTTACGCGCGTCGGAGAAGACCCGGCGGTCGAACGCGGCGGTCATGGGCCTCGGTCGCACGCGCCGGGTGATCGTGACGGACACGCTCCTCCAAGGCTTCACCCCGGAAGAGGTGGAGACCGTCCTCGCGCACGAACTCGCCCACCAGAAATATCGGGATCCGATCCGCGGGTTCTTCTCCGGCTCCCTCGTGTCCCTTCTGGTCCTCGCCCTAGTGGGCTGGGCCTATGCCGCGACCTACTCCTCGTTCGGGATTCGATCGCCGGCGGACATGGCCGGATTGCCGTTCTTGGTGGCGCTCTTCAGCCTTCTCGCCCTCCCCTTTCGTCCGCTGGAACTCCGAGCGTCGCGGTCCCGTGAGGCTCGCGCGGACCGGTTCTCCCTCGGCCTCACCGGCGATCCCGCGAATTTCGTCGCGGCGATGGTGAAGCTTCACGATCGCAACCTCGGCGTGGCGGATCCACGCCCCTGGGAGAAGTGGCTGTTTTACAGCCATCCGACGGGACGCGATCGTGTGGAGATGGCGCGCGCATTCCGCGCTTCCTCCGGATGAGCGCGCGGGGAATCTTTATACCGACGGACCCGATGGGCGCGCGCTGGGTGCCGAGGTCGCCTAGTCCGGTAGGGCGCCAGCCTGGAGAGCTGGTGGGCGTAAGCCCTCGGGAGTTCAAATGGCTCCCGCTCTGGTGACGGCTGCCTGGAAGTCTCCCCCTCGGCGTTCAGCTCTTTCGATGGCTCTCGGCGAGTTTCGCCTTGAGGGCCTGGATTGGTTTCAAGACGAGCGGGTCGACGCGGCGCAACGCGGCGAGATACAGGCTCACGTAGTCTCCGAGGAACAGGGTCCCGAGCATGCGGCTCACGAGGCTGGGCCCGTCATCCCGGATCTGCTCAACCTTCGTCTTGCGGGACATGAGGCCCACGGTGATGTCGAGCTGACGGCGGATGTCCGGTGCCTCATCGCGGTCCCGGAGGAGGATCGCGCGATGGGCGCGTGCGCGAGAGTCCTCCATCCAGCCGACGAGTTCGTTGTGGTCCGCTTCGGGGAAGGTGGACGAAAACGCGAGGACCTTCGAGTTCTCGTTCAGCTGGGTCTGCCATCGCCGGGCGACCGCGACGAAGGGCGGGGCCGCATAGATGACGGGGACGACCGCTCGGATCCTCACGGCGAGGGCTTTCGCCCGGTTCGATCGGACCCCGCTCTCGGGGCGCAGGCGGGTGCGGACGGCTTGCAAGTGCGCGATTGCTTCCTTGAGCTCGTCGTCCAACGCACCAACCGCCCATCCTCCGCCGATCCCTGCGAGGATTCCGAACAGATGGCCGAAGGCCCCGCGAGGGGGAAGGCCCGTCGGGACCGGGAGGACTCGCATGTCGTTGCCCCGGGCGAGATCGCGCAGGGTTCCCCCCGAGGTGACGGCGACGACGCGACAACCCAGCTTGATCCCCTGCGCCGTGGCGGCCAGGGTCTCTTCCGTATTGCCGGAATAGGAGACCGCCACGAGAAGATCTTCGGGTCGCGCGTACGCCGGTAGCCGGTAGTCCCGGACCACTTGGATGGGGATCCTCGTGCGATCCGCGAGCCACGCCGCGAATACGTCGCCGCCGATCGCCGAACCTCCCATCCCGACGATGAAAATCCGCTGTGCATCCCCGATCGGGACGGGCGCCGCGCTCCCGACCTTCATGCCGGTCGCCAGTTGCTCTGGAAGCGACGCGATGATGTCCCGCATCCCTCCGGGATCGATGGCCGCGACCGCGCGGGCCTCTAGCATCCGGAGCACCATCCATGGGGACGAAATAAGGGCTCCGCTTCGCCCCGCTCATTACCAGCAAAATAGTTCTTACAAATATCTTGATATATTCCGCCCGGGGTCGGAGAACCGTGGACTTCGAGCGCGCCATCACCGCTCTGCGCCGCGGGGAATTCGTCCTCGTTTACGATGGGGACGGCCGCGAGGCGGAGACGGATCTGACGATCGCGAGCGAGTTCGTCACGCCCGCCGGGATCCGGACCCTCCGCAAGGAGGCCGGGGGATTGATCTGCATGACCTTGTCAGGCGAAGTCCGGGCCCGGATTGGTCTTCCGTTCATGACCGACGTCCTCCGTCGCGCCGGATCCGCCTATCCCGTCCTCGATGCGGTCTCCGCGGAGGACTTCAAGTACGATCGGCACAGCGCGTTCTCGATTGCGGTAAACCACCGCGACACGTTCACGGGGGTGACCGACGTGGACCGCGCGAGGACGATCGCACGACTGGCGGCCATTGCGAAAGAAGCCGTGAAGCGCGAAAACGGATGGGCCGCCCATGCGTTCGCGGAGGAATTCCGTTCCCCGGGCCATGTCCCGCTCCTGAACGCGGCGGAACCGATCCTCGATGACCGCCGCGGACACACGGAGCTCACGACGGCCCTCATGATCATGGCCGGACTCGCGCCCTCCGCGACCATCTGCGAGATGATGGCGGACGACGGACGAGCCCTCTCCAAGGAAGATGCAAAGGCATATGCTCGGGAGAGGAATCTCGTGTTCCTGGAAGGCCAGGACATCGTCCGAGCGTGGCGTTTGTGGTCCGTGTAATGGCGACGGGGGTCTTCGATCTCCTCCATCCCGGTCACCTCTATTTCATCCGCGAGGCGCGGAAGCTCGGCGACGAGCTGTGGGTGGTCGTGGCGCGCGACAGCACCGCGCGACGGTTCAAGCACGAGCCGATCACGCCGGAGGAATCGCGGATCCAGTTGGTGGGCGCGCTCAAGCCCGTCGACCGGGCGGTCTTGGGCCACGAGGGGAACATCTACGACATCCTGGACGAGATCCGCCCCGACGTCATCGCCCTCGGCTTCGACCAGGTCCACGATGAGACTCGGATTCTGGAAGAGTGCCGGAAGCGCGGTCTCTCGACGAAGGTCGTCCGGCTCCCGAAGTTCGAAGGCGACCTGGACGGGACGCGAAAGATCGTGAGGAAGGTGGCGGAATGGCTCGCGCTCCAAGAGCGACTGTCCGGAGTCGAAGGCGGGAAGGTCGAACTGCCCGCGGATCCCCCCGCACGGCGTCGCAAGGGAAAGGCCTGATGCGGATCGGGATCGTCGACACGTCCTTCTCCCGGTACGACATGGCATCGGCCGCCATCGACGAACTCCGGAAGCAAGGGGGCGGCTTCCTCGTCGAGCGATACACGGTCCCCGGAATCAAGGATCTCGCGGCGGGTGCGCGGATCCTCTTCGACCGGGGTTGCGACCTCGTCATGGCCCTGGGCATGGTCGGCCGGCAGCCCGTCGACAAAGATTGCGCGCTCGCGGCGGATTTCGGCTTGCAGGTCGTCCAGGCGAACCTGGGCCGGCACATCCTCGGCGTGATGGTGCACGAGGAAGAAGCGGCCGATGAGGTCCAGCTGGCCCGACTCTTCGACCGACGGACCCGGGAGCATGCGGTGAACGCGTACGACCTCCTGCTCCGCCCCGACGCGATCCGGGCCCGTGCGGGGACGGGGCAGCGGGAGGGCTTCTCCGATGCGGGCCCGCTCCGGGTGAACGACCGATGAGACTCGCAATCGTCGCCGCGGAATTCCATCGCGACGTGACGGACCGGATGGTGGAGAAGGCACTCGCCCGGGCCAAGGAGCGTGGCGTTCGCGTGACGTCGGTGGTCCGTGTGCCGGGCACATTCGAAATCCCTCTCGCCGTCGAGCGGCTCCTGGGCCGTCCGGACGTGGACGGGGCCGTGGCGATCGGCGCCGTGATCAAGGGGGAGACCCTCCATGACGAGGCCCTCATGGCCGTCGTGCCGCGGGCCCTCCTCGACGTCGGATTGCGGGCGGGCAAGCCGGTGGGCCTGGGCATCACGGGACCGGGGATGACCGACGAACAGGCGCTTGCACGCGTCGACAAGGGGGCCGACGCGGTCGATGCGGCGCTCGCTATGCACGAACTCCTCCGGGCGCTTTGACGTGCCTCCTTGAGATTCGAAGCGGAAAGGTTTAATCCCGCGAGGCCTCCATCCGGGCCTTCCGAGGCCTTCGGCCATGGTGGACGCAGCCGCGCTCGAATCGATCCTCAAGGAGATCGAGCAGAACGAGGGAGTGCACGAAGCGATGCTCGTGTCCCTCGCGGGCACCTACCTGGCGGGGAGCTTTCCGAAAGGGGTCCACGTGGACACGTTCGGATCGATGTTTGCGGTCCTGATCGGCTCGGCCGAGACCGTGACGTCGGAGGCGAGGGACGTCCTCGACAGCGTGATCATCCGCTCCAAGGCGAGCCAATACCTGATCATCCACGGTGGCCGGAAGGCCCTCCTGGTCATGCGAATCGGGGTGGGGAACGACCCGCTCAAAGCGAAGCTCGCGGTCGAGAAATACATCCCTCGCATCGAGGAGCATTTGTAGTCTAGATCCTCCGCATCCCGCGGACGATCCACTCTCCGACCGCCTTGGTCACGTATCGGACCGTCGCGCTCGCGCCTCGGTCTCGCCCTTGCGCCAATGTCTTTCCTTCGCCTAAGATCTGGACCACGTCGTCCGGACGGAGCAAGCCCGCATCGATCACGGTTACCGCCCGGGCCACCTCGTCGAGGAAGTGGCTGTCGCTCCCGCCGGTTTGTCCGACGCCTCGCTCCCGGGCCAGGGCTTGGGCCCGCAAGTTCCCTCTCGCCAAGGTTCGGGCATTGAACGTCTCGTATGCGGCAAAGGGAGATTCTACCACCGCCGCTTCTCCGAGTCCCGACCAAAACCGGTAGGGATGAGCGGCGACGGCCACGCCACCAAGCGCCACGATCCGCTCCACCGTCTCCGTCACGGACATGTCTCGAGGGACGATCTGGCGGACGCCGTAGGCCAGCACGTGGCCGGACTTCGTGGAGACCTCGATGGCCGGAATCACGAGGAAATCGGACCCCGCGGCCTCTTCCGCCCTCGGGATGCCTCCGACCGCGTTGTGGTCGCTGATGGCCACGCCGGCCAGACCCGTGGCCTTGGCGCGGGCCACGAGCTCCGCCGGCACGACCCGCGAGTCCGGAGAGTACCGCGTATGGTTGTGCAGGTCCAATCGCATGGAGAAGTTCGCGGAACGGGCCGCCTCGCTTAAAGACTTGGGAGACGGAATTCCCGACGAGGACTTATCCTCCGACGCGGTCATTGGGAAGCGTGACGGTCGACTTGCGAATGGGGTTCGTTCGAGACCGCATTCAGGTGGGGCCGAGCGAGTATGTGGTACGACGCGGTCGGCAGGGCTGGCGGCATGTCGTCGATCCGCGGGGAAATGGCGGGAGGGTTCGCTACGACAGTTGGCGTGACCGGATCTTCATCGAATCCCCGGTCGGGTCCCTTCAGATCCGGTTTCGGTGGCGGAATACGACCTTTCTCTGGCGAGGTCGCAGGTATCGGATCACGCCGATGATCTGGAGTCGCATCACGATCTTCGACGGGGATCGCCCCGTCGTGGACGCGCGATTGACATGGAGTGGCGTCCACCTTGAGTGCCTCGGTCCCGACTTTCAACCGATTGAGCGCGAACTCGCGATTGGGCTCGGCCAACGTGCTGTCGCGCTCACGATGGCCATGGCATCGGTCGGCTAGCGGATCAGTGGACCCAGCTGCCTTCGTTCAGGTTCTTGTCCACGCGGACCGGGGTCCCCTCGACGGCCAGGGTGAGTTTCATCGCTCCATCGCGGCCGCGGAACTCGACCGTGCCGTCGGGGCCCACTTGGAACTTGTATTCTTGGAACTCGGAGAAGGGCAACGTCGGGGCCCCTTTGACGCCGAGGATCTGGGCGCCGACCGCGGCCTGTTCGGGCGGCATCAGGAGTCCAACGGTCGCCTGGTCCTCGGCCGCCAGCAGCATCCCGCGGCTCTCGACCCCCCGGAGCTTCGCCGGCTCCAGGTTGGCGAGGAGGGCGACCTTCCTCCCGCGCAGCTGGTCGATCGTGTAGTCCGTTCGAATGCCCGCGACGATCTGGCGGCGTTCGTCCCCCAGTTCTACCTGGAGGATGTACAGCTTGTCGGCGTTCGGATGCTCTTGCACATCCACGATCCGAGCCACCCGGACATCGAAGCGGTGGGTCGGGTCCGCGGCAGGTTCCTCGAGTTCGATCTTGGAGAAGAGCGGTTTGCCGACGCGAAGCCGCTGCCCTGCCGGCGCATCTTCCAAGGCGTCCTCCCACCGAGTCGCGTGGACGTCGGAATCGTATCCGAGGGCGTGCCACAACCGCGAGGAACTGAAGGGCAGGAACGGGGCCATGAGGACGGCGAGGGCCCGGCTCACCCGCAGGGCGACATGGATCGCCGTGCCGCACGCGGCGCGGTCCGTCTTGATCAGATTCCAGGGCGCCTTCTGATCGACGTACTGGTTCCCGAGGCGGGCGAGTTGGATCGCCTCCTTCATCGCGTCCTTCAGATGCACGTACTCGAGATTATGACCGACTTTCTTCCATTGTTGCTCGATGGCGCGAATTATCGCCTTGTCCGATCGGTCGAGGAAGGCCGCGGGCGGAATCTCGTGGTTGAAGTTCTTGTCCGCGAACGTGAGGGCGCGATGGACGAAGTTCCCATAGACCGCGAGGAGTTCGCTGTTGTTCCGTCGCTCGAAGTCCTCCCATTCGAAGTCCGTGTCCTTCGTCTCCGGCATCGTCGCGATTCCGTAATACCGGATCTGGTCCGGGTCGAAACGTTCCAGGAGGTCGGGAAGCCAGACGCCCCTCCCTCTCCCCGCGCTCATCTTCTCGCCGGAGAAGTTCAGGAATTGGGTAGCGGGTACGTCGTACGGAAGGTCGAGTCCTTGGTCGTACCCGAGGAGAATCGCGGGCCAAATGATGGTGTGGAACACGATGTTGTCTTTCCCGATGAAGTAGTAGTGGCGCGCCTCCGGATCGTACCAGAAGTCCTTCCATCCGTCGGGCTGATTGCGGCGGCGATACCATTCCTTCGTCGCGGTCAGGTAGCCCATCACGGCCTCGAACCAGACGTAGATGCGCTTGGATTCATATCCGGGGACCGGGACCTCGATGCCCCAGTCCAGGTCCCTCGTGATCGGTCGGTCCTTCAGGCCTTCGCGGAGCCAGCTGCGCATGAACGTGAGGACGTGGTGCCGCCAGTGTTCCTTGTCGTCCGCGGCCCATTTCGAGAGAGGTTTCTCGAAGGCGCTAAGGCGGAAGAAGAAATGCCTCGTCTCTTTCGGGATCGGCGTGGTCCCGTGGATCTTGCATTTCGGGTCCTTCAACTCGAAGGGATCCAAGATCCTCCCGCAGTTCTCGCACTGATCGCCTCGGGCTCTCGGAAAGCCGCAATGCGGACACGTCCCCTCCACGTAGCGGTCCGGGAGAAACCTCTGGTCCGTGGTGCAGAAGGGGGAGGTCATCGTCGCTTCGTAGACATGGCCCTTTTCCCGTAGGGAAAGGAAGATCTCTTGGACCCACGCCTCGTGATGCGGATCCGCGGTGTTCCAGTACAGGTCGTAGCGGACGCCGAGTTGCTCGATGTTCTTCTCGTGCATCGCGTGGTAGCGCTCCGCGACGGCGCGCGGGGACACGCCTTCCCGATCCGCGAGGACCATCGTCGGCGTCCCGTGCATGTCGCTCCCGCCGACCATGAGGACCTGGTCTCCCTTCATGCGGTGGTAGCGGGCGATGATGTCCGCGGGGATGAACGTCGAGATCGCATGTCCCAGGTGGCGCGGACCCGCCGCGTACGGCCATGCGACGCACACGAGGATCTTCATTCCGCCGGTCCAAGATGGGAGGTCCACTTAAATCATTCGTGAGACCGGTCGGGCTCGGGAGGACGGGGGCGGACTCGCTCCTGATTATCACACCCAACAAGTCGTAACAAAGATGCTTTGGTCAAAAAGCACGATGCCCCGCCGTCCTATGGAGCGCGGTTCGACAATGATGCGTCCACGGTCGCGAGGGAGTGGTTCTCGCCGCGACGTCGACAGCATCATGAAGTCGCTCGGGACCCTGCCGAGGATCCTCTGTTGGAAATGCCGACAGCTCACGTCCTTCGATCTGGACCGTTGCCAACATTGCGGCTCCGCCTTCGCGGGCGGCACGGGAGGCGCGTACCGTTCGGGGCGCATTCCGACGTCCGATTCGTTCACACGAGCGGAGAACGAGTCGGGGATCCGACCACGGTCCCTCCGTGAGATTGTCGAGGACCTCCAACATGTGCGCGATCTAGCCTATTCCCCCAGGGAGCCTCCCCAAGACGAGGAGGTCTCCCTTCTTCTCTATCAGTGTCCGTCCTGCAGTCGGTTCGTGTCGCAGGCGTCCGAAGATTGCGCCTGCGGCGTCCGATTTGCCCCCGCCTCCGAGGTGACGTTCCAATGCCCGGAGTGCGCCTCGAGCGTGCCATCCGGCGAGGACTGGTGCCCCGTGTGCCGGGTCGAATTCCGAGCCGCGAGTCTGCGGGACCATCTGGTCTATTCGTGCCCGCGGTGCGGGACGCAGGTCGACTCCGAGGCGATCCGGTGCTCGTGCGGCGCGTGGTTCGAAGACTGACCCTGTCCAAGTATCAGGGTTGAGAACTGTTGGAAAGATTCCTTATCTTGCCACCTCGTCGTTCCTTGGTCGACGGACCCACCCCCGCCGAAAGGAACCCTCACCCGAGATGAAACCGAAACGCCCACGGATCTCGAACCGGAAGACGTATTATCTGGTCCTCTGGTGGATGTCCCAGACGCCGTACGCGGCGATCTTCGAGAACGAAGTGGCGGCTGAGGCGGCGGCGAATGTCCGAAACGCCCTCATGGTGACGATCTCAGGTCGCGACGCTAAGGTGGATACCATTTTGGACTGGTACCGCCGGGACGAATCGGGCCGACCGATGCCCGCGGAGTGGCGGGACCTCGTCGGTCAGATTCACGTGCCGTGGCTCGCGAAGCCCAAGGCCGCCGTCTGATCGCGCGATCCGAGGGACGCCCCAGCCGGCCCACCCGCCGACTCGGGCTAAGGATCCCGATGGGGACTCTATCAAATCGGATAGAGAGGAAGAAACGACTATAGCCTCAGACCGCAGGAGCGGGTTGCCGCCATGGCGCAATCGCAAGACGTCGTCGCGGAGTGTCCGACCTGCAAGGCGGTCGTGGCACTCGACGCGACGGAATGTCCGCAATGCGGAGAATTGTTTGACCAGGGGGTCGCCACCGACAGCCCGGTCGGCGCGGACGCGCGCGGGGTGGACCGAAGTGCCAGCGAGGATTCCGCGGAGGAACCAAAGACCGGGTTCCGAGAGAAGTTCCTCTTCTACACCGGGATTTTCCTTATCCTGCTCGGTGGGCCTGGCATTGCTCTGGGGTCCTGGCTCCACGACGTGCTTCAGATTAGCGTCGGGGAGTTCCGTGCGTTCGACGTCTTCGGGCCCTGGAACCGGCTCGTCACCGCCATCGGACTCATTGTCCTCATCGTGGGAATCGTCTTCCTCATCCTGAGCCTCCGGTTTTCGCGTCCCTCGGACGTCGAGAAAGACCTCGATGCCCTCCGCGAATCGTGACGATTGCAGGAGCGCTCCCTCCCTCGCCTATATCGTTATATACCGTACATCGCGATGCGAAAGAAGCCGGCGACGGGGGGTCGCCGCATGGAGTGGGGAATGGCGTATTCAGGGTCTGGCCTCCGACCTTCGAACGTACCGGTAGAAGAAGGGAAGGTCTACGAGGCCAAGATCGAGGATATCGGACGCGAGGGCGATGGACTCGCACGGATCCAGAACTTCGTCGTGTTCGTCCCAGGGACGAAGGTCGGGGATCAGGTGAAGATCCGGATCACGAAGGTCCACCGCCGCATGGCCTTCGGAGAAGTCCTCAAGGAATGATGCGGCACGGTCCGGGGGAGGCGCGCATGGCACCAGCGGCAGCCGCGCGCGGGTGACGGAGTCGAGGCGGGATCGCAGGCTTCGAAAACTGTAAAATAACTTCCTTATACCTGCGGAACCCCATCGACTCTTTAGGCCGATGTCCATGGTTTTCACCCGCGCTGCCGCGATAGCTTTCGCGTCCTCTGCCGCCTTGGCTGTGGTGCTCGCGTCCTCCCTGGCCGTCGCGGACGGGACCGATTCGGACGGTGACGGGGTCTCGGACGGGCTCGAGGATGCGACCCAGCGGACCGTCGCCGCGAGCGCCGCGGGGGACGAATTCAGCGTGTCGAGCCACCTGGGAACCGCTGCCCTGGAGGACCAGTTTGATCTGTCATACCATGCGGGGACGTTCGAGGTGGCCTACAGCCGGACCGATGGGATTGGCAGCTCCTACGAGCTTAACCTCCTGAATCTGATCGCATGGAAGGACGGGAACGGCAACGGTCGGATCGACAACGGAGAGATCGTCCGGACGACGGCCTTGGGCAGCGCCGCCTTCGGCAACGCCCCGGTCCTCGCGTCGAATTGGACCGACACCGACGGAGGCCGTGTCTTCGAGTTCCTTGTTCAGAGCCGCGACGGCAACGCCACCCTGAACATCACCGTCGCGCAGCGCTTCGAGCGCATCGACACCATCGTGCTCACGCCGATGGAAGCGAGATTGGACATTCGGATCAAGCCGGCCGTGGTTCCACCGGGTGCGAACCTCGGCCTCGAATTCCGCATGGACACACACGAACGGGTGCTCCTCGAGGACCACAGTTGGGACGAGGTGCAAGGCTTCGCCCCGAATGAAAAGGAGATCAATGTCACCGCGAGCGGTCGAGGCCATTCGTCGACCGTGTTCTTCTCCTGGTCCAACACGGTCCTTGCGGACGGCAGCGGGATCCCGGTCGCACTCTTAGGCGGGCCCTTCGAGCCCGGTCCGTACAACCTGACCCTCAATTACGCCTTCGGATCTTCCACGCCGAGCAACACGATCCTTCAGCACGCGACGCTCGGGGTGCGCAGCGCCCTCTTCGACATCCGTCGAGCCACGGAGCCGAGTTCCGGACCCCAAGGCGATTTCGTCCTCTACGCGGCGACTCTCGCTGGTGTGACCGCCTTCGTGGCGGTGACGATCGTCCTCGCAAATCGCCGCACGAGCCGCAAGCCTTAACGCCTTTCTCCGTTACGGTTCGCGGCGGTCTCCTTGGTGGCCATCGAGAACATCCTACTCGCAGCCGTCTCCGTCTTTGCGCTCGCCCTCACCCTCATCGCGGTCGTCGCATTCAGGCGAACCCGAGATGGACACCTCGTGTTCCTCGCGGCCGCGTTCGGCGTCTTCTTCCTGAAGGGTCTGCTCCTCACGATTTTCCTCTTCACACCGACCATCGACCTTCGACAGGCGTTCCTCCTGTCGGGCGCCCTCGACCTCGTGATCCTCGCCCTGTTCTACGGGTTCACGTTGCGGCGTTGAGCGGTGCATGGCGTCCAAGGACGAAGGGATCCTGGCGGTCCAAACTCGAAGGGACCTCTACGATTTTGTCCGCCGGAACCCCGGATTTCACCTTCGTGAGCTGTCTCGCGCTCTCAATCTCTCGATCACCCTGGCGGACTATCACCTCCGGTTCCTCGAGAGACACGACCTGATCACGTCCTCGATGGACGGAGAGTACAAACGGTTCTATCCGCGGTCCACGCCCGGACTCTCGGACTCCCGCCCCGCCCTGACCGATGCGGGTCGACAGATCCTCGCGTTCCTCCGCCAGCCCGTGCCCCTCCGCGTGATCAATTTTCTGATGGAGCGGGAGGATGCGACCCACAAGCAGATCTTGGAGCAAGTGTCGGTATCGCCGTCGACCCTCTCCCATCACCTGAAGAAAATGCAGGCGGCGGGAATCATCGACCGCGCGGAATTGAAGGAACGTGGGTATCGAGTCGTCGATCCAAAGACCGTCGCCCGCCTCATGACGACGTACGAGCTCGCGACCTCAGACCAGGTGGACACGTTCATCCGCGTTTGGGGCGAGTTTCGGTTGTAGCACCGATCGGCGGCTCGTGGGCGCACGATTCCGGACAGGCCATCACATAATGCTGCGCAGGTCCTCAGCGACCCATTCGAGGAATTCCTTGTCCGTCGCTCCAAAGGCGTTCAGTTGATCCGAGTCGATGTCGATCTCCGCAAAGGGGGCGCCGTCCCGAAGGATTGGGACCACGATTTCGGCACGCGTGTTGATGAAGCACTGCAGGTATCGCGGGTCGGTGTTCACGTCCGGGACGATCACGGTCGCCTTCTCCGCGACCGCGGCTCCGCAGATCCCCTCCCCGATTGGAATGCGGGCGTGTTGCGTCGCGCTGGGCCCCGACCACGAGACGAGGACAAGTTCGGGACCGTCGACCACGTAGATGCCGACCCAGGTGTAGTGCGGGATCTTCCGGAGTTCTCGGCAGACGAAATCCGTGATTGCCTTTCGCTGACTGCCGGAGTGGATGATCTTCTGAAGGCGGGCGGCGACTTCGTCGTAGCTCACCTTGCCCTTCTCGCCCGCCATGACCTCCCCGAACTTTCCGACGCCCTTCATGTCGTATTCCGCGGCGTCGAAGGGTCGGGTTCGCCATAAGCCTTGCGGAAGAAGGTGCAGAGTCGATTATCGCCCGTCATCTTGAGGCAGCTTCTGTGGAACCGAAAGGATCGCAAGCCCGACGTCGAGTCCGAACATGTTCTGTGAAAGCTTGAAATACTTCACCTTGATGAACCGCAACCGGCCCTCCAGAACGAACGCCGTTCTCATTTCTCGAAGGGGGGCGAAGGGCCTTCCCCCCTTTGCTCGGGGGGTCGGAGGACGCGCGATTCGAAAAGCTGACCACAGTTTTGAGCCGCATTCGAAAAACGTTTTATAGATTCGAGTTATTGTGGGAGTTGCTTAGACAAGCATCCCTCCACAACGAGGCCGTTCAGGATTCCTGGACGGCCCTTTTTTCCAGGGTTGATCGACCTCATTCTCGGCTAGGACATGGGTGGAAGCGAAATGTCTTTCGTATTGACTTTCACCCGGCGCCCCTCCACTTTGAGTCGTCCTTCCGCGAACAGGCGGACCGCGAGGGGAAGGAAGATGTGCTCCTGCTCCAAGATTCGCGCTGCGAGCGTCTCCTCCGTATCGTCCTCATGGACGGGGACCGCTTTTTGAAGGATAATCGGTCCCCCGTCGATGGACGCATCGGTGAAATGGACTGTGCATCCGGTGACCTTGACCCCGGCCGCGAGGGCATCCCGTTGGGCGTGGGCCCCGGGGAAGGCCGGCAACAGTGAGGGGTGGATGTTCATGATGCGCATCGGGAATTGCCCAATGAAGTAGGTGGTCACGAGGCGCATGAACCCCGCGAAGACGACGAGGTCCGCCCGCTTCTTTCGCAGGACCTTCACGACCTCCCGTTCGAATGCGGTCCGGTCTTTCCCGAAAGGCCGATGGTCCACGACGACGGCGGGGACACTCGCCTTCTTCGCCCTCTCGATCACTGGCGCTCCTGGGACGTTGCAGACGAGGACGACGATCTCCGCCGCCAGATCCCCGCGGTCGCGCGCGGCCACGAGGCTTTGGAAGTCCGTACCCCTCCCGGACGCGAGCACCCCGACGCGGAGACGGTCCATCCGATCCCTCAATGCTTGAACAGCCGCGTCCCCGTGAACACCATGGCGATTCCGGCCTCATCGGCGGCCGCGATCACTTCCGCATCGCGGATCGAACCGCCCGGTTGTGCAATCACGGCGACGCCCCCTTTCGCCAATTCGTCGAGGCCGTCCCGGAACGGGAAATAGGCGTCGCTCACCGCGACGCTCCCGCGAGCCGCCCCTTTCGCCTTGTAGCAGGCGAACGTCCCTTTCTTCTTTCCTTTCAACATCTCGAGCGCCTGCGGCTCGTACCCCGGGGCGATGACCGCGTCGAGCACGTCCCCCTTCATCGCCTTCGCCGTCGGAAGGTCGATCGTTCGGTTCACGCCGACGACGCCCCCGTAGGCGGAGATTGGATCGGCGGCATGGGCCTCCTCGTAGGCCTGCGCGAGGGTCGGGCCCAGTGCAACCCCCGAAGGGTTCGTGTGCTTGATCACGACCGCGGCGGGACGCTCGAATTCCGTCGCGACGCGGAGGGCCGCGTCGAGGTCGATCAGATTGTTGTACGACAGCTCCCGGCCCTGGAGTCGCTCCGCGGTCGCGGTCGCCGCGAATCGGTACGGTTCCCGATACAGCGCGGCCCGCTGGTAGGGGTTCTCGCCGTACCGGAGGTCAGCAATCTTGTCATACGCGAGGCGGAGAGCCGGGGGGAGCGATCCTCCTTGGCGGGAGGCGAGGTAGTTGAAGATCGCGGCATCGTACCGGGACGTGTATTCGAACGCCTCGAGGGCGAGATCCTCCCGGAGTTTCGCCGGAAGCCCCTTGTGTTCCCGCCACGCCTGAAGCACGTCGCGGTACCGGGCGGGGTTCACGAGCACGCCGACCCGCGAGGCATTCTTTGCGGCGGCCCGAATCAGGGAGACACCTCCGATGTCGATGTTCTCGACCGCGTCGTCCGCCGTCACGTCCGGCTTGGCCACGGTCGCCTCGAACGGGTACAGATTCACGATGACGAGATCGATCGCGACGGCGCCCAGATCCTGGAGGTCCTTCTCGTCTCCGGTCGGCGCGAGGATTCCGGCGAAGATGCGGGGATGCAAGGTTTTCACGCGGCCGCCGAGTCCTTCGCGGAGGCCCGTGTAATCGGCGACGGTCGTGACGGAGAGGCCTGCTTCCATCAGGGCCTTCGCGGTCCCGTCCGTGCCGATTAACTCAAAGCCGAGGTCCCGCAAACCGCGGGCCAACTCGACCAGCCCCTCCTTGTCCGATACGCTGAGGAGCGCCCGCGGGGGAGAAACCATCCCTATTACCGAGTCCCCATAGGGAGAACCCAATTAAAGGTTGGGACAACCGTGGATGAATCCGCTCGCTCGCGGCATTCACCCGGGTAGATCGGGACGGGGCGCGAGGCCCGCGTCCTTCAGCACCTTCGATACCACGCCGTCCCAGCCCACGGGCATGATATGAACGCCGCGGACGCCTTCGATTTTTTTCAACGCCTTGATCGTTCGGACCGCGATGCTCACGCCTTCCGCCTTCGGATTCGGCGCCTTCTCCATTCGGTCCATGATATGCTTGGGGACGACCGCTCCGAGTTTGTCCTCCATGAACCGCGCCATCTTCAATGATTTCAATGGGATCACGCCGGCGAGGATATACACCTTCTCGTGAAGCCACTCCTTTCGCACGAGGCGCATCCATTCCTCGAAGGCGGCGACGTCGTAGACCCCTTGGGTCTGCACGAAATCGGCGCCGGCCATGACCTTCGCCCGAAGTTTGCCGAACGACTCCTCTTTCGAGCCGCGAAACGGATCCGCCGCGGCGCCGATGAACACCCTCGGCGGCGTCTCGACGGTGTCGCCCCCTCGGAGGGTCCCGCTCTCTCGAAGATTCCGAACCGTCTCGATCATCTCCTCCGTCTTCAGGTCGAAGACCCCCTTCGCCTCCCGCTCGTTCCCAGCGGAAGGAGGGTCGCCCCAGAGACACAGCACGTTCCGGATTCCGAGGGCGGCCGCCCCGAGCAGGTCTGCTTGGAGCGCGATCCGATTCCGATCGCGGACGACCATTTGCATGACCGGCTCGACGCCTTCCTGGAGCACGATCGCCGCGGCCGCGAGGGAGGAGATCTGCACACGGGCCCGCGTGCAGTCCGTCACGTTGCACGCATCGACGGCCCCTCGGTACCGGGCGGCGTTCTGCCGGATTTCCGTCGCATCCGCCGACGCCGGCGGCGCGATTTCTGCTGTGACCGCAAATGCGCCCGAGGCCAGGACGCGTTCCAGGCGACTCCCCGAGCGGATCGCGCGGACGCCCACCGCCTCCGCCATCGGGGCGATGGAACACGCCGAATGCTATCTATGCTTCGCTCGAATCTGAGATCCTACCATCCGTATCGATCGCACAGTTCCAAGGTGCGGATCATGCGGAGGAAGTCGCGTGCATGGAGCGCAAGCCAAGGCTTCCGGACGACGACCCGAAGAGTCAGTCTCGCATCCACCGCACGCCAATCGAGCCCTTGCAGTTCCTCGGTCACGGAGTTCATCAGGCGATCGCTCCAGGTTCGAACGCGCTCGATCATCCAGGAAAGGAGGGGGTCGAGGAACGGGGACGACCGCAAGATCCGATCGTAGGCCATCATCGCGTTCGGGTCCTCGCCTTCGAGGGCCGCCACGGCGCATTCCCCTGCGATGCGCCCGCTGAAGAGTCCCGGATGGATTCCCGCGCCGTTCATCGGATTCGTGATGCCACCCGCATCACCGACGATCGCGAGGCCGGGCATCGCGAGCGCGGACAAATCATATCGGTACGGGATCGAGCCGGCGATCGTCTGCGTGCGGCGCGCGATGTCGATCCCGAACTTCCGACAGAAGGCCACCGTCGCGGCGTGTCCATCGATCGGTCCTCCCGCGCCGACGTTCACGTGCTCCCCTTTGGGGAAGACCCACGCGTAGCCGCCTTCGTATGCTCGACTCACAAACAGGAGAAAGAAATCCGGATCGAGGATGGGCACGTCCTCGCGGCGGAAACGGTACTCGTACGCGACGATCTTCTCGAGGCTCCGCACCAGGCCCGCCTGCCTCGCGACGAGGCTCGCCGGTCCATCCGCCCCGATGACGATTCGCGTGTCGACGTGTCCGCCATTCGCTTCGATCCGCCAGCCCCCGTCGTGCCGGGAGATCGCCGTCACCCGGGATGATGTCCGCAGGTCCGCGCCATCGTCCACCGCCCCATCCACGATCCACCGATCGAAGGCCGGCCGATCAATCGCGTATCCGGGCAGCCGCGTGATGTAGAACCACTTCCCGTTCGGGGCGACTGCCTTCGCACCCGACACCCGCTGCGCGATCCACTCCTCGCGGGGCCGGAGGCCGTTTGACTCGAGGCCAAACTCGCTCACTCCCTCCGCGCATTGCACCGGCTCGCCGACGACCTTCTTCTTATCGAGGAGCGCGGTTCGGAAGCCCGCGGCCGCGAGCTGCCGCGCGGCCATTCCTCCGGAAGGACCGGCACCGACGACGACCGCGTCGAACACGTCGGCTCGGGAGCCGGGTGCGGATATATCGGCCTTACGCCGTGGCCTCGGCGGGGAATCGTCCCGCGAGGTCTTCACCATGGGCGGTCGTCCGATAGACGTAGGGCGGGACGCCGCGGCGAAGCGCGGGCCCGCGCTGCTTCGAGACGAGCTGGACCGCGGTCAGGACGCGGAGGCTGTTCACGGTCGTGTATTCGGAGAGGCCCATCTCCTCCACGATCTCATTCGCGCTCGCGTCGGGATGGTCCCGCAGGAAATGGAGGATTGCGACCTTCTGTCGGTCGAGGACCTCCGAGATCGGTCGTTTCTCCGAGCGCGGCTCGAGTTCCAGTCGCTCGTACAACCGCTTGCCCTGCTCCGAGGGGGTCACGACGACCTGGAGGAGGGCCTCCTTTTCGATCTCGAGCAGGTGCTTCGCCACCGCCGCAGGCGCGATCCCCATCTGGGCGGCGAGCTCCGAGATCTTCGAGTCCCGATTTCGATACACCTTGTTCTCGACCACGATCGAGAGGACCTCGCGCTGGCGCTCCGTGAGGAGTCGAGACCAGTCGGTAGAGTGCATCCGCAGGTCAAAGGCCGGGACCCGTCTTAAGCGTTTTTGTGGGACGCCGGCGAAGGGTCGTTGTCAGACAAAAACAGCGTACGAAATCGCGGCGTGGCGTCGTTGTCAGACACGTCGCTCTCCATCGTCTCCAAGGCTATAACCGGTGGGCCGTCTTCCCGATTTTCCGGTGATGGAGTGCCCGGCGCGCTCATCGACGGGAAGAAAATTGCGGACGACGTTCGCGCGGATCTGAAACCGCGCCTCGCCGCCCTCGCCGACCGCGGGATCGTGCCGGGTCTCGCCGCGATCATCGTCGGAGAGGATCCGGGGTCGAAGCTCTATGTGAAGATGAAGGGCAAGGCCTCCGAGGAAATGGGCCTCGCGCATTGGACCGTCGAGTTGCCCGAGCAGGTACCCGAGCGTCGTTTGCTCGACGAGATCGCCCGGCTGAATGCGGATTCGAAGGTCCACGGGATCCTCGTCCAGCGGCCGCTCCCCCCGCAGATCCGCGTGGACGCGGCCGTCTCCGCGGTGGATCCGCAGAAGGACGTGGACTGCTTCCAT
>VBMN01000159.1 GCA_005878385.1 Methanobacteriota archaeon
CCGGAGCGTGTTCAGCACGAACTCCTCCGCGTTTTCGGGCTTGCCGATCGTCTCGATCATGCTCAGCGCGGCTTCGATGGCGCCTCCGTGAAGCGGTCCCTTCAGTGTCGCGATCGCGGCGACGACCGTGCTGTAGAGGTCGGCCAAGGTCGAGGCCGCCACGGTGGCCCCGAACGTGGAGGCGTTCATCCCGTGGTCCGCGTACAGAACCAAGGCGACGTCCATCATCCGAGCCCGCGTCGGGTCGGGCCGCTTGCCCGTGATCATCCGGAGGAAATCTTCCGCGTGGCCGAGCCTCGGGTCCGGTCGAAGGACTCGCTGCCCTTTTCGGATCCGCTCATACGTCGCGACGACGGTCGCGAGCTGCGCGGTGAGCCGCAACGCTTTCCGCAGGTTCGCGGCCCGCGTGGAATCGTCCCGCTCCGGGTCGAAACCGCTCATGAATGAGACCGCGGTGCGGAGCACGTCCATCGGCGGTGCATGCTCCGGCATGGAACGGAGGAGTTTCAGGACCGAAGGGGGGAGGGTCCGCGAGGCCGCGAGATCGGCCTTTGCCCTCTCGAGCTCGGCGTGGTTCGGGAGGTGGCCTTGCAGCAGAAGGAAAGCCGTCTCCTCGAACGACGAATGCTCGGCGAGGTCGCGGATATCGTATCCGCGGTACACGAGGCGGCCGCGTTGGCCGTCGATGAAACAGATCGAGGTCTCCTTCACGTAGATGTCGTCGAGCCCACGGTCGATCTTCGGAGTCGCGAGATCGGCCTTCATGACCCCGATCCTCCCGTCGGATCGGCGATCCAAATGGAAAAGTCAGTGGGGCGCGACGAGTCGGGACGGGCGATGGAACCAGGTCGACAATCGTTCGTCCAGACACCACCCGCGTTCCGGTGCGGGGCTACTAAGGAGCGACGATTATTAAAGCGTGAGGTCGTGTGTCGCACCCGCGAACATCATACGGGGATCCGGAGGATCGCGTCGGCCATCATCCCGACGAGCAGGAGCGTCAGATAAATTCCCGAGAACTTGTAGCCAGCCCACGCGTTTTCGACGCTGGGCGACACCAGGAATTTCGCGGTGAGTCCCAGCAACACGGCCCCCGCGACGACCGCGACGCCGAGGTACACGGCGTCAAAGGCGGACGTGAATACGAACGCAATGCTCGTGACCGCGACGACCGCCGACGACACCGCGATTGCCCGCACCGAGGTTCGTTCGTCGGAGACCGCGGGGAGCATCGGCAGCCCCGCGCGCCGGTAGTCCTCGCGGCTCCGGAAGGCGAGGGCCCAGAAATGGCCCGGCGTCCAGAGGAAGACGAGCAGGGCGATGAGGAGCGCAGGAAGGCTGATCGCATTCGAGGCCGCCGCGGAACCGGCCAGGGCCGGGAAGGAGCCCGCGAAACCTCCGATGACGATGTTGCTCACATGGGTCCGTTTCAAGCCCAATGTGTAGACGCCGATGTACACCACGAAACCCAGGCCGATCATCAGGGCCGTCAGGAGATTGATCCCGAGTCCCGCGACGACGAGGCCCAGGACGACGAGGCCGATGCCGAACTCGAGCGCGTGCGCGGGCGGCTGGATCCGATGCTGCGGCAAGGGTCGGGCCTGCGTCCGCCGCATCACGGAGTCGAGATCGCGGTCGAGATAATGATTCGTCGCGCTCGCACCGGCGGCCCCGAGGAATCCGGCGAGGATGAGGAGGGTGAATCGGAAGCCGTCCACCTTGATTCCCGACGTGGCCACGTACCCGGCGGCGGCGACGAGGAGCAGCAGGGCGTCAATTCGGAGTTTCATCAATTGGACGTAGTCGGACAGGGCCACGGAAAACGCTCTTCGCGCGCTAACCGACCTGCGCTCTTAACCCTTTGTCGGCGACCCGCGCCTACGAGGACCCGAGCGTTGTTTCCGAAGTCGAGAACGTCGGTACCAGTCGCAATCCCTCCGAACCGGGCAATCCGCGCATCGTGGATTCCTCGCCTTGCAGAGCGTGCGTCCGTGGGCAATGATCGCCAGATGCCATGCCTTGCGTTTGCCCGGCGGAGTCCAGTCTTCGAGCGCGCTCCGGACTGAATCGTAGTCCTTGCGGCGGGTGAGATTCCACCGCCGCGCGATGCGGGCGATGTGCGTGTCGACCGGGAACGTCGGATGTCCGCCCGCCATCGCGAGGACGACGTCGGCGGTCTTCGGACCTACACCGGGGAGGGCCATCAGTCGTTCCCTCGCCCGTTCCATCGGGAGGGCGAAGATCCGTTCGACCTGACCGCCCCAGGTGTCACGGATCGCGGCTGCCGTCGCCCGGATTCGCGGGGCCTTTTGACGCGCAAGGCCGGCGTGCCAGATCGCCCGAGCAATCTCCTCCTCGGGCGTGGCCGCGAGTCGTTCTGGTGTGATAGCACCGACCCGGCCGCGCAGGTCCTCCAAGCCTCGGCGTTCGTTGGCCGCGGTCGTGCTCTGCGAAAGGATGGTGGAGACGAGGACCTCGAAGGGCGTCATTCCGCGGGTCCAGTCCTGGGTGGGGTAGCGGGTTTCGAGCATCCGCATTGTTCGGAGGAACGCCCGCCGGTCCACAGTCTCGCAACGTCCGCGGGCG
>VBMN01000100.1 GCA_005878385.1 Methanobacteriota archaeon
GGACATGAACAAGCACCTCGGGATGGTCGATGCGATCCTCGACGGCCGGGACTGGATCCTCGGCGAGCCCAGCCTTGCCGACTGCGGCATCTACGGATCCCTCTCGCCCCTCTTGACCGCCGGGGAAAAGATCCCGAAGGAATTCCCGCGCCTTGCGAATTGGGTGACGCGGGTTCAGAAGCTCGGCTGAATCAAACGTTGCGGACCGTGTCAACAAGGTCGTCGAGGGCGACTTCTCGCTGGACTCCGGTCGCCATCTCGCGGACGGTCGCCCGACCTTGCTTCAGCTCCCTTTCCCCCAGGATGACCGCGAAGCGAGCCCCGATCGCGTTCGCGTAGTCCAGGTTCTTCGAGGGCCCGCGGCCGATGAGGTCGATGTCGGCCCCCAGGCCCGCGGCCCGGAGGGACGTCAGAATCTGGATTGCCTTCTTCCTCGCCGTGTCTCCGACCGGGACGACATAGGCGTCGAGGGGTCGGGGCGCCTCGATCGTGCCTTCCGCCTCCGCGGCCATCACGAGCCGATCGAGGCCGAGCGCGAATCCCGTCTGCGCCACCGGTTCTCCTCCGAAGATCTCCGAGAGTCGATAGGCGCCCCCGCCGCCGACCTGTTTCTCCGCACCGAGGTTCGGCGAGTCGATTTCGAACACCATTCCCGTGTAGTAGTCGAGACCCCGGACGACTCCCATGTCGAACGTATAGTCGGACCGCGAGACCCCGTAGTCGTCGAGGAACCCCGCGAGGTCGCGCAAGTAGTCGAGTCCTTCCGTCGAGGCCCCGCCCAAAACCTTGGCGGCGTCGTTCAAGATCGAGGCATCGCCGGACAATTCGACGAGCTTCCGCAACGGAGTCGAGAGATCCTTGCGGCCCAGTCGCGCGAGCTCCGCGTCGAGCATCGGAAAGTTCCGTTTGTCCAAGGAATGTAGGACGATGCTCTGATCCGTCGGCGAAAACGGCAGGAACGATCGGAGGACCCCGATGTTCCCGATTCGGGCCTTCACCTGTTTCAGCCCGATCGCACGCATCGTGCCGATCGCGAGGGCGACGGCCTCCGCGTCGGACGGGAGCGAGGCGCCACCGATGATCTCGGCGTTCAACTGGTAGAACTCACGGTACCGGCCCTTCTGCGGCTCCTCGTAGCGGAAGGCGTTTCCGGCGGTGTACAGTTTCAGTGGTTTCGGGAGGCTTCGCAGGCTCGAGACGTAGAAGCGCAGGATCGACGCGGTGAACTCGGGTCGGAGCGCGAGGTCTCTCCCTCCTTGGTCCTTGAATGCATAGAGCTCTCGGACGATCCCGAGGCCGGACTTCGCGGTGAACAGCTCCAGGCTCTCGAAGGTCGGCGTCGAAACTTCCCGAAAGCCGAACGATTCGGCAAGCTGGATGAACCGCGACTCGACGAAGCGACGCTTCGCCATGTCCTGGGGACCCCAGTCGTTCGTCCCGCGGGGCCGTTCGACCATCGGAGATGCGCCGTAGGAGGGGACCTCCCATAAACGTTGTTGGACGATGCAACGGGTCGCTTCATCATGCCGTCTGCGCGGTCGCGGACTTGCGTGGCCAGATGGCGAGGTCCGGCGAAATCCGAGGTCGGCTGCCGTCAGCCCGTCGCGAAATAGTCCCGGCGCAAGGCCTCGAGATCGAGCAGGTCTTTGGTAGGACCGGATCGCACCACTTGCCCGTTCTGCATGACGTAGCCGAAATCCGCGATTCGGAGGGCCGCGTATGCATTCTGCTCGACCATGAGGACCGTCAGGCCGCCCTTCCTCAGTTCCTGAATCTTCGCGAAAATCTCGGAGACGAGTTTGGGGGCGAGTCCCAAGCTCGGTTCGTCCAGGATGAGAATCGAGGGTTTCGCCATGAGAGCGCGCCCGATCCCGACCATTTGTTGTTCGCCTCCACTCAGACGGCCCGCCTTTACGCCGGCCCGTTCCCGCAAGCGAGGAAACAGTCGGTACACGTACTCCATGGTCGCATCCGCAGCGTTCCGTCCTCGAGGCGTGTAGGCTCCTAGACGAAGGTTCGTCTCCGCGGTGAGAAGAGGAAACAATCGACGTCCTTCTGGGCACGATGCGATTCCGAGCGCAGGGCGGTCATGCGCTGGAAGGGCGGTGATGTCCCTCTCTTGGAAAACGACGTGACCTCCGGTCGGTCGGACGAGGCCTGTGATCACCTTTAGGATCGTCGACTTGCCCGCGCCGTTCGGGCCCACGATTACGGTGATGGAACCTTCTTGGGCAGCGAGCGAGACACTCCCGAGGACTTGGACCGGTCCGTAGCCGGCGTCGATGTGGTCAAGTTGGAGCACGGGCCACCTCCGTCCCAAGGTAGGCTTCGATCACCGCGGGGTCATGGACAACCTCTTGCGGCGCCCCTTCCGCGATCGTACGCCCTTCTTCGATTACGACGACATGATCCGAGAGGGTCAGGACCGCCCGCATGACGTGTTCCACGACAAGGGCTCCGAACCCCAGTTCCTTCTGGATCTTAGAAACGAGATTGATCGACCGAGGCAACTCGTCTGCCGACAGTCCCGCGAAGACTTCGTCGAGAAGCAAGATTCGCGCTCCCGTCGCGATGGCCCGCGCCAGTTCGAGTTGCTTCCGGTGCTGGACCGTCAGTTCCGCTGCGACCGTTTCGGCCTGCGGGTCCATCCCGACGAGCGAGAGGAGCCGCCCGGCGTCGTCGCGAGCTTCCCCCGGTTTCCGATGAAACGCGCCATACATCGCGGCCACGGCGACGTTCTCTCGGACGGTCATCGCGAGAAACGGTCGGGGGATCTGGTACGTCTTCGCAATGCCAAGTCCCACCACGCGGTTCACAGGTAGTCCATCGGTGCGACGGCCGTTCAACTCGATCGTGCCCGAAGTCGGCTTCTCCGCTCCCGCGAGGAGATTCAGAAAAGTCGTCTTGCCGGAGCCGTTGGGGCCAATCAATCCGATCACGGACCCTTCTTCCACGGTCACGGATACGCCTCGCAACGCCTGAACGCCGCCGAAGTTCTTCCGGACGTCGCGGGCGACGAGTCGCGCGCTCACTCGATGTACCTCCGGAGGAAGGGGACATAACGGCGGACGGTACCCACGATGCCGGTGGGAATGAAGAGGGCGATGAGTAGGACGAGGGCACCGATGACCGCGAGCTGAAGTCCGAGCAGGCTCTGAACCGTTTGGAAGTAGTTGTATGGGACATAGACAATGATCGCACCGAGGAAGGGACCGAGTAACGTCCCAGCTCCGCCGATGATAATCATGGCGAGCATCCGAAGTGAAAAAGTGATGTCGAATCCGGTCTCCGGTAGGACAGCGGAAAGGGTCCACGCGTAAACGGCACCCGTCGCGCCGGTGAACATGCCGCTGATGCCGAACAGGCTCAGCTTCAAGCGCGACGCGTTGACACCCACCGTCTTCGCCACATCTTCGTCGCTCTTGATGGCCCGCAGCCCATACCCGAGACGCCCATGCGTCACCCAGTACGTGAGGCCGATTTCGATGACGACGATCGCCCAAATCGTATAGAACTGGGCGAGCGGCTGGAACCCGAGATTCATGAAGATTCCCCCGCCCTCTCCGAGCTGGGAGATCTCGGGGACGATGTTCTTTGCCGCGAGGAACAGGACGAGGGTCGTGATTGCAAAATATACGCCGCGGAACCTGAGTGTAACCAAGCCGATCCCGACCGCGAACGCAGCTCCGAGTCCCGCCCCCAGGAACACGCCGAGCAAGGGAGGGAAACCGAGGCGATCGATTCCGCCCCCGAGGGCGTAGGCCCCGATGCCCATGAAAATGGCATGACCGAAGCTCACGTACCCCGTCAGGCCCGTGATGAAGTTGAGGGCATAGGCGAGGCCCACGAAGAGGAGAAAATTGATCAATTGGACCTTTGCGACAATCGGGAGAAACGGAGTCGCAATGCCAAGGACAACCATCAGGAGGGCGAGTCCGTACAGGGTTGGTCCGAAGGTGGGAAATCGCATCCGAGGGATCCTCATCGGAGGATTCCCTCGCGGGCGAACAGGAGGACAGGGATGAGGATGAGGAAGGCGACCGCCACGGCGATGCTCGTGGAAATGCCAAACGCTGGGAGGACATCAATCAGAATCCCAAGGGTGAGCCCGCCGAGGAGGCTGCCCCACATTTTCCCGGGACCTCCGAGGACGACGATCACGAAGCTGATGGGAGCGTAGGTCGAGCCGATGAGTGGGGTAATCCCGACCGGGAGCCAGACGGTGAGGAGGGCGCCGCCGGCCATGGTCAAGCCAAATCCAATCGCGGTGGCAATCGCCGCGATTCGAGTCGGGTTGATCCCCATGAGTTGCGCAGCCCCGATGTCCTGGCTGTACGCGCGAATCGCATTTCCTAGATAGGTCCGAGACAGGAACAGGTCGGAAATCGCGATAATGGCGACGGAAGAGATGGCCACGTACAAACCGCCGAGCGGCACGCCAACAGGGCCCAAAGCGAGCGTCTCGGGGGCCCACCGGATGCCTACGGCGTCGCCTTTGAAGATCGCGAGCGCGACGTTGCTGAGGATGAGGCTCAAACCGAACGTCGCGACCAACGTCACCATCTCGCTCTCGCGCGTGATCGTCTCCTTGCCCCGGAGTTCTCGATGGAGCAATCCGAAATAGAAGAGAAAACCGACCCCGATTCCAATCGCAGCATCCACCGGGACGCTGAGGAGCGGGTTGAACCCGAGATAGAGGTTCAGATAGTACGCGCCGTAGGCGCCCAACATGATGAACTCCCCGTGGGCGACGTTCACGACCTTCGTGACCCCCCAGATCACGTTCAGGCCGTGCGCGATCACGGCGAACACGCAACCCAGCATGAGGCCGACGACGAGATCCGCCGCGACGAGCCCAAGGTCCGCCATCGTCCCTCCAGATCTCGCGGGGCGGGCGCCCGCCCTACGGTATGTACGGATAACGAACCGATGACTGTGCGACGGCGGCCGGCTGAACCACCTTTAGTTGCCCGTCCTGCCACTGCACGAGGACCATCGTATGCGCGGTTTGGAGCCCAGTCGAATCGACTTGGAAGCCTCCGAAGAACGTCATGACCTTCATCTGGGCGAGAGCTTGTCGCACGGCGGTCGTGTTCAAGCTGTTCGCGGTTTCGATCGCCTTCACCAGGATGAATAGGCTCGCCGCCGCCTCACCGGAGTGGTACGTTGGCGCCAAACCCGAATGGATGGATTTGTAGAGCGTGGTGAAGTCCGCCGAGGACGGTCCGAACCAAGTGAAGCCTTGGGTCGCGGCCAGGGCCGGCGTGTAGTTTACCGCAGACTCCCATTGGGAAGGTCCCGTGACATTGTTCGCGGCCGCCCCGAGGCCTGACTGGAATGAGGGTTCCGTCACGGCCACGAGGAGAGAGACGATTTTCGGCTTCCAATTGACGGAACTCAGCTGGCTCACGATCGCCTGCCCGTCTTGGAAGTGGCCACCTCCGATCAGGTCATCGGCCCCTGCCGCCTTCGCGGCGTTGAGCTGGGTGTGGAAGTCCGTGGTCCCCTTGTTCGGGTAGGTTTGAATGGACGCATTTGCGAGACCCAGTTGCTGGGCGTGCGCGACCGCGGCCCGTCCCGCCACGATGGAGAAAGCGTCATCCGCGTAGAGGAACGCGATCTTGTCCGTCGGATGGTTCGCCTTGATCCAATCCAGGGGTCCATCAAGATACGTCGTCGCCGGACTCAAGACCTCGACGAGGTTTCGGTAGCCCTTGGTCCAGAGGGTGTTCGATGAGCCGCCGTGGGACAGGAGGATGCGATCGTACTGGTCCGCCAAAGGCGCCGCAGCTCCGGTGAGCGCGCTGCTGTACGGAGCCAGGAGGAACTGCGCATTGTCTTGTGTGATAATTCTGGGGTACAAGTTCACGACATTGGTCGGGTCACTCGCATCATCGTAGTAGTCGAGATCAACGCTGTAGGCTTTTCCGTTGACCTCTACTCCTCCGTGGTCATTGATCCACTTGGCGGCGGTTTCGATGCCGGTCAATGAGTTCTTGCCCTCGACATTGTACTGTCCCGTGAGGGAAATTGAAAATCCGACCCTGACGATCCCGAACGCCGAAGCGGGTGTCTGGCTGAGCACGTAAACGATCCCGGAGGTGATCCCCACAATGAGCACCGCGACGACAATCCCCGCGATCAGTTTCGTGCGTCCACTTATCCCCGCGGTCGTCGGTTTCGGCTCCGGCTCGACTGGTTGTGCCATGTCATCTCCTCCGTGTTTCGTGTACGAGATCATTCGACGTGCCAAGGCTCTCCGAGGAGAGTCGCGGAATCCGTCCGCCGCCTGGGCGACCGTGATTCCGTGCAAATCGGACCATTCGTCCTGTTCTCCCCGCGGGCGTCGATGGCGAAGAGCCCTTCCTCCCACCACGCCCCGACATAACCAGATTGGCGAAATTCCGCTTAAGCGTTTCTTAGGACCCAGTTGTGCCTGAGTAGCATGTTGCGGCTGCCCGGCGAAACGCGAGGCAAAGGCTCAACATCCCTCGGCAGTTGCCGGTGAAGATGGGCTCCACCCGCCGGGATTACGCGCTCATCCTCCTCGCGAGCGTCCTCTGGGGGACGTCCTTCCCTGGGAGCAAACTCACGGTCGGGACCGTGGACCCGCTTTTCCTCACGTTCGCTCGGATGGGGCTCGGTGCCGCGCTGGGCGTCACCGTCCTCGTCGGCCTGCGCCGGCTTGACCCGAAGATGTTCCACGAGCCGATCGTCTGGATCCTGGGGGCCATCAACGCGATTGGCTTTGACCTCCAGAACGAGGGCATCCTCCTCACGACCGCATCGAGGACCGCCCTGCTCGTGAATGTGAACATCGTCTTCATCGCGATCTTCATGGCCCTCTTCTTCCGGGAGGCGATCACTCGAGCGAAGGTCGCCGGGATCCTGATCGGCGGCCTCGGGGTCCTCGTCTTGGCGACGAAACTGGATCCGACGACCCTTTCCGGGGGGCAGTTTGCGGGCGATATCTTGGTGTTCCTCGCGGGCCTGACCTGGGCCTTCTATGTCGCAGGCACAAAGTGGCGGGTGGACCGCGGGGGAGACTACGTCGCCCTGACAGCAGCCATCTTGGGTACGAGCGCGGTGTTCGCCGCGGTGCCTCTGTTCTTCGTCGGTTGGCCGTTGCCGCGGAGTGGGACCGGATGGCTGGGTGTCGCTTACCTCGGCCTCGTCCCGACCTTCGCCCCCCTCATGCTGTACGTCGCCAGCATGCGAACGATATCGCCCACGATTTCGGCCCTCCTCATCCTGCTCGAGGTGGTCGTCGCGGCGATCCTCTCCTTCCTCCTCCTGCGCGATCCCTTGGACTCGTTCACGCTCGCCGGCGGTGCGTTGATCCTGCTCGGGGCCTACGTCGTGACCCGCGGTCAGAAATCCATCCCCGAGCCGGCCGCGGGCGGACTCGCCCCGGTCTCTCCGGACACCGCGCTCCCCGGGCCGGATGGTTTCACGCGGCGGTAGGGCTAGGGGCCGGCCACATTCACGACCGCGGGCCCGTGGCCCACGCTCACGTTCACGACGACGGCGATCTCCTTGGTGCTCGGATTCACGTCCCGGTGGACGAGGCCAGCGGGGATGTGAAAGAAGTCTCCTGACGTAAGTTCGACAGCCTCCTTTCCATTTCGGCCAAAGTCGAACCGGATTCGGCCGGAGACGAGGAGTCCATACAGATGCCGCGTCCCATGGTGATGCCACGCAGAGATCGTCCCGACGGCAATCTGCGAGCGCGCCATGACGACGTTCTCGTCCTCGAACGCGCGGTCCCGACGGATCCCCTCCGTCACATCACCCGGCGTCAAGCGGTCTTTGCGGACGACCTCGATGGTCGGCATCGTGGCAGACACAGGGCTTCTCTGTAATAGGGTTGTTCCCGGGGAATCGCGTGACGGACTTCACTCGACCGTGACGCTCTTCGCGAGGTTCCGCGGTTTGTCGATCGGGCAATCGTGAAGTCGCGCGACTTCGTAGGCGAAGAGTTGGAGTGCGACGCTCACTGGGATCGGTGAGAAGATCCACGGGATGTCCGGGATCTCGAACACGTCGTCGACGAACTTGGGGAGCTCCCTGTCTCCCTCCGTGCCGATCGCCAGGACGGGAGACCCGCGGGCGGACACCTCGCCAATGTTCGAGCGCATCTTCTCATACGTCGGATCCTGGACCGCGACCGCGATCACCGGGGTCGCCGACGTCACGAGGGCGAGCGGTCCGTGCTTCAATTCGCCGGCCGCGTAGGCCTCCGCATGGATGTAGGAGATCTCTTTCAGCTTCAGGGCACCCTCGAGGGCGACCGGGTAGTTCGCATGGCGGCCGATGTAGAACATGTCCCTTGCCTGACCGTATTTCTTCGCGAGCGACCGGATCTCGTCCGCCTTGTTCAGGACGTACTGGGCGGCCCGCGGGAGCGAACGAAGCTGGTCCTTCAGGCGATCGAGCTCATCGTAGCCGAGGGCCCCGCGGTCCTGGCCCAGCTTCAGGGCGATCAGGTACAAGGCCACGAGTTGCGAGACGAAGGTCTTCGTCGCCGCGACTCCGATCTCGATCCCCGCGCGCGTGTAGATCGTCTTGTCGACCTCCCGCGTGAGGCTCGAGCCGACGACGTTCGAGATGCCCAGTGTCTTGGACCCGCGACGGCGGGCCTCCCGGGCCGCGCCGAGCGTGTCGGCCGTCTCGCCGCTCTGGGAGATCAGGATCACGAGCGGCCGTTCCGACGGCCCTTGACTGTACCGGTACTCCGAGGCGAGTTCCGCGGACGCGGGGATCCGCGCCAGCTCCTCGAAGACATACTTGCCGACGAGGGCGGCGTGGTACGAGGTGCCGCACGCGACGAGTTTCACACTCGTGACCCCCTCGGAGAGGAACCCATCCACCTCAAGGTTCGCGACGCGGCCGAGCAGGGTCTCGTGGATCGCCTTCGGTGCCTCGTGAATCTCCTTGAGCATGAAGTGTTCGAAGCCGCCCTTCTCCGCGTCCTCCAGCGACCACGTGATCCGCTGAGGGGCACGGGCGACCGGCTTGCCCTCCAGGTCCTGAATCGAGACGCCCTTCGGCGTGATGATCACCATTTCCTTGTCCATCACGTACAGGACGCGGTCCGTGTAACGGAGGAGGGCGGGGACGTCCGAGGCGAGGAAATTCTCGTCCGGCCCGACGCCGACGACGAGCGGGCTCTCGTTCCGCGCCCCGACGACCTTGCCCGGTTCGTCCGCATGGACCGCCAGGATCGCGTACGATCCCCGGGCGTCATGCAACGCCCTCCGGGTCGCCTCTTCTAGGTTCCCCTCGTAGTACGATTCGATCAGGTGGACGAGGCTCTCCGTGTCCGTCTGGCTCAGGAACTTGTGCCCGCCGGCCTCCAGCTTCTCCCGCAGGCTCGCGTAGTTCTCGATGATCCCGTTGTGGGCGAGCGCGATCTTCCCGGTGCAATCGACGTGGGGATGGGCGTTCACCTTCGAGGGCGGCCCGTGGGTCGCCCACCGGGTGTGGGCGAAGCCGGTCGATCCGACCATGGTCGGGAGCTGTGCCTCGAGGTTCGCGATGAAACCCTTGTCCTTCACGACCTGCAGGCCGCTCCCGACGATCGCGACGCCGGCGCTGTCGTACCCGCGGTACTCGAGGCGCTTCAAGCCGTCGAGCAGGATCGGCAAGGCATTGCGCCGGCCCGCGTATCCGACGATGCCGCACATCTACAGGACCACCGCGCCCGCGGGGATCGTGCCGCGGAGTCGGGCCCCCGATTCGACGCGGGCCCGTTCGTTGATCACAGTCCCCGGAGCGGCGCTCACCCCGTTCCCAATCTCGACATCCTCTCCGATCAACGCTCCCAACTGTGGGACGGCATGCCACTCGCCTTCCATCTGGACGTCGCCACTTCCGGATGCCGCAAGGAGGCCGGCCCGAGCGACGACGCCGGACCCGATCACGCCGTCTTGCACGACGCTCGCGGGGCCCAGGATCACATCGTCCATCAAGATTGAATTCGCGACGCTCGTGTGCGCCCCGATCCGGACGTTCTTGCCCAAGCTCGTGGAGGGCAGGAGCACTGCGTTTGGCCCGATTTCGCATCCAGGGCCAAGCGACAAGGGGCCCTGCAGGTAGGCGCCCGACCGGATCACGCAGCCGTCTCCGATCGACACGCGGCCGCGGATCGTCACGGCCGGCTCGATGGTCCCGGCGCGGACCTCGTGCGCCGCCTTCAGGGCCGTCGCGTTGAGTCGGAGGAGGTCCCACGGATACAGGGCGTCGACCCACGTGCCCTCCGTGCGGATCGCGAGGACGGGCGTCCGTTGCGCGAGAGCGGAGACCGCGCTCGGCAGGTCGTACTCCCCGACCTTCGCGAGGCGATCGATCTCCTCGAAGACGCGCTCGTCGAGGACGTAGGCCCCGGTGTTGATCAGGTTCGAGATGACCTCGGTCGGCTTCTCCGTGATCGCGACCAGATTCTTCCCGTCCACGGTGACGACGCCGTAGCTCCGCGGCCGTTCGCTCTGCGTGATCAGGACCGCCGGCTTGCCGGCGCTTCCGAGGAGGTCCTCCACGAATCGCCCGTCGACCAGGTTGCTGCCGTTGAGCACGAGGAAGGGGCCCTCGAGATGGGCTCGTGCCTCCGACACGCCATGGGCGGTGCCGAGCTGTTTCGCCTGCGTGACGTAGGTGATGCGCGCGCGGAAGGCCTTCCCATCCTGGAAGTGGGACTGGATTCGTTCCCGGCGATACCCCACGACGAAGATCAGGTCCCGGACATCGTTTTCGACGAGGGCGGCGTGGTCCGGCGTTGGCTGATCGAGGAGACATCCCAGGGGACGATCGGCCGAGAGGTCGAGGTCCTCGATCGACCCGAACGTGCCGCCGCCATCGCATCGCCCCTGGCGTGGCGCATCCTTCAAGAGCTGGCGAAAGCCCCCGATTATCCGAACGCCCTCGCGGCGCGCCTGAAGGTCCACGAGCAGAAGGTGTACTATCATGTCCGGCGCCTGGAGGCCGCGGGATTCTTGGAGGTCGTCCGGGAAGAAGCCAAGCGCGGCGCCTCCGCCCGGATCCTCGCTCCGACCGCCGAGGCGTTCGCGATCGTGCTGAAGGGCCGCGGCAATCCCGTCACGTCCCCCATGCTGCCCCATTCGGGGCTCGTCGGCAGGTTCCTGGAGGAATTCACCCGGGATGGCACTTTCGCAGGTTCGATCGTCGTCGGCTCTCCCTACACCCACGGACCGTTCAACACCACCGCGCGGGACTCTCCCTATGCCGTGGAGCTCGGGTTCTTCCTCGGCCGGTTGTTCGCCGCGCCGAAGGGACTGGTCGTCCGACTCGACACGGAGATCAAGGCGTTGGGCGCCGGGAAGGAAGACATGGTCCTCGTCGGCGGACCGGTGGCGAACATCATCACGATGGATGTGAACCCGCATCTCGCGGTGAACTTCGACTGGAAGCAAGTGTGGCGGATGGAGTCGTCCCGCACGCGCCGGCCGTACGCCGACGAACAGGTCGGCCTGATCGCGAAGGTCCGGAATCCATGGAACCACTCGCGGGTCATCGTCCTCCTGAGTGGACTGCATGCCGTCGGCACGATGGCCGCGATCCTCGGGCTCACGCGATTCGCGGACGAGGTCCTCGACGGGTTCACCCCGGGGGAAGACTTCTACCGCGTGGTCGCGGGCCAAGACCGGGATGGGGACGGGCGGCTCGATGCGGTGTCGGTCCTCGAGTGATCACCCGAGGGTCACGGTCTCGTACGGAATCTTGTCTTCGAGCCTGGCGTTCGCTGTCTCGATCGCTTGGACGGCCTCGGCGACCCGCTCCTCCGGGAGAAGGAGGAGAACGTTGACTCCACGCTCCGCCGCCTCCACGGTCGCCGGGAGAACACCGAACTCGATTCGCGGCTTGAGTCCGAGTTCCCGCGCAAGGACAACCCCCGCGATGTCGAGCGCCGCGACCGTGAACTCCCGGGCCGACCGCAACACGCGTCGGGAGGCAGCACCACCAGCGCCTTTCCGACCGAGAGACGCGGATCGAATCCGACCGACCACGATTCGTCCGGGTCGGAGGGCCACGATGCCCTCCAGATTGTGGACTCTCACGAATTCGCCCTTCGCGGCGTCGTGAACCGCAACCCCGGTGGAGGGCGACGCACGGCCCTCGTGGGCGACGAGGACTCCGTCCTCCATGAACAGACCCAGGCGAGCTCCGCGATGGATGGACCCACCCGCGATGGCCGCCGTCGTCTCCACGAACGCCATTTCCCTCCCGGCCCGATCGACAAAGCCTCGGAGCTTCTGCATGTGATCATGGAGGAATTCAATGCCTTTTTTCGTGGCTCGGTACTCGCCGCTCACGACCGAGAGGAGCCCGTCCTCCTCGAGGCCGTGCGCGTATTCCGAGGTGCCTTGGATCGTCATCCCGAGCCGCTCCCCAATCGTGCGGAGTCGGGTGTGGCGGCTGGTCGTGACCTCGTAAAGAAACAGGAGGCGCGTACTCGTCCGGAGATTTCGTAGCAACTCCATGCGTTTGGAATGGGAGAGAGGACGCAAAAGGCCCCGCCAATATTCTTATATACTCAAGTTCATCGGACTATTCTCAAACAGACTTGAGGAGGAGACTCAGGTGCGATTGAGAACAGCTGTGCTCGCATTCGTGGTCGGAATCGCGGTCTTTCTCACCGGCGTCCTCGCGTCGAGGCCCGTTTCGGCAATTCCGGCCGCATCGATTCGAATCCTTTTCGACTTTGGCGACGGAAGCTACGTGTGGGCGGCCGAGCCGATCGGGGATCCCCTGGCGACGAACGCGACCTGGCACGCGGTTCAGAGCGCGGCCTCGTCGAACCGCACGCAGGAATTTCGTGGGGACTTGTCAAATTCCGGCGTCGCAGGCTATGCCGCGCCGGATTCGATCCAGGTGGTGTGGGACCGGGATACCGGGAAGCGGGAGATTGGATCGACGCCCGCGGTGGCCGATGGAAGAGTCTTCGTCACGACAATGGGCTGGACGGTTGCACTCGATGCGGTGACTGGCCAGATCCTTTGGAACACGTCGAAGGCGAGGGGATTCTCTTCCCCCGCGGTCTTCAACAACTCCGTTTTCGTCGGAACGTCGAACGGTACCGTCGTACGATTGAATCTTACGGACGGGGCTTTGCTTTGGGAAACCCGATTGCTCGCGAGCACCTCGTTCAGCGGCATTACATCCTCGCCGAAGGTCGCCTACGATCGCGTGTTTGTCGGAACGTTCAATGAGACGGGAGGGCCGGGAGAAGCGGTGGCCCTTTGGGAGGGGAATGGGTCGGTCGCCTGGCGCCACCCGACCGGTTCGATTCACTACTCGTCCCCCGCCTACTCCGACGGCAGCGTCTACGTCGGGGTCATGGGCCGGTACAACACCACGAGCCAGGTCTCTTTCGATCCACCGTACGGAGTCCTTTCCCTTGACGCGGCCACGGGGCAAGAGCGGTGGTTCTTCCCGACCGGCGGTTCGGTCGCAGCGTCGCCCGCGGTCGCCGGTCCGAACCTGATCGCACCCGCCAAGGATGGAACGGTGTATTCGTTGAACCGGAGTACGGGGGCGCTCGCGTGGGAGGCCTCGGTCGATGCCGGGATCTCGTCTCCCGCGGTGTTCGGAGACACCGTGTTTGTCGGCGGAGGGAGCTTCGGACGGCCCGGTCGCGTCGTCGCCCTGAGCCTCGTCAACGGTTACCTGAAATGGTCCTTCACACCGAACGGACCGGTTCAGTCCTCCATCACATACGCAGGAGGCCGGGTTGTGTTCGCCACGAATGAAGACAACGGGACAGTCTATGCCCTCAATGCGGAGACCGGCGTCCCCGTATGGTCCTTCGAGCCGTCACCCCGAGACTACATCCTCGGTTCGCCCGTGGTCGCGGACGGCGTCGTGTACGCGCCGAGCGACAACGGCCACGTCTATGCGCTGGGTCCAGCAGGTCTCGACCAGAATCCTCAGGGCTCCCCGGGGGTCGTCTTGATCGGAGGCGGGATCCTCGGAGCGGGTATCCTCGTCGGTGCGGTTTGGATTCTGGTCCGACGGAGGTCGCGGAGTGGTCCTTAGGCTGAGCGAGCGCGTCCAGGCGATTGCCTTCGTCACGATCGTGGTCCTCGCGGTGGCCGGCCTCTACGCGGCCGTTCAGTCCCTCCAGCCCGCGGCCGTCCGGCCGCTCGTCATTCGACATGCGAGACTCGATGTCCAGGGAGAGGGATGGTCGATTCGGTACGACCCGGTCGCCACCGCGAACAATACCGCTTTCGGGATTCTCCGGGAGGCGTCGGCGACTCTCGGCTTCTCCCTCACTTACGTGCCCTACGAGGTCCCGAAGGGCGTGTTCGTAACGGGGATCAACGGATCCACGAACGGGGACGGCGGCCGATACTGGCGGTATTGGGTCGATGGGACCTATGGAACCGTCGCCGCGGACCACCAGGTTCTCCGTGACGGTGACGTGGTCCTCTGGACGTTCTCGATCCCGAGCGAAGGAGGGTGAGGATGTCCGGTTGGCGCGCCCGATTGGACGCAGGTCTAGGCGACACGCGGACCCGGATCCTCGGAGTCTTCCTCATCCTGGTCGCGGTCGTGGGGACGTACCTGATGCATGCGTTCGCGAACATCGAGACGGTCTTCGTCGCGAGTCTGTTGGCCGGTTCCCTGCTCGGCCGATGGTGGACGGTCCTGGTGCCGCTGACGGCCATGGCCGTCCTACAGCCGCTCGAATGGGGGACGGCGTACCGTGGCTACGCGATCGGGGCGATGACGGGCATCACCTTCTTCGTCGTGTCGGGCTACGTGTTCGTCGGATTCCTCGGTCGCCGGATCCGGCCGAAGGTCCTGTTTCGCGTGAGATCCGTCGCCCTCCTCACGACGATCAGCGTGCCGATCACGATCGGGTACGACCTGTGGACGGCCTTCGGCGAATGGTACTTTCTCACGCGATCCTTTGTGCCTCTGGCCACGATGCTCGAGGCCCAAGTCCCCTTCACGTTGTACCATCTGCTGAGTTCGTTGATCTTCGTCCCACTGTTCGGGACCGCGTTCCTCTTCCTCCACGCGTATGGTTGGCCGGCTCGGTCGGCCGAAAAGGCGTCCTCGAAGCCGTTGGGCCGGGAATGACTAGAGGAGTTCCTCGATCTGTTCCCGCATCCGACGGAGTTCCTCTCGCCGGCGTTCAAGCTGCGCTTCCTGGTCGCGGATCGCGCGGTCGCGGGCGTCCAGGGTAGCCTTCCGAGACTCCAGGTCGCGCGCCAAGACTTGGATGCGGGCCCGTTCCCGCTCCGTCGTCTTGTCCTTCCCCTTCAGGTCCGCAGCCATCGCCCGGACCTTCCGGGTCTGTTCCTCGATGGCGTCCCGTTCCTTTGCGATTGCACGAGCGACCAGGGCCTCGACCGCCGCCTCCTTTTGCGAGACGCGTTCGCCCTCCACTTCGAGATGTTTGAGCATCGTCTTGGATTCGGCCCGCTCTCGTTCGAGCGAGTCACTCTGCGCCTTCAGCCGTTTCTCCCGTTGTTCCACCGCCTTCGCCCGGGCTTCGAACTCGGCCTTCGCGGTGTCGAACCGATGCTCGCGTTGCTCGAGGTCCTCCCGAGCGCGAGCGACCTTCTCCGTTTCCTTCTGCTGCGCTTCCAGGAGGGCCTGTTGTTCCGCCATCCGATCGTTCAACTCGCGGCCCTTGGCCTCCGCCGTTTTCTCCGCGTATTTGAGGAGGCTCATCGCCTTTGACTTGATGTCCGCCGCGTCCTCTTCGCGCTTCCCGAGGGCGGCCGCTTGCGATTCGAGTTCCTTCGCGCGTTTCGCGGCATCGATCCTCACTCGGTCCAGCCGCGTCTGTTCCTCGGCGAATCGGCGGGTTTCGCTCGCGAGGCGCTCCTCGGTCTTCTGCAGCTCCTTTTCCACGCGGTCCAGGCCGGTCTTTTGCTTGTCCAATCCCGAGGCGATCTTGTTCGATTCGATTTCTCTTTTTTCAAGCGCTGTTTCCATGGCATTCAGTCCGTCGTCTCGCTTGGCCACCGCGGTCTCTCGATCTTTCAAGCCCGACATGGCCCTCGCCAGGTCCGAGAGTTTCTCCTTCAGCTCCCTCTCCGTCCGGGCAAGCCCCGTCTCGCGGCTCTGAATCGTCTCCTCCTTCGCGGTCGCCACCCGTTCCCGAGCCACGATCGATTCGAGCCGCTCCTCCAGTTTCTTAGAGTCCGCTCGAATCTGTTTGTCGAGGTGAGCTTGCGCTGCTTGAGCGCGTGCCAGTTCCTTCTCGGAGGCGACGATCTTGCGCGACTCCGCCTCCTGCTCTCGGGCGGTCGCCTGCAGGGCCTTCGTACCCGAATCAAGCTGCTCGTGCGTGGCTCGCATCTGGTCCTCTCTTCGGGTGACTTCCTGTCCCCGCTGTGCAAGCCGGGTCTCGAGCTCACTGAGGGCCGTCTCCTTTTCGGCGAGGGTTTTCGTTCGAGTCTCAAGGGCGGAATCCCGACGATTGGCTTGGACCTCCGAACGCCGTAGCTCCTCTCCCTTGCTCCGCAGGGAAGTCTGCTCCACCGCGAGTTGTTTCTCCTTTGCTTTGAGGGCCGCCAGTGCCCGCCGCGTCTGTTCGTTTTCGGCTCGCGCCTCGGACTCGCGCTTCTTCATCTCCCGATCCGCGGAGGACTGCCGCTCCTCCCATTCCTTTTGGGACGAGGCGAAGTTCTTCTGCTCCTTCGCCAGATTGGCTTCCATCGAGGTGAAGGACTTCTCGCGCTCCGAGAGGGCTGCTTGAGCGGCTGCGAGCTCTCGAGCGGCGACGTCGAATGCCTTCGCTTTCGTGGCGAGATCGAGTCGTGTCGCATCGAGGTCCTTGCGGTCCTTCTCGGATTCCTTCCTTGCACGGTCCAGGGCGGCCTGCCCCTCTCGAATCTCGGCTTCCGATTTTGCAAACGTGGCCTCCCGTTTTTCGAGTTTCGTTTGACCCGACGTCAGCTCATCTTCGCGGCGTTCGAGGGCCGTGGCTCGAGTGTCCATTTTGGCCAACGCGACTTTGTGCGATTCGGTCGTGGATCGGAATGACTTCTCCCGCTCCGTGAGGTCGCGTGTCTGCTCATCGAGTCGTGCCTTCGTCTTTGCGGCTTCCGAAATTTCCTTTTGGAAGGCCGCTTGATTCGATTTGAGTTCCTTCTCGGCGTTCGCAAGGGCCGTGCGCCCTTCCTCGAGCTCCCGCACTCGAGTTCCGAGCTCGCGCTCTTGTGCCTTCAGACCCCGCTCTGTTTTTCGCGCGGTGTCGACTTGGTTCGTGAGCTGTGCGCGGGCCGACTCGAGAGCCTTCGCCTCTTGTCCAAGCTCCGTTTCTCGCCTCTTCAGGCCCGCGATTCGTTCCTCGGTCTCGGCAGCCAACGCTCTCGTTTGCTTGTCGGCGAGGTCTACTTCCTTGCGTCGCTCCTGCAGTTCTTCATCGGTCTTCGCAAGGGCAGCCTTGTCCCGACGGACTTCGGCAGCGAGGCCCTCAGCCTCCTTCATTCGTGCCTTCTGCTCGACCGCAATCGCGGTCGCCTGGACTTCCCGACGGAGGAGTGCGTCCTCTCGCGACTTCAGACTCGCCGCGGTGCTGTCGATCTTGGTCGTCTCGGTCTTCAGATGCGTTTCGCGTCGATCCAGCTCGGCGCGATGCTTGTCCAACCCATCCCGGGCGGATTTCAGAGCTTGCGCGTTCTCTTTCAGGTCCTTCGATTGAGCCTCGAGATCGGCGCTTTGCTTCGCCAACGAGTCCGCCTTCTCTTGGAGCTCACGCTGGGCCTGAAGGGTTCGTGCGTCTCCAGCCTTGGATTTGTCATCCACGCTCTTTTCCAGGCGGACGAGTTCGCGTTCTCGTTCCCGGAACGCCTTCTCGGCGGCCTGAGCCTCCGAGTCGAGCCGGCCAAGCTCCGTCTCCCGCCGGGTCAATTCCTGATCCCTCTGATGGAGCAGCTTCGCCTTCGCATCCAGGTCCGATGCAGTTTGTGCGTGGCGCTGCTCCCGCGATTCAAGGTCCGTATTCTGTTTGCGGAGGGCCGATTCTCGGGTCGCCAGTTCACTCGCCTTCACCGAGCGACTTCGGGCCGCCTCCAGGTCCTTTGCGAGAGATTTGGTCCGGTGGATTTCTACATCCAGTTGCGTCTTCAGGCGCGTCGATTCCGTTTTCGTCTCGAGCTCGCGCCGTTGGCGCGCTTCTTCCGCGGCCTGCGCGGCCGACTCAAGGGCCTGCACCTGCTTGGCTCGCACCGCGAGTTCACGGTCTCGAGCTTGGATTGCCTTCCGCGCCTCATCGAGATCGTGGGTGTGCGCTTCGTCCTTCGCGGCGGCCTGCTCTGTGAGCTTCTCCTGCGTCTGCTTGAACCTCGTCTCCGCCTTCTCGACTTGACGTTCCCGCTCCTTGATCGCCTTGAGGTTCTGTTCGGCCTCCTGGATTCGGTCGGCCGCCGCCCGGGATACTTTTCCCGCCTCCGTCTCGCGCGTCCGAACTTGGGCTTCGGTTGCAGCGAGGGCCGTTTCTTGTTGTCCAAGCTCCTTCGCCCTCGCCTCAAGTGCCTTGCGTTGCGCGGTCAATCGCGACTCGGTTTGGGTGAGCTCGCTGGCATCGGCTGTCCGTTTCTTCAGATCCGCAATTTCCGCTTCAAGGCGGGACGCTCTTTGCCTTTCCTGTTCCACCGCGCTGTGGGCCTTGGTGAGGTCAGTCTGGAGAGCGGCTTCCCGAGTCTCCGTCGCCTTTCGGGCCGACTCGCCCTCAGCCTGCGCCGCGTCGAGTGTGCGATGTACCTTCGCGAATTCCTTTCGCGCGACCTCGAGTTCTTTGCCCCGGTTCTCGAATCGTTGGACTTGGGCCTCGAGTTGGCTTCGTGCCTTCGTGAGCTCGGCATTCAGCTCGCGTTCCCGCCGCTCTTGAGCCTCCGCCTCGGTGCGTGCCGCGGTCTGGTACGATTCGATTTCCTTCTCGTGTTTCGCGATCTCGCGGTCTCGGCTTTGTAGGAGCTTGCGAAGTTCGTCGACCTCTTGGGCGTGGGCCTGTTGTTTCGCCTTTGCCTGTTCTTCGAGCTTGTCGCGTTCACCGTCGATCTTCCGCTCCAGCTTTTCGAGGGTCCGTTCCCGCTCCCGAACCTCCTTGAGGGCCTTTTCGGCCTCGGCACTACCTTCCACGGCGGCGAGGGTCGCCGTCTTCGCCTCGCCTTCACGCGCCTCGAGTTTCTTCTCGAAGGCCGCGACCCGGGTCTCGTGATCCGTGAGTTCTTTCTTCTCGGTTTCGAACTTCGCCCACTTTGCCTTCAAATCGGATTCTTTCTCGCTCAGTTCCCCGGCCCGGCCGAGTCGTTTTCGCAGTTCCTCGATTTCGGCTTTGAGCCGCGATGACTTCTCCTTCTCTTGGTCGACCGAGCCGCGGGCCCGTGTCATTTCCGTCGTCAACACTATTTCCTTCTCTTGGTACTCCTTGCGTGCCGCGACCGAGTCCGCCCGCGCGGATTTGAGATCGTGCAGGGCCTTCGCGAGATCCTTCTTGGCGCCCTCGAGATCTTTCTCCACCTCCGTGGTGCGCTGGTTCGCCTGATCTCGAAATGCCTTCCCTCTCTCCGCGAGTTCCGCCTCGCGCGTATCCAATTTCGCCCGCGCCTGCTGCACTTCGCGACCGGCTTCCCGGACGACACGTGCCTCGGCGTCCAGTTTGTCCTGAGCGATGGAGATGGCCTGTTCGCGTTCTGCGATTTCCTTGTCGTGCTTGTTGAGGGAGGCAACCATGGACTCGACCTCCGCTTCGCGTTTCTTCAAGGACGCCTCTTTTGTGTCGACGGCAACTCGCGTCTTGCGAAGTTGTTCGGTCGCCGACTCCGCGTCTTTCACGGTGGCTTTGGATTTTCGGAGAGTCTTGACCTCGTCCCGGGCTTCTTCGAGTTCGGCCTGCGCCTGCTTGAGGGTTCGGGACGCCTCTCGTGCGGCGGCGGCGCCCGCGGCCTCCAGTTCCTTCAATCGGGCCTCGAGCAGCATGAGTTTCGAATCCTGACGGGCGATCTGCGCGCCCTTCGCGTCGGAAAGTTTCCGGCTGTCTACGAGCTCCCGTCGAAGCTGGTCCTCCCGAGCCTTCGCCTCCGCCTCCAAAGCCGCGACGTCGACTTTCAGAGTCACGCGGTCTTCGGCTTCGGCCCCGGCATCGAGGGATTTGCGGGCTTTCTCTCGAAGTCCCATCGATATCACAGCTCGAGGCGTTCGAGGATCTTTTCGTACAGGGCGAACTTCTTGGACTTCGCGAAATTCCGGATCTTGTCGGGAGGCAGCTCGCCGAGCAGCTCGTCGACGTCCTTCATCACCACCTTCAGTTCGTCCCTGAGGCGCAGCAATTCCTTCTGCTGCTCCACCAGTTTGTTCCGCTCGTCCATGGACTGCTCCATCTGTTCTTCGAGCTGGACCATCCGGTTCTTCAGCTCGCCGATCTCGGAGTCTGACCGGACTGTGATTGTGGACTCCTCCTTCGGCGTGGCTCGCCCGCCGCTCGCCTTTTGTTCCACCTCCCATCGTTTTCGCTCGAGGTCGACCTCAGCCTCGCTGAGCGCGTGGTGTCGTTCGTCCAGGAGGCGCCCTTTGTCGCGCAAGAGCTCCTCCCGTTTCTCGAGCTCCCGCTGTCGCTCGTGGATCCGATTCATGACGCTGCGGAACTCGTCCTCGCGGCGGACGAAGTCCGACTCCCGTTCCTTCAGTTGGCCGAAGGCCTTCTCCCGCGATTCGAGCTCGCGTCGAAACGCATCGATCCGACCTCGCAGGGAGGTCTCTCGGGCCTTCAGTTCGTCCTGCTGCAAACGCAGGATGTTCCGGTACGTGTTCTCCATGGTCACAAGGCCCTCTTCGAGTTTCAGGATGTCTTCCTTCTCGAGGAGGAGCTCTTCGATCTGACGCTTCAGCTCGTCCCGCTCCCGGATTTCGAGCGGGTTCGTCGAGGACTCGAGACCCTTGATCCGATTCCGGGCACGGCCAATCAGCGAGTCCATTTGCGCAAGGCGCCGCTTCCGTCGCTCGAGCATGCGGTCGAACGGCTCCGCGAGTTTCCAGAGGGATTCCTCCACATCGCCGTCCCGCCCTCCCGACTCGAGGAAGGAAGCGGGTTCAGCGTCCCCGGGAGAACGGTCGACCGAGCCGCCCTCTCCGCCTCGGGTCTTCGCCTTCTCCCGGCTCAATTGCAGGATCCGGCGCAGGTATTCCTCTTCCGGCGAGCCGTCGGCCGGCGAAAGAGGGGCCGAGGTCCCGATCGTCCCGGGCTCCGGGAATTTCGCGCTACAGTTCACGCACTCCGGGGCGTCGGCGGGATTGATGGAGTTGCAAATGGGGCAGAAGACCGCCTGCATGGACCCGGTGAACGGCTGTTCGCAGCGGGAGCAGGCGGTCGCATCGGACTGCGTCTCGGCTCCGCATTCGCTGCAGTAGGCGGCATTGCCGGGGGTGAGGGCGCGCTGGGCCATTCAGACCTGCTCGAGGAGTCGCGTTGGGACTTCGGACGCTCTAATCGTACGTATTG
>VBMN01000165.1 GCA_005878385.1 Methanobacteriota archaeon
CGGGCCAAGAACTTCGCGGCCTCGCGGATCCGGGTATCCGTCTTCTTGATGTCCAGGACGTACAAGCCATCGATCCGGACCTTGTAGATGAAGGGTTTCATGTCGGCGCTTTTCTGCTGCGTCCCGATGTGGACGCCGGACGTGAGGTACACGTCCTCGGGGACCAGCAGTCCCTGGACGCCGCTCTGCTCCTCTTCCTGCATCACACGTCCTCTTGGAGTTCCTCTTCGATCCGGATGAGTTCGTTCAATTTCGCGATCCGCTCGCCTCCCACGGCCCCGGTCTTGATGCCGAGGCACCCGAAGCCCACCGCGAGATGGGCGATCGTGTCGTCCGTCGTCTCGCCGGACCGATGCGACATGACCGTCGCATAGCCGGATCGGTGGGCCAGTTCGACAGCCGCCCGCGTGTCGGAGAGCGTCCCAATTTGGTTCGGCTTAATAAGGATGGCGTTGCCCGCTCCCGATTCGATCCCCCGACGAAGCCGCTCCACATTCGTGACGAAAATGTCGTCCCCGATTACCTTGCAACGCGCACCGATCCGCTTCGTCAGTTCCGCGAACGCCGCGAAATCTTCCTCGTCGAACGGATCTTCGACGCTGAAGAGAGCGTACTCGTCCACGAAGTGCTCGACGAGGTCCACCTGTTGTTCCCGTGTGAGCGCGCGGTCCTTGTACTCATACGTCCCCTCGCGGAAGAATTCCGAGGCCGCGAGGTCGAGGGCCGGTCGCACCGGGAACCCAAGATCGCGCTCGACATCGTGACAGATATCCGCGAGGAGGGCGAGGGCCTCTTCGTCCTCGAGCTGCGCAATCCACGCCCCTTCGTCGCCTCGACCCAGGGGCGCTTGGGGCAGTTTCTTCACCAGGGCGTCCCGCACGAGATGATGCACACGGGCGTTCGCGAATACGTTCGCCAGGAGCGTGGGCCCCTGGGACACCACGAGGAACTCTTGAATCGTGGTCCCGCCGACCGCATGCCGACCACCACCGATCACGTTCCCGAGAGGAAGCGGCAAGGACGGCCGTCCGCCCTCGCCTACGTAACGGAATAGCAGTTTTCCGGCGGCGCTCGCGCCCGCTCTCGCGTTCGCTAGGGAGGCCGCCGTCGCCACGTTGGTGCCAATGTGGGCGAAGTTCGCGGTCCCATCGATCTCCTTCAAGGTGCGATCGAACCCGGCTTGATCCGCGACGTCGAGCCCCTTCAGTTTGGATGCAACCGAGTCTCGGAAGGTACGGATGGCCTCGTCGACACCGCCTCGGGGCCACGCGGGCGGTTCGTGCGTGCCCGTGCTCGCCCCGCTCGGTGCGGCCGCCCTCCCAAAGGCCCGAGAGGCGTGAATCAGGACCTCGACGGTCGCATTCCCACGGCTGTCCAGGATCTTTCGGATCGATGCGCCCTCAATCGAAGGCATCCCGGAACCTCGTGACGTTCAGGGGTCCGCTCCCCGAGGCGAACTCGTTCATCGCGATTTCCAGAGGGTCCGCGGTCGTCTCGCCGAGAAGGAACGAGGGCGCCCCCATCGAAATCTGAAGTGCTCGGGCTCCGAGGATGCGAGCTCGTTCAAAACGAGTGTAGATCAAGGAAATGACCCACGCGACCAAAGGGTGGACCGCTAAAAAGGTTTCTGCCCAGGGAGAAGACGGAACGCTCATCGGAAGTGGTGGCGAACCAGGATCAAGTACACCAAGATGAGCCCCGGAAGAATCGCGGCGATAGGTGCCGTGATTGACCCAATGATCGAGAGGACCATGACGATAATCGCAAGCCACCAGGCCCAGCTCCGGAGATTCAGCAGACCTGAGCCGACCGCGATCCAGATGATTCCGAAGATCAGCACGATCGCACCGAGGATGCTCCCGGTCAACCCGAAGCCGAGCGGGAGACCGACGCCGACGAGAAGAGACGAAAAGGCGATCACGACGATCCCGAGAAGCAGGAGGAGAACTCCACCGAGGATCGTCAGGACCGCAAGGATCGTCACCCCGATCGGTCGAGACCGAGTCGGGGGGGCTGCATAAGTGGGATAGGCGGCCATTGGAATCCCGATCGGCCGAGACGGCTATGGCATAACTACACTTCGGCGCGGCTCTCACATACGATAATCAGTTGCATGACAACGAGAGCCCCTTGCTCCGAGGTTGAATTTGAAGGAACGGCGGGAGCGCGGACCCGCCGCCTCTTGTCTCTGCTCTTCGCCTGCTCTACTGCGGTGGCATGCTCGGCGGCATGGACTGCATCATGCCGGGCGCCATGGGTGCCGGTGGCTTCCAGACGATTGCGAGGATGCCTCCCACGATTCCCAGGATGAGCCCGATGATGAATCCGCCGGTGCTGATGATGCTGAAGAGCGAGAAGAGCAAGATGATGACGCCGGCTGCGACATGACTCTTCGGTTTCATCCAAAGCATCACGGCGCCGACCAGGACAAGGATCGCGAAGATGAGGCCGACCGCCCCGTAGAGGATGAGCAAACTCGCCGCGGCCCCGGCACCAACCCCAATCGCGAACCCACCGAGCACCGACGATAGGACCATCATGAAGATGGCGCCCAACAAAATGAATATTCCCGCAATCAGAGACACAACAAATGCAGCAGTTGGCTTCTCACTCATCGCCGACCCGCCCCGATTCTGCGAGTTGTATCAAAATACCATTATAAAAGTATTGCGGAACCTGTGCAATCGGGATGACCTTTCACGACCACACCTTTTATCAGGGGGTATCCATTGCCTCGTCGGTGATTCCCCC
>VBMN01000075.1 GCA_005878385.1 Methanobacteriota archaeon
AGTGGCTCTCGGCGAACCCTTCCGAACCGGGCAACATGGCGCCGGCGAGGCCGAGGAACACGATTCCTGCGGCCATGGGACCCGCGACCGCGCTCCAGATCCGGGAGCCGGCCTTATGGAGGGCCGAGCGCGCCCGGGCGACTTCGCGCAGGACGACGTCCTGGCGCAGCGCCTTCCCCTCGGTCGTCACGGAGACGAGCGTGTCATGGGCTTCCCGGTCGATGGTTACGATGGGTGCGGCCGAGCCGTCAACGCCCCCGAGAATCTCGTCGAGGGTGTCCTCGATGTCCCGGTCGATGTCGATGCCGCCCGTACCGGACGCGATCACGCCGCTCCCGCGGAGGATGTTCAACCGGAGGTCGAGTGCCCGGGCCTCCCGGGCCGCGGAGGCGGCCTGGCTGGATGCGAGGGCCGCGAGGACGGCGACGAGGACGGTCGCTGCGACCATCGTGGTCGAGTAGACGTCCCTCGAGATGCCGGAGGAAAACCAGGGAGCACTCGTTGCGATCGCGGTGTTCCAAGCGAGCTGAGCGATGACCGCGAACGCTCCGAGGAACAGGAGCGTGGCGACGATGAGGCGCTGACGGGGCATGGGGATCCCTTCGTCGAATCCGTGTCCTCTGAACCGATATAAGCGTCCGTCCTCCGTTATCGCCCGTGACAATCATCCGCCTGGCGAGGTTCGACCTCCAACGGGACGCCGTGTCGCGATTCGCCGCCGGTCAAGCGGACTTGTCTAGGCCCTTTATCTCCCTGGGAAAGAACCCACTCTCAATGATGCGGCAAGAACAGGTGGCACTGAAGCGAATGGAGAGCTTCACTGTGGACGTGCCGGTCCATGCGCGCATGCGTTCCTCGGATGAGGCGCTCGTTCATGTCCTCGAATCCCTCGCAAGCGAGATCGGCGGAGTCCGCGCGTTGGTCGTCGGGGACCGGAGCGGGCTTCCGATCGTCTCGACCTTCCGGGGCCCCGCGTCAATGACGACGACCGCGATGGCGACCCTGGCCCTGTCCGCCGCGACGAAGGTCACCTCGAGCCTGAACCTCCCCGAGCCGGAAGACATCCTGATCGAGGCGGGAGGCTGGCGGGTCCTCGTTCAACTTCTCGGCAACGGACTCACGCTCACCTGCGTCCTGCCCGCGGACGAGAACCTCGGTCTGGTGAAGCTCGCGATGCAGGCCCGGGGCCGAGAGATCCGCGAGATCATCGACGACATCGTGTGAAGGCCACGAACGGCTCTCGCATGACGCCTTCGATTTCTCCTGTCGAATAACCTACAAATAGGCTCCCTCACATCGTGTCGCGGCATGCTCGACATCCGGCTCATCCGGGAGAACCCGGAGGTCATCCGCAAGGATTTGGCCAAGCGCCACGCGCCGGACAAGGAGAAAGTCCTCGACTCCCTGATTCAGTGGGACAAGGAGTGGCGGAAGGCTCTCGCGGAAGGGGACGCCCTGAAGCGTCGTCGGAACGAGATCACGAAGGACATTGCCGAGGCCAAGAAGGCGGGGAAGAACACCGATAAACTGCGGAAGGAAGCCACCGCCCTGCCGAAAAAGATCGCCGCCCTGGACGGCCAGATCGACGAACTCGCGGGGAAAGTCCGAGACGGACTCCTGCGGCTGCCGAATCTTCTCCACGAGAGCGTACCGGTGGGGAAGGACGACACGGAGAACGTGGAGGTCGCTCGGTGGGGGACGCCGCGGACGGTCGACTTCGAACTTCGGCCTCACGGCGAGCTGCTCGAGGCCCTCCGGCTAGCCGACTTCGAACGAGCCCGCAAGATCGCGGGCGCCGGATTCGTGTACTTGCTCGGAGACCTCGTCCGACTAGACCAGGCGTTGCTCTCTTTCGCCCTGGACTACATGGTGAAACAGGGCTTCACCGCGGTCTTCCCGCCGTTCCTGATGCGCCGCGCGGCGTACGAGGGCGTCGTCGACCTCACCGATTTCGAGAACGTGATGTACAAGATCGAGGGCGAGGACCTCTACCTGATCGCGACGTCGGAGCACCCGATGGGAGCGATGTTCATGGACGAGGTGATCGACGTCGGCAGGCTGCCTCTCACCCTGACGGGACTCGCGACCCAGTTCCGCCGCGAAATCGGCGCCCATGGCGTCGACACGAAAGGCCTGTTCCGGATGCACCAGTTCAACAAGGTCGAGCAGTTCGTCTTCTGCCGGCCGGAGGACAGCTGGACCTGGCACGAGAAGCTCCGGGCCAACGGCGAGGCGATCTACCGCGCCCTCGAGATCCCGTACCGCGTCGTGAATGTCTGCACCGGCGACATCGGGACCGTCGCGGCGAAGAAGTACGACATCGAGGCCTGGTTTCCTCGCCAGGGGGCGTATCGCGAGGTGATTAGCTGCAGCAACTGCACGGACTACCAGGCCCGCCGCCTGAATACGCGCGCGGGGAAAGTCGGCGGCGACAAGTTCTTCCCGCACACGTTGAACTCGTCTGCCATCGCGACGTCGCGCGGCCTCGTCGCGGTCCTCGAGAACTACCAGACGGCGGATGGGAGCGTTTCCGTGCCGAAGGTGTTGCGGCCGTTTTTGGGCGGGCAGGATGTGATCCGCGGAACCCCGTCGCGATGAGCATCCGGCTCCGCGTGAACGATGCCGCCGCCGAGAAGTACGGATATTCGCGGTCTGAGTTCCTCGCGATGACGCTGGAGGACATCGGGCCGCGGGAAGATGTTCCCCGCCTCCGCGAGGCCCTGCGAACCCTGACGCCCAACGACCGGATGATTGGGATCTGGCGGCACAAGAAGAAGGACGGGACGCTCTTCGACGTGGAGGTCCTCTCGACCGAGGTCACGATCCTCACCCGACGGGCCCGGCTGTCGCTCTCGAACGACGTGACGGAGCGGCTGCGTGCCGACCGGCACCGGGCCACGGAGATTGCGGTCACCCGGGTCCTGATCGATGCAAAGTCCTTTGTCGAGGCGGCGCCCCAAGCGATTGCCGCGATCTGCCAAGCGGAGGAGTGGGCCCTCGGGGAGGTCTGGCTCTACGATCCGGCCGCCTCCGTGCTGCGACTCGACGGAATGTGGCATGCACCGGGCCTACGAGATGTACACGGCCTCGAACTCGCGACGACGGGTGTCACGATCCGGCCGGGCGTCGGCCTCGTGGGCCGCGTGTGGCAGCGCGACGCCCCGGTCTGGATCCGCGACCTTCGCGAAGAGGCCGAACACGGGTGGTCCGAGTACTCCGAACGACTGGGCCTTCGCAGCGCCGTAGGCTTCCCGATCCGCGCCCGTTCCGGGGTCGAAGCGGTCGGCATCCTGTTCAGCCACACGATCCGCGAACCGGACGAGCCCCTCTTGGACCTGCTGGCCGACATCGGCGGTCGGATCGGTCAGATCTTCGAACGGGACAAGGTCGAGGCTTCCCGTCGCGCCTCGGTCGAGGCGTTCCAGAAGGCCTTCCACGCGAGTCCCGTGCCGATGGCGATCAGCTCCCTCCACGACGGACGATTCGTGGAAGCGAACCTCCAATTCCTCCGGATGTTCGAGTACGATCGGGACGAGGTCGTCGGGCGGTCCTCCCTCGAGCTCGAGATGTGGGTCGATCAACAGCAACGGCGGGTGCTCGGGGAGCGCCTCAAGGAACGCGGGTCGATCCGGGACGCGGAGGTCCAAATCCGCACGAAGACAGGCCAGCTCCGACGTGCGCTCATGTCGATCGAGTACCTCGACCTCCGAGACCAGCCGACGATCATCACGACCCTCGTGGACATCACCGAGTTCGTTGGGGCACGGGAGGCGCAGTCTCGGCTCGCCGCGATCGTCCAGAGTTCCGAGGACGCGGTCTTCGCGAAGAACCTCACCGGGGAGATCATGACTTGGAACGCGGGCGCGGAACACATGTACGGATACACGGCCGCGGAGGCGATCGGCAAACAGGTCGAGATGCTCGTGCCGGAGGATCGGCTGAAGGAGTTCGAACGGGTCATGGCACGGCTCCGGAACGGCGAGAAGCTCGAGCCATTGGAGACCGTTCGGCTGCGGAAGGACGGACACAAGATCGTCGTCTCCGTGTCGGTCTCGCCGCTCCGAGACGCCGCCGGCCGTCTGATCGGAGGATCGACAATCGCGCGGGACATCACGGAGAAGAAGAGATCGGAGCAGCTCGTCCGCCGATCGGAGGCCCGGTTCCGCCAGCTGTTCGAGGTCGGCGCGGACGCGATGTACCTGATTGACCGTCGGGGCACGATCCTCGAAGTGAACCCCGCCGGCGCCGCTCTGGTCGGCGTCAAAGATCCTGCGGCCCTGCGTGGCATCAACCTCGGCGAACTGCTGCCCCCGCGGGAGCTCGAGAGCGCCCGCCAGTACCTCCGCGACCTGCTCCACGATCGGCCCATCGTGGAACCGTTCGAGATCCATCTGGAGCCCGCCGGCGCGGACCGGCGATTCCTCCATGTCCGGTCTCGGGTGATCCGGGAAGAAGGGACCGACCCGTACGTGCAGGTCATCGCCCGCGACGTGACCCCGGAGAAGGAAAATCAACGGCGGCTCCTCGAGAGCGAGCGCCGAGCTTCCATGGGCCAAGTCGCCGCGTTCGTCGCCCACGAGATCAACACGCCCCTCACGAACATCTCCCTGCTGTCCGCGAACATCGCCCGCGGGATGACCGATTCGGCCGTCCTGGAGAAACTCACGAAGATCGACGCGCAACGACGGACCGCTGCGAACATCGTTTCGGAACTCCTCTCCCTCACCCGCTCCCAGGAGGTGACGCGGATCCCGGTCGATCTGCGCGGTGTCGTCGAGGCTGCCATCGAACAGTCGGTCGCGTTTCGAAAGCCCGACGTCCGGCTCGTGAAAGAACTCCCGCGCGGTCCACTCATCGTCTCCGTCGACCCTCTTCGGATGCAACAGGCTCTGGTGAACCTCCTCAAGAACGCTTTCCAGGCGACCGGCTCCGGGTCGGTGACGGTCCGCCTTCGATCGGAGAACAATCACATCACGATTGCGGTCCTCGACACTGGATCGGGCATCGACGCCGAGATGCGGGCCCGCCTGTTCCAGCCGTTCGTCACGACGAAGCCGCGGTCGGAAGGACTCGGCCTCGGACTCGTCTTCACGAAGCAGGTCGTCGAAGGTCATGAGGGCTCGATCCAAGTTACCTCCGAGCCGGGCCGAGGATCCACATTCACGATCATGTTGGCAAGAGCGTCGGACGCGGGCTCCACCAAGGAAACCAAGGCCTCCACGACGGGGAGATCGCCAAAAGCTCCTTAATAGCCGGGGACCTTGCCGTCGCCGAGGGGCATGTCTCTCCTCTGTCCGATCGACTTTCGATACGGCCGCCCGGAGATGAAAGGGATCTTCGAGGAGGAGGCCCGCCTCCAACGTCTCTTGGATGTCGAGGCCGCTCTGGCCCGTGCGGAAGCCAAGGTCGGGCTCGTCCCGCGGGAGGCCGCCGCCGAGATCACGAAGAAGGCGACGACGAAGTATGTGACCGTGAAACGGGTCGAGGAGCTCGAACGGGAGACGCGGCACGATCTGATGGCGGTCGTCCTCGCTCTCACGGAGGCGTGCACCGGAGACGCAGGCAAGTTCGTCCATCTCGGCGCGACGAGCAACGACATTCAAGACAGCGCGACCGCGCTTCAATTGAGGGAAGCGATCCAGGTCATCGACGAGGGGCTCGGCAATCTCATCGAAGCATTGTCGGAGCTCGCGGCGAAGCACAAGAAAACGATCATGCTCGGACGGACGCACGGTCAGGCCGCCGTGCCGATCACGTTCGGACTCAAGATGGCCGTCTTCGCCTCCGATGTCGCGCGCCAACGCGAACGGCTCCGGCAGGCCACGCCACGCATCGTGGTTGGCAAGATGTCGGGGGCCGTCGGAACGGGGGCCGCGTTCGGTCCTCGCGCTTCCGAGATCCAATCGTCGGTGATCGCCGCCCTTGGAATCGGAGTCGAGGAGGCCTCGACCCAGGTTGTCGGCCGGGACCGGCACGCGGAATTCATCGCGGTCGTCGCCAACCTCGCCGCCTCCCTGGAAAAGTTCTGCACGGAGGTCCGGAACCTCCAGCGTACGGAGATCGGGGAGGTCGCGGAGGCCTTCGAGACAACGGCCCAAGTCGGCAGCTCGACGATGGCCAACAAGGAGAACCCGATCGCCTCGGAGAATGTCTGTTCCCTCGCGCGCATCGTCCGCTCGCTCGTGACCCCGGCCCTCGAGAACGTGCCGCTGTGGCACGAACGGGATCTGACGAACAGCGCGGCCGAACGAATTCTAATCCCACACGCGTGCGTCTTGATCGACGAGATGCTCGCACGCACGACGGAGATCTTCCGGACCCTCCGCGTGTTTCCCGATCGGATGAAGTCGAACCTGGAGGCGACGAAGGGTCAAGTGATGGCCGAGGCAGTGATGATGTCGCTTGTCGGGAAGGGCCTTGGTCGGCAGGAAGCCCACAAGATCATGCGCGACGCGGCGCAGGCCGCCCGCGCGAGAGACGTTCATCTCCGGGACGCACTCCTGGCCGATCCGAAGGTGACGAAGATTCTGACGAAGAAAGAACTCGACGCAGCCCTCGATCCGACCGCCTATCTAGGACAAAGCACGGCGGTCGTCGATTCAATCGTGAAGCGGGTCCGCTAGGCTCGCCCATCAGGGCGGTTCGGCCGCCGGTCCTTCTTTCCTTCGATTTGCGGCTGGTCTGGGATCTTCGATCCGATATCCGTGCCCGGTCGCGCGGATGGATTTTCGATCGGCAAGGAAAACGTCGGAGCGACCTCGGTCGGAGGTCGCGGTCCTTCGAAGAGTCCTTCTTCCCGGAACCACTCGATCGACTCGCGGATCGATTCGTCGATTGGGCGATACGTCATGCCAAGCTCTCGGATCGACTTCGCGTTGTCCATCATCGCCCCGGTGAGGAGGAAATCCGCGAGCCACGCAGGGAGTCGCGGGGGAGCCCGCGTCATACGAGACCACACTTCACCCGTTCGCGAAGCGAGCCACAGGGCTCGGCCGCCGATATGTCGCGAAGGCATGGGAGTCCCGGAGATTGCACTCGCCACCCGGATCAGATCGCCCCATGTCCGGTTCTCGCCGCAGATGATGTAGCGCTCGCCAATCCGTCCTCGTTCGGCCGCCAGCAGATGCGCCCGAGCGGTATCCTCCACGTCGACGACCGGAAGCATTGACTCTTCTGCGAACATGCCGGGGAACTCGCCCTTGATGAAGGCGAGGAGGAACTTTCCTGTGTTGCGCGTGTCCCCCGGTCCCAAGATGACTCCCGGAATCAGGGTGATGGCGGGCAATCCGCGTTGATCACACGCGCTCGCGAGGTGTCGCTCCGCCTCCGCCTTCGATGCCTCGTAAGCCCCGAAGACTTTCCCGGGAGGGCTGTCCTCTCGGATCACCACGCCCGGCGTCACGCCGATTCCCGATATACTGCTCGTGAAGACGAATCGACTCACGTTGGACCGCAGCGCCTCGTCGATCATATGGTCCGTGCCCGCGACATTCACACGATAGAAGTCAACGGGATCGCGGACCCAGGACTCCACGAGCGCCGCCAAGTGGAACACGACATCGACGTCCGCCATCGTCCCGCGGAGGCTTTCTTCCCTCGTCACGTCGCCGATGACGGGCTCCAGATTCGGATGGTTCGGGAGACGAGGCCGTTCCGCCTCGAGGACGAGAGCCCGAACCGTCCAACCGTCGTCCAGGAGTCGACGCATGAGACGACGCCCGACGAATCCCGTGCCGCCGGTCACGAGAGCCCTGCGATCCATCGGGCCCTACAGGGAGGCGTAGCCATATCCATGTGTCGTCGGGGCGTCGTGTTGCGCGTGTCCCGAGAATCCTTAAGAGGCCTCCGCGACTTCCGACGCATTGATGCAGTTCGCCCGGGTCGTCGAGGTCTACGACCGGATCGAGGCCACGACGAAACGCCTCGAGATGACGAATCTGCTCGTCGGTCTATTGCGCGCCACCCCGCCCGCCGACCTCGATGAGGTCGTGTACCTCACTCAAGGGCGCATCCACCCGGATTACATGGGCATCGAGCTCGGGCTCGCAGAGAAAATGGTGATCCGTGTACTCGCATACGCGACGGGACTTGAGGAGGAACGGATCGAGACGATGTGGCGGGATAAAGGGGATCTCGGCCTCGTCGCGGAGGAGGCGATTGCCTCCCGGCGGCAGAAACCGCTCGAGTCGACCCCTCTCACGGTCGCCAAGGTCTACGACAACCTCGACGCGATCGCGCGCGAGTCGGGCGAAGGAAGCCAAGACCGAAAGATCCGCCTGCTTTCGGATCTCCTCAGCAACGCGACTCCACGGGAGGCGAAGTACATCGTTCGGATGGTGGTCGGCAAGATGCGACTCGGCGTCGCCGACATGACGATCATCGACGCGTTGGCAACGACCTTCGCCACGAAGGCCGACCGCGACCGCGTCGAGCGCGCGTACAACGTGTCGTCAGACCTCGGTGAGGTCGCCCGCGTGATCGCCGCGAAGGGGCTCAAGGGCCTGGACGAGGTCCGTCTGAAGCTCTTCCGTCCGATCCGTGCGATGCTCGCGGAGCGGCTCGAAACCCTGGAGGAAATCGTCCAGCGGATGGGCAAGGCCGCGTTGGAATACAAGTACGACGGACTGCGCGTCCAGGCGCACATCTCGCCGAGCAAGATCCAACTCTTCTCGCGTCATCTGGAGGACATCACAGGCCAGTTCCCTGAGATCCTTGAGGGCCTCCGAAAATTGTCGGTCGACCGCGAAACGATCGTCGAGGGCGAGGCCGTTCCGGTCGACGCGAACACGGGTGAGTTCCTTCCGTTCCAAGAGGTCAGCCGGCGACGCGGTCGGAAGACGGACGTGGAGCGGATGGCGAAGGAATTCCCGGTCACCCTGTTCACATTCGACTGTCTCCTGCGCGGCGAGGAGGATCTCACACCGCGTCCGTATTCGGAGCGTCGGAAGGCCCTTGAGACCGTCATCAACGTGAGCGAGGGGATTCGGCATTCGACCGTCCGCGTGACGGACGATGTGAAGGAAGCGGAGAGGTTCTTCGACGAAGCGTTACAAGCGGGCTGTGAGGGCCTCATGGCGAAGGCACTCGATTCCCCATACGAGGCCGGGGCTCGCGGATATCAGTGGATCAAGTTCAAGAAGGAGTACAGCGCCGCGCTGAGCGACACGATTGACCTCGTCGTCGTCGGGGCGTTCGCAGGGCGAGGGAAGCGCGCGGGCTCCTACGGAGCCCTCCTCATGGCGGCGTACGATGAGGCCTCGGACGTATTCCGCACGACGTGCAAACTCGGGACCGGCTTCGACGATGAGACCTTGCGCCAGTTCCCCGAAAAACTGAAGGCGGCGCGACGCGAACGGCGGCCGGCACGGGTCGATTCCAAGATCGAGCCCGACATCTGGTTCAATCCGGAAGTCGTGCTCGAGGTCCGTGGGGCCGAACTCACCGTGAGCCCGGTGCATACCGCAGCCTGGGATGCGATTCGATCAGGCGCAGGGCTCGCGGTTCGGTTCCCGCGCTTCACGGGTCGATGGCGAGAGGACAAAGGACCCGAGGACGCCACGACCGTGAAGGAACTTCTCGAAATGTACCGCGGACAACTGAAACGGACGAAAGGGTCGCACTAGCCCGCATCCGCGGAACGGAGTCGTCCGGTCGACGAGTATTGCCGGAGTGCCGCAGGAAACCCCCGCGGGTCTAAAAGGTGCAGACTCCCAGCCGGGAGCTCGCTCGACCGATCGATCGGTTGGGAGCCGAAGAGGCACGTCGCCATCCCGAGCGCGGCCGCCCCATGGAGGTCTTGAGCCGAATCGGAGACGAAGATGCTCCGATCGGCAGGTGCGTGGAGCGCGCGAAGGGCGGCTTCGTAGATGGACGGGTTCGGCTTGTACGCCTTCACGTCCTCGGAGGTAACGATCACGTCGAAGTAGGCGGCCAGGGGCAGATGGCGCAGGAGCCGGTTCACATTCTCCCGATCGCCGTCGGTCACGATCGCCAAGCCGGCAGAAAGGCTCCGGACCTCCTTGAGCCATTCCTCGGTCACACCCTGAACGAAGTGGACGCGCGTCTCGAAATCATTCCATCCTTCCCGCAGGATCGTCCCCGCGGCGGCGTCGCTCACACGGATTCCGCGTCCTTGCAGAATCTGCGCCATCACGGCCGACGCCACCTGGAATTCCGACACGAAACGCTGGTCCGGATCCCGCGGCATCGCGCGAGACGCATCGACGATCCACCGGCGCACGAGGTCGGCGACGTCTCCTTGGAGCGTCGGATATTTTGCGGCAAGATTGGCCGCGAGGGAGACGAGGAGCTCCCTCAAATCGACAAGGGTCTCTCCCAAATCGAAGAGGACGAACGGCTTCGGCACCGTCACTCCCTCGTGGAATCGACCAGCGAATTCAGAATCCACGCGCCTCCCGCCGCTTTATGTATTCTTGGAGGGTGATGTCGGGACCGAGGGCTCCGATCATCCTGTCGTAGTCCTCGTTCGAGGCTTTGTTCATTTTCTCGCGCATCGCATTTGCATGCTCGAACTCCAATCCGAATGCGTCGCGCAACAGGGCGCGGTAGTCCAGGCCTTCGAGCAAGGAACGGGCGGCCAGTCCGCCCGTGATCACGGAGTAGCGAAATCCGAATCCGGCCACCGCGTCCTGGAATCCACCCGCTTCGCCCGCCAGGAGCGTGCCGTCTCGGACTGCCCTGGAAATCGGTTCCGGAGCAAAATACGCGCGGCCGAGGATTCGCCCGACCCGCTTTCCCGTGCCCACGATCTCGCGGATCCAAGGGATATCGAAGGCCTTCTCCGTCCGGGCGAGGAGTCGATCGAAATCGAGTTCGCTCCAGGAGACGCTATAGAGAGAGTGGAATCCGATCCCGGGCGTGATGGCAAAGTATCCGCCCGGCGCGACGTCGTTGTCGAACAACGCGTAGGCGGTGTCTCGACTCAGGCGACTGCCGTTCTCGCTAATCGAGTAACCCGCTCCGAGGATGTTGTATCCATCCGGCGGAGGTCCGGTGGCTGCGATGTCGACGTTCGACGCATCGATTTCTTCCTCGAAGTGAAACTGCGCCCCGGCCGCCTTCGCGCGCTCGAACAAAATCTGATCCACGGTATGCTCCTCTCGACCGCGCATGAACAGGTAGTGCGCGGGTCCGCGAATCACGTTCCTCGCGTGGGGAGAACATCGAATCGTCGCTTGTACCGTGCTGAACGGAGGGATGTCGAATCCGAACGACCGCAACTCATCGAGGACGTCTCGCTCCCGGTAGTTCCGGATTCCCTCCGTGTGAGGTCCCGAGCTAGGGAGGAGCCGGGATTTCCGCTCGTACACGTCCACGGGTCGCCCGGCTTTCGAGAGCACATACGCGGCGGTCAATCCGGCGAGACCTGCGCCCGCAATCCGAACCGCTTCCGCCACGGCGGCGGAATCGTTCCGACGACAAAATAAGTTCTCCTATCCAGATGTTACGATTTCACCGGGGACAGGGCTTCCAATCGGACCCGGAAACCCCCGTTTATATATGGCCTACCTCATATTGAAATCGCTCCCCAATGGACTCGACCCTGTTGCGGTCTACGTGAACCGATGGACATCTACGACCTGCTACGCGTCCTCCCTCTCGCGTCGGCAGCCACCTGGTTCGTCTTGGCAGCGCTCCAGGTCTACCGAGACCGAATCCACACCTGGACGGAGACGTTCTTCCTCTTCTCATGCATCTTCGCGGGACTCTACGCCGTCTGGGACTATCTGTTCTTCACCGCTGGCGATGAGAGCTTCGCCCGGTTTGCCGGCCTCGTGTCGCTCTCGACCTCCATCGTGACGGCGATGTTCTTGCTCCTGTTCACGCTCGTCTACATCGACCGCATGCGACGAGTGTACTGGTCCCTCAGTGTGGTCACAATCGCGATCCTGGTCCTAGTCTGGAGTTTCGGGCTGGAAGGAGTCATGCGGGCCCCGGGATCGGGCCTATGGCTTCCCCTGTTCAACGAAACCGTGTTCCTGATCGTCCTCGTGTACATCGCGGGGTATAGCATCGGCGGTGTGGTGAACCTCTATCGGCTGCACCGGATCGTTCGGAAGGCATCCCCGCAGTTGGCACGGAGGACCCAGGGTTTCCTGATCGTCTTCACGCTCATCCTCGTCCTCGGACTGGGCACGAACGGAGCGCTCGGGGCCCTCCGGTCGAACATCCCGCCGCCGTTCTCGACCTTGCTCCTGATCATCGCGGGAGCGACCATTTACACCCTATACCCGGGGAGCCGTCAGCGAATTTCCGAGGCGGTCCGCCGTTTCCAGTCCCGCCGCTACTCGATCAAAGCCTCGTTCCTCACGTTTGAGGATGGAACGTTGATCGGTTCGAAGGCGCGGCCGGGCGAGACGGTCATCGACCAAGATCTCTTCGGAGCGACGCTCGATGTGATCCAGAACTTCATGCGAACTTCGTTCCCGATCCTTCGAGGGAAATCCCTCAGCTCGATCAGCCACGGCACCTACACGTTGGTCGTGGAACGGGCTCGGCACACTTACCTGACAGTCGTCCTCGAGGGCGAGGAAACGGATCAACTCCGGAGACAGATGCGGGACCTGCTCCTTGATTTCGAGACGACGAACCGAGCCGTTCTCGCGCAGTGGCGGGGCATGCCCGCGGAAGCGAAGGGGACGGACGACATGTTGTCGGCGTTCTTTGCGGAAGCCCCGCTGCTCTAGGCGTACACCTGGATGAGACCCACGGGTGAACCGAGGACGAACAGCTTCCGCGGCTTCGGTCGGAGGCGAATAATCTTCTGCCGGAGCTTGATCTCCCGGTCTCGGTACCGGGCTTTCATTTCGTCGACCGACGCGTACGTCTTCGACAACGATTCTCCCTGATGGAGCAGCTTCGACAGATAGGACACCGCCACCATGGCCGCATATTCCTCGAAGTTCCAGTTGCTGTGAACCGACCCATTCTGCGAATACACGTACGAGGCCCGTCGCATCCTCGTGGGGATCCAACCGCCGGCGATCCCGAGTTTCGTGTGCCGGACGACCACGTCGATCATCGGAAGGAGGTCGAGCAGTTCCCTCCCGTGCGGCGTCAGGAACCATTCCTCCTCGTAGTCCATGAGGAAATGCGCATCGAACTTCGCTTCTTCCGGCATCGGGAAGGCTCTGCGGAACGCGCCCTCCAGCTCATAGCCGGAGCCGAGTCCTTCCAGGTGAATCGCGATCCCGTGTCGACGGGCATAATGGCGGAACGGATCGATGCCTTTCGCGAGGACATCGAGGAACCGCTTCGTTTCCTCCGGGCCGCGCTCTCGGTTGTACGCGGTGTGCGTCAGGATCACGTTCGACTTCGCACCGAGGCTCGCGAGGCTGTGGACCAAGGCGAGGCAGTACAGACCCGCGTCCGCTTCCACATCGTATTCGACCGGCACGGAAAGCGTGGATCGCGTCCCGTCCGGTATGTCGTACATGACGAGGTCCCGTACGCCGAGGAGCGCCTTGTCCGGATCCACCCCGAGGCCGAGGGAATGAGAGAGGGCCTCCCACGACTCGGCAAACGAAGCACGAATCGCCTCCGGCGTCGCGAGTTGCAGCGCCCCTCCACTCCGGGCCGGGAGTGGCGTTTGTCCGTCCACGTAGTCCGCGGATTCCACGAGGCTCTGAAAGAGGTCCTCCTGGAGGCGGTCGTCGACGGGCTCGGCGTCGATGGAATCAGGGGGTTCCAATCCTGGTTCTTCGGGGGGCGCGGGCGACGTCTTAGGCGAGCTGTTCGCGGTCACGGAAAGAACCCTCTCCCACTGTTCCCAGGAGTGATTATCAGTTATTTAACTGCTACGAATGCTACGAATTGCTACCGAATGACGGCTTCTGTAGAAACGATGAAATAGGCCCGGGACGATCCGGGACCGTGGCGCGAACCGTCACCTCGAAGCACGCGGAAAAGATCCAGTTCAACATCCGCGTGGACGAGCAGGTCCTCACGCGATTCCGAGAGTACTGCCGCCGCAACGGCCTCGATCCGCAAGGACAGATCGTACTGTTCATGCAGAGGGTTCTCGATACGGAATTCGATTTTCAGGAGCGGCTGTGGTCGGCCCTGAAGGCGGAGACCCCTTGAGCATCGACTGCGAGACGCTAGTGTCGAACCGCCGTGCGAGCATCGCGAGCTCCTGCGGCGACAACGCCTCCGGTGCCACGGTGAGGAAGAGCCGGCAACCATGAATGCTCGCGATGTCAAGGGCGTCCTTCACGAACGGGAGCCAGGAACGCAGGTCCACATAGAGGGCCAACTGCTCGAGGCCGACGAGCACGATGTCCATGCCCGCATGTGCGGCGGCGTAGTTCCCGATCGCCCGACGCCCTTCCGTGTCGAGGGCTTTTGGACGGACGCATGGGACCCCGGGTTCCGGCTGGTCCGTGACCCATACGATCTCGAAGCGGTCGCCATATCGCAGCCGCGCCTTCGCCGGATGCTCCGTGGTTAGGAGCAGACCGCGCCGGGCGCCGACGAGGGGCAACGCAACGGGGGCGTCCTGCGAGTTGATCGTCATCAGGACGTGTTCCGCACCCGGCGTGGAGGGTGCAATGGCCTCCTGGATCTCGAGGACCCGGTCGGTGGAACCACGGAGGAGCGCGAGCTGGTCGGGAAGGAATGTGCCGACGCCCGCCGCGACGATCACCGTGCCTTTCGAGGCGCTCGCTTGGTTCGTCACGCGTTTCAGGAATCGTGCGACCGCCTCGAAGCCCGCGAGGATGGCCAGGTAGTCGAGGTCGTCCAGGAGGACGGCGGTCCCGGGATTCTCACGAAGGAACTTCATCACGGTGTGCACGAGCTCAAAGTCGAGTGCGTTCGGTCGCACGGTGCGACCTTCGTTTGCCACGGCAGTAATCCAGAGGATCGGAGTGCGCTCAAGTCCGAAGCGAACCGCGACGCGCGAGGGGGGAAGGCCGGTGACGCACAGACCCGGCGTGGCGGACACGATGTCTCGGAACGCGCCCATGGCGGCGCTGCGGCCGTTCTCGAGGACGAGGTAGTTGAGGCCGGGCTCCAGACGATGACGCGGAGCCCGAGTGACCTGGACCTCGGTGACCGGTTCAATCACGAGATAGCGATAGCGCGCGACGGCGTACGCGATGAAGATCGACCACATCAGCGTGTACACGGATCCGAGGCCCACTCGCGTGTCGCTCGCCGTGAGCAGCGGCCAGAGGAGCTCCGTCACGGCCGCGGGCACCGTCCCCAGCAGGAGCCCTCCAAGGACCACGCCGAGCATGCGGCGGCTCGGACCTTTCCGGACCCGCCAATACGATCGGACGAAGAGGGCCACACCGAAGAACATCCACAGGCCGAACACGGGTGCGAAGTAGGGGTACGTCGGAGCGACGTGGGCACTCGGACCGAAGGCGTTCGATGAAACCCCATCGATGATCAGCCCTGTCATCGAGATAAGATAGGCCCACGCAACGAAGGGGGCGTAGACGAGGGCCACAGCCCACGGCCGACGAATCCAGTCGCTTTTCGTCGGATAGGTCAGGGCGAGATGGTACAGTGTCGCCGGCACCAAGGCGATCGCGACCCAGGTGAAGCGCGCCCAGAACAGGAGGACGTCGGGCGAAACGCCGGTCGCGAAGGAACGTTGGACCGACTCCCCAAGGTCCCACAGGACGAAGGCGAGCATGACCAGGAGGACCGATCGGTTCGCGGAGCCGCGCGGGTTCACGCCGAACACGTAGGCTCCGAGGAAGGCGCTCACGAGCAAGGCCGCAATTGGGAGGATGGCCCCGGGGGCGAGAACGAATGCGATGGAGGGGCCCGCGGTCATTCCGACACAATCTCGAAGTTTCCGTGCTCCACAAGGAGCGGGAAGTAATCGAGGTCATGTTCGGCCCCGCGCATCTTCACCACGCCGATGTATCGGCGCACGGACGTGCTCATGCCGACATCGACCTCGCGCAGCCGAAGGTGGATGATCGTGTCCGAGAGGAATTCTTCGACGCCGAAATGGGCGAACTTCGTCGTGTCCCGCGGCATCTCGGAGACGAGGAACGTCGTGGCGTTCAGATCGCGCAGCTCCTCGAAGAACTGGAAGATCTCGTTCCGCGGACTCTCGAACGGCGCGAGGGCGTAGAGCGCGTCGAGGCTGTCGAGGGCGATCAAGTCGCACCCCATCTCCTCCTTATATCGCGCGAGCTGACGCCGGAGTCCGAGGAGCCATCGAGGCTGTTCGCGGACCTCCTCGATCTCCCGCCGCAACGCCCGGACGTCGATGATGTGGACGCCCTTCGCGTGCCCCGGGTCCATCCCGAGCGATGTCATCTGTGCGACCAGGGAGGCCCGACTCTGTTCCATGGACAAGTAGAGTCCGGAGGCAGCCCGCTCCTTTGCCTCGTTGAATAGGATCCGGTACACGAAGGAGGACTTCAAGGATCCCGGCGGCCCCGCGACGAGGACGATGTGGCCTCGCGGGATGCCGCCGCTGAGGCGAGCATCCAAGCCGACCACATAGGTGGGAATCTTGTCCGTGGCCTGAGACAATACGGGAACCCCTCCCCCGACCCTGACGGACGGAGCGTTGCTTCCACAATGCGCTTTGCATTATAGACGTTTTTGTCGAACTGTTCCATCCTGTACGCCGAGAGACACTGCAAAAGAATCCTTAAGCTGACCCGGACGTTGTTGCCGCGGTTCCATGCCCGCGACCGTGGCCGTCGGCTGCCAATTCGGCGACGAGGGGAAGGGGAAGATCATCGATTTTCTCGCGGCGGATGCGGACGTCGTCGTGCGGTTCCAAGGCGGCGCGAATGCCGGGCACACGGTCCAAGTGCTCGACGAACTGTACGCGTTCCATCTGCTCCCTTCGGGCGTGCTGCGCAAACGGACGATGAACGTGATCGGGAACGGCGTCGTGATCGAGCCCTCGCAGCTCCTGAAGGAGATCGAGGACACGAAGGCCCGCGGCCATCCCGTCACGAACTTGCGCATCAGCGACCGCGCCCATATCGTGATGCCGTACCACAAGATCCTGGACGGCCTGGAGGAGAAGCTGAAGGGCGGCCTCGGGGCGGGCACGACTTTGCGCGGCATCGGTCCCGCGTTCGAGGACAAGGTCGGGCGGTTTGGGATCCGCATGTGCGATCTCATCGACCCGGAATCACTCCGAGAGAAACTCCAGACCATCGTGCCGATCAAGCAACGACTCATCGATGCGTATGGCGGCGGCGAGCGCCTCGATGCGGATGCCCTGTTCGCCGAACACGAGGCCTACGGTAAGCGACTCGCGCCGTTCGTCATCGACACGTCGACCTGGTTGGATGCCGCGCTGAAACGCCGCAAGCGCATCTTGTTCGAAGGGGCCCAAGGGACCCACCTCTGCATCGACCACGGCGTCTATCCGTTTGGCACCTCGAGCAACTGCGTGGCGGGGGCCGCCTCGGTCGGAGCCGGCGTGGGACCGCAACACCTCACGGACATCCTCGGGGTGGCGAAGGCATTCACCTCGCGGGTCGGATCGGGCCCTTTCCCCACCGAGTTGGAAGGTCCGATCGCGGAACATCTCCGGGAACGCGGCGGGGGAGAGTACGGGACGACGACACGCCGTCCGCGAAGGGTCGGCTGGCTCGATCTCGTCATGCTCCGCATGGCCGTCCGAGTCAACGGCCTCACGCGCCTCGCGGTGACAAAATTCGATGTGCTCGGGGGCCTCGACCGTGTCCGGGCGTGCATCGGGTACCGCCACGACGGCGGCATCCTCAAGGAGTTCCCCGCAAGCATGCGGGTCCTCTCGGAATGCGGGCCCATGTATCGCGAATTCAAGGGGTGGCCGGATCTCCCGGAAGAGGAGTGGATCCGGATCGCGAGCCGGGGAAGGCGCGCCCTTCCGGAGACCACGCAGCGGTACGTCGCCTTCATCGAATCGCAACTCAAGGTGCCCGTGCGCATCCTATCCGTCGGCCGGTCGCGGGCGGCGACGATGGGCCGATGACCGGGACTTCAGGGGAGCGGTTCCGCCAAATCCGCCGCCGCGATCTTGTCGATTCGCTCCCGAAGCTCGCATGCCTGGCAGACCGTGCTCGCGGTCGGAGCGCCGCATCGCGCGCATTCGTTCAGGGTCGCCGGCGGATACGCTGATTGAAGGAGCGGACGCATCTGGTCGTATCCGCTCACGATCGCGTGGCGTGTCCCCGGGCTGTCTTCCTCGAGCCGGTGCAGGATCTCGCGGAACCGTCCGCGCTGGGCCCGCTCCGCGTAGGGACATGTGGCGTCATGGAACTCGATGCCGCGCAACAAGGCGTACAGATAGACCTCTTTCTCCGGGATCATCCGAAGGGGTTGGATTCTCGGCACGAGGCCGGGCTGGCGGCTCTCGTGGGGACCGAGTCGCGCGAGCTTCTCGATGTCTCCTCGGGCGACGTTCATGAGGATCGACTGGGCGGTGTCGTCGAGGTTCAGTCCGGTGGCGACGTAGTCCGCGTCGACCTCGCAGGCCGCCCGGTTCAATGCCTGTCGCCGAAACGGTCCGCAATAGCTGCACGGGATCGATTCGGGATCTCGCGAAACCACCTCGTCCATCGTGTGGCCCGCGGTGGTCTCGTATGCGAGCACCTGATGCTCGATGCCAAGGTGCGCACAGAGCCTCTTTGCGAAATCGATTCCCGCGGGCCGGTACGAGGCGATGCCCTCGTCAATCGTGATGCCGACCAACTCGATCTCGCGCCGGCTCCCCAAGAACTCGACCAGGAGGGCCGCCGTCGTGCTCGAATCCTTGCCGCCGCTCATGCCGATCGCGATGCGCTCGTGGCCGCGAAGATTGACCTGGGAGCGGAGCTCACGCTTCGCTCGCCGTTCGACGAAGCCGAGGAAGTGGTCGCGACAGAGGTGTTCCCCGCTGTAACGAATCCACTCGACCGCCGCGGACGAGCACCGGTCGCAAACCATGACCGGTCGCATCCGCCGTAGACTTAAGAGCTCATGGGCCGGGAGGCGAGGGCGGCGTGGGCGGAGGGGGCGGAGTCTGAGCGGCTCCCGCGGGAGGAGCCATCGTCACGCCGGGATAGTACGGCGGCGGTCCGAACGAAGGCTGACGCACCAGGAGGTCATAGGCGACGGAGGCCAGAATCACGGACCACGCGCCGACGATACCGCTCGCGAGCGCGGCGGCCAAGATGCTTGCGTAGGGATTCCGGAGGAAGGTAAGCGGAAGTCCGATCGCTGCGCTGATGATCCCGGCGAGGATCACCATGACCAGGAACGCTCCGAAGATGGACCACCAGTGGCGTTTCGTGATCCGCCAACTCCGCATCAGTCCACCGGTCGCGTTCGAGTTCTCCATCATGATCGCGGGCGAGTACAGGCTCATCGCGATGCCCACGTACAAGGCGACCAGGCCGCCGACGGCGAGGAGGACGAAGCCGCCGCAGATGGCGCCAATGGCCGTCGCCGGATTCACGGTACCACCGGCCGCGAACGGCAGGAAGATCAATAGGAGGGGCACGAACACGAGTCCGAGGATGAGGAGGGTGAGCAGGAAGTTCGCGCCAAGGATGCTGAGGAACTTATCCAGGCCTCGCCGGAGAGCCTGCTCGAGGGTGATCGACTCTCCCCGGAACCTGCGCACCGAGTATTCGGTCATCCCGCCCGTGACGATGCTGTTGACGACCGCGCCCGCGAGGACGGAGAGTATCGCATAGAGCAGGATACTACCCAGGGCAGCGGTCGGGACGCTCGACGGTGGGCCACCCGGGAAGAAACTGATGACAGGTCCGAACGTCCCATAGATCGCGAGCCCGAGAAGTCCTCCGATGAGGCCGTTCACGAGCGCGAGGACGAAGAAGACGACGAAGAAGTTCGCGAAGTTCTTCGTCCAGACGTCGAACATCCCCGAGAGGATGGAACCGACGGTCGCACGGCGGGGAGGGGGACTCGGGAAATACGGAAACGCCGCCATCGGAGCCGGAGCGCCGGGCGGGGTCGCCGACGGATACGACGGCAGAGAAGGCGAAGCGCCCGGAGCGGCGACCATCTGCTTCCCGCAGTGGACGCAGAAGAGATTCGTGGGACCGTTCAAGGCCCCGCAGAACGGGCAGGTAATCGAGGCAGACAGCTAGGTTCCCCCCTCGCCGGGAATCGGGACGGCAGGTAATTGAGCCTTACGGCGGAGGTCCCGCCCTCCTAGTTATTTCGAGTGAGAACCGAGTCGGTTCCTTTATCCCCGCGCCTCCGAATGGCGTCCCTCTTCCGAGGGAATCCGATGGACATCAACCAAGTTGGCGTCGTCCTCATGGGGAGCGTCCTCGGTTGGTTCTTGATGTTCGCCGTCCGCCGGTACAAGGTCCAATGGGGCGCATTCGCTTCGTTCATGGCAATCGTGTTCGGTGTCAGCCTGATGTCCTTCCTGTACGCGCGGGACCTCCTCGCCTACTACGGCATCGGCATCTTCCTCGGGTTCGTGGCGAACATGGTCGTCCGCGTGGCGGGCACCGCCGCGGGCGGGAAGATCGGCGAAGGCCTCCTCGAGATCAGCGCGCTGGAACGGAAGGGATAAGCAATGCCCTTCGATGTGCGGGCCGCGAAGGTGGCCCACGAAGCCGCGATCTTCGCCCGGGCGAACGTCGTCGGTGTGGCCGTCGGGAACAAGATGATTCACGGCCAGGACACGAACGAACGATGCATCGTCGTCTTCGTCGAGCGAAAGCGGCCGGAGGAGGAGCTCCGGCACCATGACGTGGTCCCGAAGGAAATCGACGGCGTCCTCACGGACGTCGTGGAGTCGGGCCGCTTCACGGCGATCCCGCTCGTGCAAAGCATGGACGGGAACCGCACGCATCGGATGCGGCCGGCATTGGGTGGCGTGAGTATTGGCCACTACCGGATTACGGCGGGGACCTTGGGCGTCCTCGTGCGCCGACAAGGGCGACCCGCGATCCTCTCAAACAACCACGTCCTCGCAAACGAGAACGCGGGGCAGATCGGAGATCCGATCCTCCAGCCGGGTCCCGTGGACGGCGGTCGGTTGCAGGACGCGATCGCGCGCCTCACCGACTTCGTGCCCATCCGCTTCAACCAACGGGCGATGGGACCGGTCGCACAATTCCTGGAACGGGCTGTGGCTCCGCTCCTCGGGGCCTTCGGCCTCAGCCTGAAGCGCCTCCCTAGCGGCCAAGACAATCTCGTTGACGCCGCGGTTGCAGAGCCCATCGACGCGAGTCTCGTCGCTTCGGACATCCTAGACATTGGTCGTGTGAGCGGAACCGCAGACGCGACGATCGGGCTCGCCGTCCGGAAGAGCGGCCGCACGACCGCGTTGACGGCGGGACATGTGACCGCGGTCGACGCCGTGGTCGAAGTCGATTACGGCGGCGGCAGGACCGCGATTTTCCGAGGACAGATCGTAAGCGATATGTTGTCGAAGGGTGGCGACAGCGGTTCCCTCGTCGTGGACGATCGCAGCCGCGCGGTGGGCCTCCTGTTCGCCGGCGGACCGACGACGACCCTGATCAATCCGATCGGCGCTATCATGCAGTTTCTCGACATCGTCATCGGGTAGGTTCTCCCACCCCGCAACAAAGGCTTATTACGCATCCCCCGGATGCCACGCGCGCGTTGGGGCGGCGATGAAGGAAATCTGGGTCGAGAAGTATCGACCGAAGTCCCTCGACGAGGTCGTCGGCCAGGACGAAATCGTCGAGCGCCTGAAGGCCTATGCGAAGGAGGCGAACCTGCCGCACCTCCTCTTCGCGGGTCCCGCGGGAACGGGCAAGACGACCTGTGCGATGGCCCTGGCGCGCGACATGTTCGGGGAGAACTGGCGGCAGAACTACTACGAGCTGAATAGCAGCGACGAGCGGGGGATCGAGACCGTTCGTACGAAAGTGAAGGAGATCGCGCGGCTCGCGCCGTTCGGGGGAACGAGCTTCAAGATCATCTTCCTCGACGAGGCCGACAACCTGACCGCGGACGCCCAGGCCGCCATGCGACGGACCATGGAGACCTACTCGAAGACCTCGCGGTTCATCCTGTCCGCGAACTACTCCTCGCGTCTGATCGAGCCGATCCAATCGCGTACCGCGGTCTTCCGTTTCCGACCGCTCAAGCCCGAGGCGATCCGAGAATACGTCGCGCGGATCGCGAAGGCGGAGAAGCTCAAGATCACGGAGGACGGGATGGAGGCCCTCGTCTACGTGTCGGAAGGCGACATGCGCCGCGCGGTGAATTCCCTCCAGGTGGCGGCGTCGCTCGGTGCGACGATCGACGCGGACGTCCTGTACAAAGTCGCGAGCACCATCCGACCTGAGGAAGTGAAGAAGCTGATCGAGAAGGCCCTAGAGGGCGAGTTCCTCCGGGCTCGAGAAGTCCTCGACCGCCTCCTGATCGAGTACGGCTTGTCGGGAGAGGACATTGTTCGGCAGCTGCACCGGACCGTCTTCGACCTGAACGTCCCGGACGAGTCCAAGGTGCGTCTCCTCGACCGGATCGGAGAGACGGACTTCCGTCTCACGGAAGGCAGCAGCGAGCGGATCCAGATCGAGGCGCTCCTGGCTCATTTCGCGTTGATCGGCCAGGAACTGAGCAAGAAGTGATTCACTCGGGCAGATGCGGGGCCCAGCCGTTGTAGGCCCCTTGGTCCTTCGGAGACGCCGCAATCATCTTCGCGAGCGCCATCGGAATCTCCGGAGCTCTTGACGCAAGGAACTCCGCTACACAAGTTTCGGCGAAGATCAGGTTGATCCCGCCGTTCGCCACGGCGGCATCACGGCATGCGTAGTTCGCCAGCACGTCAAGGAGCCGCGACGGTGAATGCCCGCGGGCCAGGTACGCCCGTGTTCGAGCCACCGCCTCCATGGTTTTGCGGGCATCGAATTCTCCCGCCAAATGGCACAACTCCTCACCTTCACCAGATGTACCGCTCGTCGAAGCCGCGAAAGGAGAAGGTTCGGGCGACCGCACGCGCAGCGCCGCCAGGAACAACGCATACAGACGCTCGCTCGTCCGACTGAAACTAAGGACGAACCGGGCCGCGTGGGTGAACATCACCCCGCGAGCCGAGTCCAAGTCGTATCCGTTCGCCGCGACGACGCGCCTCGCCGCTTCGACCGCAAGTCCTTCTGCGATCGACACCGCTGCATATCCGTCCCGCAGGAGGGCCAGTGTCGCCGCGATGCACGAGGATGGATTCGGTGCGGCTGCGATACCTCGAACCTTCGTCCGAGCTCCCTCATCGAGCGGCCGACCGCCGGTCGCGAGCACGTCGAGGTCCACCCACTCCTTCCCGAGGGCCGCGAGAATCGTCTCGAATGCCGCTCGGTCCCGCGGGCCGGATACGAGATACTGCACTGCGGGCCGGAGCACCAGCCGCACTTCCTTGAAACCGAGGGAGCGGGCGAGCTGCCATGACTTCACCGCGACCATCAGTTTTCGGCCGCCTTCCCCCATGTCCTCGAGGGCGGCGCGGAACATCATGTCGCCGGCCATCTTCCGTTCCTTGCCTTCGGCCAGCATCCCGAGGAAAATCGATTCCGCCTCGGCCCGGTTTCCGTCGCGGACGGCGAAGAGGAACGACCGCCCCAGGTGCGTGATCTCGCCGGACACCACAGCCGCGGGTTTTGTGGGAGCGTTCGTCTTCTTCTCTGCCGCGACGAAGGAGACGGCCTGGAGGACGGGTAGCGCATGGAATCGTGGCTGCATCGCCGGGAGGAGATTCAACGCCGACGAGAGGGCGACGAGGGAACGGGGCGCGACCCCCCACGCGCCGTCGTAGTGAGACGCGAATGCGCGCGCGGTAGTGCGGACAACATCTGTGAGCGGGACCTTCGCACGAATTGCATCGACGGTGGCGGCCGCGGCCCGATCCGATCGCGAATGAAGGACAGCGGACTCGAGTTCCGCGAGCGGAGATGCGCTCGGATCCGTCATCCGTCGCGCGGATGCGGGGGTGCTTAGAAAAACCTTCGCGCGCGGCCGCGTTCTGTCGAATTCCCTCGAAGGGAGATGCGCGGCTGGAGCACAACGGTCAAATCCGAGAGCCTCATTGGGCCGAGCCGGCGCACACGATGGCGACCCGTTTCGCATTCTGGCGAAAGATCGAGGAGGACGCTCTCGCGGAGAAGCACGCGCAGCCGAGTCTCCTCTCCGACTTCATCCTCGGAAGTCAGGATGGACTTGTGAATGTGCTCGGCGTCATCCTCGGCGTGGCGGTCGCGTCCCGAGATATCACGATCATCCTCGCGGGGGGCCTTGCGGCGACCTTTGCGGAATCGATCTCCATGGGAGCGGTCGCGTACACATCGACCTTGGCGAGACGGGACCACTACCTGGCCGAAGTGGAGCGGGAGAAGGAAGAGATGCGGACCTTGCCCGATCTGGAACGACAGGAGATCCGGAACATCCTCGAGCGGTGGGACTTCCACGGGGCCGAGCGGGAAGAGATGCTCGAGAAGATCGTATCGAAGCCGAAGGCCTGGTTGGAGATGATGATGGCCCACGAGCTGAACTTGGCCCCGGTCGATCCGACCCAAGCCCAACGCAGCGCGGTCCTGGTTGGCATCGCGGCGATCCTAGGCTCGCTGATCCCCCTCATCCCGTTCATCGTGATCGGCCGGGACATCCTCCTCGGGACCGCGGTGTCTCTGATCGTCAGCACGCTCGCCTTGTTCTCGATCGGCTGGTGGAAAGCGAGGACGACGATCGGACGCCCGGGCCGCAGCGGGACGCAGATGGCGATCATCGGGATCGCTTCCGCGCTCGCGGGGTTCGGCATTGCGTATCTGGTGAGCGGCGGCCGCGGCTTGTGAGAATTCCCGCCGGACGCCCATTCGTTGTGGCGTCGCAGCCCGGTGCTCGGAAAGCCTTTAGTCCCCTTCAGGCTTGACGCCCAAAGGCGCGCGGGTAGTATAGCCTGGTAGTTACATTGGCTTGCCAAGCCAATAGCGCGGGTTCAAATCCCGCCCCGCGCACTGCCCATGACGAGGACGTGTCCCCTCCCAGCGGCTCTTGGCGTCCGGACTTGCACGCGTGCATTCGACGAGGGCCGTATCAACCCTGTGAGCAGGTCTCGTGAGAACCCCGTCCAAAGTGTTCAGGTCAAGTGCACTCCCGCAAGGTTGCATCGTACCAGACAATCTAGGACGGGCGCCATGTGCGTGTCGGAACGCATGATCCCGACACGACGCGAATCCGGCCAAGTCGCGCGGACGTGTGAAACCCTCCGAGACTACTTGCTCCGCCACGGTCCGGCGACCGCCCAAGAGTTGCTCGGGATCCTCGCCCTGTCCCGAGCCGCGACGTACCAAGTGATCCGCCGCGCCGCCAGCCGCGGCCTGATCCGGGCCGTCGCCCACGTGCACTCGGATGGAAATCACGATCCGCTCGCGTGGGACATCGACTCCGAGGACGGCGAATTGCTCTGGCGGCGGAGCGAACGACTCCAGGGACGATTCTGCACCTGTCTTCCGAAGAATCCGCGAACCCGGAGGAACTCGGTCTCATGAAAAAGGACGCTTACCTGGTCGTGTGGTGGATGTCGCAGGTGCCGTACGCCGCCGTGTTTGAGAACCGGGTCGCGGCGGAGGCCGCCGCGAGCGTGCGCAACGCCCTCATGGTCACCCTTTCCGGGAGTGACGCCAAGGTCGACTCCGTCCTGGACTGGTATCGCCGAGACGACGCGGGCCAACCCATGCCCGCGGAATGGCGGAACATTCTCGGCCAAATCCAGGCCCCATGGACGGTGAAGAAACCGCCCGCCCTGAAGGCCGCGGGAGCCTGATTCCCGCAGGAGGACGCCAACTCGGAGAACCTTATCTACTCTCATCGGATGGCGCCGACCGGACCCCGAATGAACGGCGAGGCCGAGCGAGACGTCAGCTTCGACGGAGCGACGGCCCGCCTTCGAGGACGCCTGCGCCCTCCGATGGGAGACGCATGGGGCGCCCTCGTGATGAGCCACGGCCGCAGCGAGGACATGGGGACACCGCTCCTCGCAGCCCTCGGACAGCGCGCCGCGGACCTGGGTCTCTCGGCCCTGCGCTTCAACTTCGCGTTCGCAGACGCGGGCTCGGAACCCTCGGGCGGTCACGTGGACGAGATCGCGGACCTGCGGGAGGCCATGGGCTATGTGCGGACGACGTCCGGACTCGACACCGTCTTCGTCGCCGGACGTGGCCTCGGGGCATGGGCCGCCGTCGCCGCCGCGACGGACGAGCTGTGTGCGGGCGCCATTCTTTTGGGCCTCAGCTACACGGGACAACCGGAACGAAGTGTGGCCCTCGAGCGCCTCGAGGAATTCGAGGTCCCGACGCTGGTCCTGGTCGGTTTCGAATCGGACCGGACTGACCTGCCTCTTTTGCGAGACCTGGTGGCATCCATGACGAGCGTGAACCTCGAGATTATCGCCGGAGCGGACCACCGACTCAAGGACGCGGCGGGTCGGACGATGACGGAGGCGGTGCTGATGCCGGTCGAGGCGTGGTTGCATCTCCGCAAGAAGGAGCGGGACGCGTAACAGCCGAGATCCCTCACGCGCGGAATGTCCATTCCGCGGCATCCCCATCATTCGGACCGATGCGTTTATCCGGGAAGACCTCCCGTGGCCCGTCCACAGGATGGGATGCCGATGTCAACCCTCCGTCGAAGAATCCTCGTGGCGGCGAGCCTGGTCTCCTTGCTCCTTGCGACCCTCGAGATCGGGACCCCCGTCGCGGCCGCTCCCAACATCACCTACCAATTATACGGGAACCGCAACTCCGGGTGGGGGTTCACGAACAACTCCCTGACCACTCCGGGCCCACCGATCGAAGTCGTTGTCGGGGACAACCTGACCCTGAATCTCACGTCCCTCGACGGTCGAAGCCATAACTGGTACATCGACTACAACAACAACTCGGTCGTGGACGCGAACGAGACGGGAAGCAGTTCGCCGACGTTCCGGACGGGCGCGCGGCTGTGGAACTTCACCGTGTCCAACCGCACGGGGACCTTCCCCTATCGGTCTCGGTTCAACGGCGACGGAAACATGTGGGGCAACATTACGGTCCTGGGATCTCGGGGCGAACCCGCGCTCACCAACCTCGTGCTGATCGGTGGCGTCGCCATCGCCCTGGTCGGTGTCCTGGCGATCGCCGCGTTGGCCTATCGCAGACGGAGAGTCCCGCCGGCCCCGCCTCCCGAATGAGCCTCCGTCCCACGGCGCGACCGCGAGCCCGGAGCCTTCTTACGCCGAGGGCCCATCCACTCCGTTCGTGACGCGCCTCTCCGACATCGGCGAGCGCGGAGCGATCGAGATCCTCTCCCGGATCTACGACCGCGGACAGCCGGTCGGCCTCGGACAGGACTGCGGCGTCGTGGACTGGGGGGACGACTACCTGGTCGTGACGACGGACGTCGTGAATCAGAAGATGCACATCCCCGCAGGGGCGACCCCGAGCCAGATCGGATGGTATGCGACCGCCGTGAACCTGAGCGACATCGCAGCCGCCGGGGCGCGACCTCTCGGATTCGTCGCGGCGCTCTCGATGCCCGCCGACACCGACGTCGAGTTCCTCCGCGGCCTCGCGCAGGGAATGGAAGAGTGCGTGCGTGAGTTCGGCATCGCGGTCCTCGGGGGCGATACGAAGGAGTCGCCGCTCCTGTCGATCGCGGGGACTGCCTTCGGCCGCGTGCGGAAGGACCGGATCCTCCTGCGGACCGGCGCGAAGCCGGGAGACGCGATCGTGGTCACCGGGGACCTCGGTCGAGCGGGGCATGCGGCGAAGGTCTTGGAGCAGCCGACCGCGCTCCGGTCGGACGCGCTGAACGACTTGCTCCGACCGTATCCGCGGATCGCGGAGGGCATGGTCCTCTCCGAGTCCGGCGCCGCCACCAGCTGCATGGACCTCTCTGATGGACTGGGCGTGAGCCTCGCGCAGCTCGCATCGATGACGCGCCTATCGTACCAGATCGAGTGGGACGCGCTCCCGCTGTACCGCGGCCTCACCGCATTGCCGCCGGCGGTCTCGAAGGAGGTCGCACTCTACTACGGAGGCGACTACGAACTCCTGGCCACGATCCGCGCGGATGCGATCGGCGCCCTCCTGGAGCGTTGGCCCACCACGGCCCCTCGCGGGCAGCGTCTCACCGTGATCGGAAAGGTGGCCGCCTCCGGCGGGAACGTCCTGATCACGAAGACCGGGAGGGAACCTCTCCTGGGAAAGGGCTGGGAGCACTTCCGTTCTTCCGCGATTCGGTAACCTATTCCCAAAGTATTTTGCCCCGGGACGGGCAGTGTCCCGATGACGATGATCACGGAGAAGGAAGTCCTCGACGTCCGCGAGCCGCCGGGCCGGGCGATGGGCAAGGTCGCGGAGCTGTGGAAGCCCGTCGAGGGGACGAACAAGATCATGTGCACCGCGTGCGCGCGGTACTGCAAGATCGGCGAAGGTCAGGTCGGCCTCTGCGGGATCCGCGGCGTGCACGAGGGCAAGCTTTGGCTCTACGTGTATGGCCGTGTCATCACGGGCCACGTTGATCCGATTGAGAAGAAACCGGTGTCGCACTATCGGCCTGGATCGAAGATCTTCAGCATCGCGACGACCGGGTGTAACTGGCTTTGCCATCCGGCGGGAACTGCAATCCTGATGGCAGATGGGGATACTCGTGCCGTGGAGGAGGTCCGTCCAGGAGACGCCCTCTGGTCCGTAAACAAAAGGCTCGATCCGATTCTCGGTATGGTAACGGGAGCAGGCAGTCGAAAAGCCGAGACGTTCAGAGTGGCGGTGGAAGGAATTTCGAATCCGCTCCTTGCGACCGGAGATCATCCCGTCCTCTCGAATTCCGGGTGGTGTAAAGTCAAAGAGCTACGGGCCGGAGTGAAGGTCCTTGCGTCCGCTGAGATAGCCGAATTTACCACGGGCCAGGACAAGCCCCCGGTCCTCGACACCCACTCGCGGCGATTTCATTCCGGCGCCACGGCGGGATACAAACGATTAATCCATACGAGAGTCGATGTCGCGCCTCAACTCACTTGGAAAGAAGTCAAGGCCATCCGTTCCGAGGGGTCGGACGAACAAGTCTACAGCTTCGAATGTATTCAATCTCACACATATATTGCTAATGGTATCACATTACATAATTGTAGGTACTGCCAAAATGCTGACATCTCGCAGCGACGTAAGGTGGAAGGCATCGAGGTTGAACCGCAAGACGTTGTTCGCATGACCCTCGAACAAGGCTGCCAGGGCCTCGCCTACACCTACAATCAGCCGACGATCTTCATCGAGTTCGCCCGCGATATCGGCATGCGCGCACGTAAGGCAGGCCTCATCAACATCTTCGTTTCGAACGGTTACGACACACCGGAGACGGTCGCGGAGATGCCGAAGTTCCTCGACTGCGTCACCGTGGACTTCAAAGGCTCCGGGGAGACGAATTTCGTCCGGAAGTACATCAACATCCCGAACGCGGAGCCGATTTTCCAGACCCTCCTCGACACCCGCGACACGAAGAAGATCCACATCGAGATCACGGACCTGATCGTCCCGCAGGTCGGCGACGACCTCGGGGCCGCGCGGAAGCTCTCAAAGTGGGTGTACGATAATCTCGGCCCCGATACGCCGATCCACTTCCTCCGGTTCCACCCCGACTACAAGATGATGGAGTTCCCGTGGACCCCGGTCGAGACACTGGAGAAACACTGCACGGTCGCGAAGGAGGAAGGTCTGAAATACGTCTACATCGGGAACGTGTCGGGCCATCGCCTCGAGAACACGTACTGTCCTGGGTGCAACGCGATCGCGATCAAGCGGTACGGGTTCGACATCACGGGCTGGTATCTCGACAAAGACAACAAGTGCAAGAAGTGCGGGTATAAGCTCGCGATCTTCGGTCGCCTCGAGCAGACGGCAAAGGAAAACCGCTTCTACAGCGTCCTGTACCACCGTTAGTCGCGGAATAAGAGATAAATAACCTGGGCTGCATCGCGAGGCGATTCGGAGGGAATCCTTTGGCCGTGGCGGTCGAAGCGCTGCGCAAATTACTACACGACTTCAACGCCCGGACCGGCTCGAAGATGTCCGCGATCGTCTCCCGCTCCGGAGTCCCCGTCGCGTGGGTCCTGCCGGACGACGCCCAGGTCGACAACTTCGCGACGATGGCGGCGACCTTGCTCGGCGCCCTCGAAGTGATCTATGCGACGATGAAGGCGAACCCGCCGACCCACGTGACCGTCGAATCGGAGGGTGGGATCTTGTCCGTGCGCGAGGTGACCGGAAAGATGTTTTTTGTCGCGATGGCGGAGAGGCGATCTCCGGCCCTCGTGAGGGCGATCGACGAAGTGATCGCGAAGGCGAAGGGTCTGACGAGCTAGGCGCTGCGGGACCGCCGCGGGAGGTGGGGGATCGCTTCCACGATTCGCGCTCGCACGCGTTGATAAGCTCCGACGCGACGGCTCAGGATTTCGATGAGGACCGCGAAACCGATCCCGACCACCGCGCCCCCGAGCACGTCGGATGGCCAGTGGAGGCCCAGGTAGACGCGACTGATTCCCGCCAGGACCGCAAAGGCGCCCGCGGGGATGGCGAGCCGCCAACGGAATCGAATCGTCAGGAAGGCCGCGACCGCAAAGGCCCGGGATGCGTGTCCGCTCGGGAACGCGGGGTCGAACTCCGCGGAGCATCGATACCCCCCGAGCGTATTCACATTCGCGAGCGCATCGCAGGGCCGGGGCCGATCGACGAGGTACTTGATCCCTTCCGAGACGACGATCGTGATGGCGAGAATCAGAAGGACGTCGAACGTGGCGGTCCGCAGGCCCCGCCACCACAGCGGGACGGCCACGAGGAAGATCACGTAGACGCCACTGAGAATCGTGAAGAAAATCATGATTCGGTCGAGAGTCGGATCCGCGCCGGCGAGGTTCACGGCACGGAAGATCACTTCGTCCAGACCCGGCGAGGTCGAGAGGGTGGCGAAGAGGTGCACCTGCCTGGATAGAACGGATTCCGGTTAAAGGGCGACGCCACGGGAAGTCTCTTGGCCTCCGTCCGCATCGTCTTCCGCCTTGGATCGCGAACTCGAAATCTTCCGTCGCCTGCTCGACCATTACGGCCCGCAACACTGGTGGCCTGCCGCGAATGCATTCGAGGTGATCGTGGGCGCGTTGCTCATGCAGCAGACCGCATGGCGAAACGTGGCGGAGGCGATCCACAATCTCAAGCGTGCAGGTCTCCTGGAAGTCCGCGCGCTCGCGTCCGCCTCCGTGCCGGTCATCCGGAGGCACGTGAAAATTGCGGGCCTCTATCGGACGAAACCGAGACGCCTCCGGGATTTCTGCCGCCATCTGCTGGACCGATCGGACGGCGACCTCACTCGCTACTTCGATCGACCGACCGACGTGGTGCGCGCCGACCTGCTCGCACAGGAAGGGGTGGGCGCCGAGACCGCCGATTCGATCCTCCTCTATGCGGGCGGTAAGCCCGTCTTCCTCGTCGACGCCTACACGATTCGCATCGGCCAGCGGATCGGCCTCTTCGACACGGACGCGTACGACGCCGTCCAGAGGCACTTCGAAGGCCGCGTGCCCCGGGACCTCGCGACGTACCAGGAGTACCATGCACTCCTCGTCGCCCATGCGAAGGCTTTGTGTCGGCCGACTCCCGCGTGCCCCCTCTGTCCGTTGCGAAATCTCTGCGATGTCGGCCTTGGCCGACGAAAACACATCGTTAAGTAACGTCGGGACGATACCGGCTCCGGAGGGGCGGAGGGAGTGACCGGCGTCACCGTCGGAGAGCGAGTCCTCGTCCACCTCTCTGGGTTTCTCCGTCACGCGGACGCCTATGAGTGTCCCGTCGAGATGACGCAGGACGGCATCGCGGCTGGGCTTGCCCTGAGCCGCGCCCATGTCGCCCTTGAGTTGAAGCGCCTGAAGACCACGGGCCGTGTCCAGGAACGGATGGCGCACGTCGCCCATGCGCGCTCCCGGCGGAAGGTGTACGAGCTCACCCATGCGGGCCAGGAGGTCGCCCGGCGCATGCGCGAACACGCGCGCTCCCGGACCGTTCAGCTCAACGAGCCGCAGGGTATCCGGGAGGTCCTCGGCTCCGATGCGATCGAGGCGTTGCGTCGGTCGGGTCTCCGGGAGTCTGAGGCGGTCCAGATGGTCCTCGCGGCCGATGTGATCGAGCTCCCGCGGCCGGAAGCGCCGAAAGCCGCGGTCCCGAGCCGACCCTTCTTCGGTCGGACGGAAGAGCATCGGACGCTGCGGGAGTGGCTCGCCTCCGACGCTCCTTCGTTCGCGATCCTCCTTGGCGTCGCGGGGATCGGGAAGTCCGCGCTCGTCGCACGACTCCTCTCGGACGAACCGCGTCCGACCTTCGTTCGGCGTGTCTACGCCCATGATGATGCCCATGGCCTCCTGAGTTCGTTTGCCGACTTCCTGGCACGCCAGGGTCGTCGACGTCTGAAGGCCGTCATCACGCGGCCCGCCTACGATCCGACCGAGGCGATCGCGGTAATGCGCGGCGACCTTTCCGGCTGCGTCGTGGCCCTCGACGATCTGCACGCCTGCCCGGCGGCCGACGCCCTCCTCCGGGCTCTCTTCGAAGTTCCCGGGACGACGAAGATTCTCGTCGCCACGCGAACTCAGCCGACCTTTTACGAGCGATCCGATCTCGTCTCGGGCCGGGTGATCGAGGTGCATCTCGAAGGTCTCGACCCCCTCGCTTCGGGGGAACTCCTCCGGGCTCGCGGCGCGGCGATCGAACCGGAAGCGATTCAACACGTGATCGCCGCGACCCACGGCCATCCCCTCGCCCTCGAGTTGTTCGCCGCGAGCGGCCTCGACGCGGGCGCCGTCGAGACGGAACGATATGTCCTGGAAACGGTCCTCGACGGCCTGGACGATTCGTCGGAGGAACTGCTGCGGACGTTCGCGGTCCTGCGACGCCCAGCCCGATCCCCGGAGGCTCTCGGGGCGACCTTGTCGCAGCTGCGCCGCCTCGTGCGCCGAGCCTTGCTCCACCACCGGGAGGACGGATACCTGATCCACGACCTCGTGAAGGAGTTCTTCCTCCGACGCATGGGAGACGGGGCGCGACGGGACGCGCACACCAGGGCCGCCGGCTACTGGTTGTTCCGGGCGGACGGCCTCGAGGAGACGTACCACCGGATCGAGGCGGGCGACCTCGACGCCGCGAGGACCCGACTGCTCGAGATTGGGCCCGCCCTCGCGGAGAGTGCCCGAGCGGGAGACCTAGAGGCCGCCCTGCTCCGAGTCGCCCGATCACCGCGGCTCGATGGAATCCTCGTCGAGACGCAGGTGTTCCTCGGAAAGTTCGGAGAAGCCCGGACGGTCCTCGAGCGAATCGGCGAATCGGGTGGGCAGCTCGAACGGCTGCGGGCGCGCATCCAGCTCGGTCGGATCGAGAATCGCCTCGGGGCGTACAAGGAGGCGCGCGCCGTGTTGGAGGCGGCGGCCCACGATGCCGCGGCGAACCACTCATCGGAGATCGAGGGGGAAGCCCTGCGGGCGCTCGGTGGCGTCGAACGGAAACTCGGGGATCTCGACATGGCGATCGCCCACCTGCGCCGGGCTGCGGATGTGCTCCCGACGGGCTCGCGCGAACGAGTCCGTGCATTGACGGATCTGGGTGTCGCCCTGATCGCCCGTAACGATATCCCGGGTGCGAAGGCTCGACTCCTCGAGGCGGCCGCGACGGTTCGCCGGGCCACACGGGAGGATGCGGCGATCCAGATCAACCTCGGGATTGTGATGAGTCGCGAGGGAGACCCGCGAACGGCCGCGGAGACCTTCGCTCGATCCGCGGACATCGCGCTCGCCACCGGCGAAATCCGCTTCGCCGCGTATGCGCTGGCGAACGCCGTCGACAGCTTCCTCCGCATGGAGGCCGTCGAGGAAGCGGCGTCGAGCGCGGAGCGCGCCCTCGCGCTTGCCAACACGATCGGCGATCCCCTCGCCGTATCGACCGCGCGGGCGAACCTCGGCCTCGTGTTCGCGAAGCGGGGCGATTGGGCCAAGGCGGAGGAACAGCTGCTCGGCTCCGTCGAGATCATCAACCGACTCGACAACCCGTACTCCCTCGCGACGCGGTATGAGGAGCTCGCCCGCCTGTACGACGCACAAGGACGCGGGGGCGATGCGGCGTCGTGGCGGACCCGAGCGGAAGGATTGTTCGCGAGGCTCCAAGGAAGTCCGTCGCCAGCAACCGGCCCGTGAATTCCATCTAATTGTCCGCGGCCCCTCGATGGTCTGCGGTATCGTCGAGTCATCTCAACATGGGGCGTCGGACAATCGGCCGACCAAATCGTTAAGTAGGTCAGACATGATGCGCGTCCGTCCGCGGGTCCATCCCGCGGATCTACGGGATGGGAATCATGTCGCCGGCTCCGCCCCGAAGGGGGTACGCCATCGGGCTCCTCGTGGCTCTTGCCCTGTTCGTCGTCACCTGCGGCGCTCCCCCCGTCCAGGCAATCCCGCCCACAATCGCCCCCAGCGCAATGATGACCGTGACCGTCGTCATGAACAAGGCCGGCTACCTGAGCGGGGATGTCGCGTCGGCGAACGCGATCGTGTATCGCACTCCAGGGCCAACGAACTACACGTATACGTGGACGGTCCGGGATGCCTTCAACCGTCTCCTGAACACCACGATCAACGGGACCGCGACGTACACGTACGCAATCCCGCTGAACTACACGGGCCTGCTGTCCTTCGCCGCAAGGGTCGATGACGGACTAGGGCTCACGATCACCTCTCAAAAGTTGGTCCTGGTCAACATCGCAGTGATGTCCCTCCGTCTCGACCGCGGGGATTTCAGTCCGGGCGACACGATCACCGCCTCGTACCTGGTCACGTCCCACGTGATCCTCCAGCCGACCTACGATTACGAGGTCGATGACAACACCGCGACGATCGTCCTGAGTGGCACCACGAACAACACGACCTTCTCCTTCCGCACGCCCGCCCCCGCGGCGAGCCGCACGTACCAGTTCATCGTGACCGCGCGGCAGGGCGCGAACACGACAAGGTCGCAGGCGATCATCGCCCAGGCGAGCGGCGCGTTGCTTGGGGTGACGTTCGACCGCACGTCGTATGCCCCCGGAGAGACGATCCACGCGCACCTGACGGTGACGCCGCGGGGTACCACGCCACTCCCGCTGCAGTTCATCTGGACCCTCGGCTTCGGACTGGGGTTCGGGGGCTCGCCATCGGTCTCCGCGATCACGACCGTTCCGGAGGTGGACCTTTCCCTGCCGATTCCCCAGAGCGTGGGGACCGGTGACATCCTCGTGCTCGCGAGCGAAGCGAGTTTGGGCACGGCCACCTGGCAGACGATGCACGTCGGGACGACGAACGCCCTCTGGGCGACGGAGATCGGCGGCATCCCCCTCTTCGCCGTCCTCCTCGGCCTCCTGTTCATCCTCTTGCTCGTGGCCGTCGTCGGGCTGTGGCGACGGATGGGCGGCGGTCATCTCATGGGACCGAGGGCCGCACCACCCCCGCCTCCCGGAGGTCCGACCCATGCCGCCGCCACCACACCGATGTCCGTGATCTGCAAGCACTGCGGGAAGTCGATCGACCTCACGACGAGCAAGCGGCCGATCGAGGTCATGTGTCCCTCGTGCGGCGAGACGCAACTGGTCGAGTGACAAGGACAAGGTTCTTAGTCGTCGGACCGCATCAGACCGTCAACTCGAGGCGAGACGAATGACGGAGCAGGACGAACTCCTCGCGGCGGTCCAGAAGGACGACGTCGCCACGGCGCGGACGATCCTCGATCGCAACCCGCTCATCCTGCGGATGCGCACGCCGAACGGCACGCTCGTCCTCACGGCGGTCTACCACGGAGCGACAAATGCGCTCGGGCTCCTCCTGGCGCAGACCCCGGAGGACGCGTTGGGCCTCCATGAGGCCGCTGCAATCGGGAACGCCCGGCGGCTCAAGACGATCCTGGGGCAGTCCCGCTCGCGGGTGGACGCCGCGAACCCGGAAGGGTTCACGCCCCTCGGCCTGGCGGCGTTCTTCGGACATCTCGATGCCGCCAAGGTCCTCTTGGAACAGGGCGCGGACGTGAATGTGAAGGCTCCGAGCCGCTTCGCGAATACCGCGCTCGACGCCGCGGTCGCCGGAGTTCACCCCGATCTCGTGAAGGCGTTGCTGGCCGCCCGTGGCGATCCGAACGTCCGGAGTGAGGCGAATTACACCCCGCTCCACAAAGCGGCCGCGCACGGGAATCTGGCCATCGTGCAGATGCTGCTGGACGCAGGGGCGGACCCGAAGGCAACCCGCGACGACGGATCCACGCCGCTCGATGACGCGCGCAAGGGGGGTCACGAGGCGATCGTGAAGCTCCTCCAGGCCCGCGGCGCGACGGCCTAGTGCTCTTCGATGAACATCCAGCGGTGGCCTTCGAGGTCTTCCGCTCGGTACAATCGGCCGTATGGGTTATCCTGAGGCTCTGACAGAATCATGGCTCCCGCGCCTTTCGCCTGTGTGAAGTGGGCGTCCACGTTATCGACCCGGACCTGCAGGCCGTCGACGACCCAAGGAACGGCGGACCATTTCTTCGCGGCGGCACAGGTCTGTCGGTGGTGCTTCGGACTTTCGTAGTCCCTGGTCGGGGTGGCCAGGAAGACCGGGGAGCCTTCGAACTCGAGTTCCGCATGGCTGACGCGCCCGTCCGATTCCGTGTACCGCTCGCCCCGCTCGCGGAACCCGAACGCTCGGCCCAACCAATCGATGGCGGCCGCCGCATCTTCATAGGCAATCATCGGCACGATTCGAGGTCGATCGAGACGGGTTTCTTGGACCATAGTTCCCCCTGTGCCCGCATGGCCTGGTGCGTACTTAACACGGTCGTTCCGGTGGACCCCACGGGAGCGGGATTCGTCCGGACCGCCTCCGAGGCCTCGCAGTTTCACAGATCTCAGATACAAGTTCATATACTATATGAACTCATATCTCTCTCGGAATGCGAGCGCCTCCCGTCCCTCCCAAACTGATACGCAAGGGTCCGACCTTGGATACCTTGCACATGGTGGAATCCGTCCTTCGGAAGTTTGACGAACCGCTGAGCCTGAACCGGATCAAGGCTCTCTTGCCTCGGAAGATGATGCATGCACCTCTCAGGGAGGCGATCGAACACTACAAGCGCCTCGGTTGTGCCACGGAAGGTTCGAAGGGCGTGATGTGGACGCTCAACGTCCAACCCAAGATCTGGAAGGTTGTGGAGGGCTGGGAGGCCCGTTGATCTGGCTCGCCTCACGGCAAGCGAGGTGCGGATTGGACCGCGCGCCCAGGCCGCCGAGGCGGCCCGTCAACCGAAACCACGAAAGGGGCTGCAATGGTGGACCTTGCGCCTGAAGCAAGACGCCTTTGCCGGAGACCAGATTCCGAAGGAT
>VBMN01000101.1 GCA_005878385.1 Methanobacteriota archaeon
CATCGTCGTCATGGGTGGCACGCGGCCCGGACACACGACGGATCGTGTGGCGGCCTCCTTGGCCCGGTTCGTCGGAGCGACTCGAATCGTGAACGCCACGTCGGTGGACGGCGTGTACAGCGCGGATCCCAAGAAAGATCCCTCGGCACATCTTCTCAAACAAGTGCGATTCGAAACCCTCGTCACGCTGGCCGGAAAAGGGCATCGGAACGCGGGCCCGAGTGTCGTCTTCGACCCGGTCGCCGCCCGTGTGGTCGCGCGAGATCGGACTCCACTGAATGTCGTCCACGGTCGGGACCTTCCGGCGCTGCGAGCCGCAATCCTCGGCGAGTCGTTCCATGGAACCCGCGTGACGGACGAATGAGCGGAGGCGCCGTGTGAACCGGCGGGTATGGTACGAGCTGGTCGCGGCAGGGACCCTCGCCATCTCCCTTGTCGGTGTGATCCTCGCGGCCGCGGGTGCCGCTTTCCAACGGACGCTCGGAGTCGCGGCCTCGTCCCTATGTGCGATCGCCTTCCTCGTGCCCGGTCTCTATTTCCTGGGATATTCCCGACGTCTCCGGGCTCGCGACCTGGCCCTCGCGCATACGGCTGCCTTTGTACGAACCCGAGAGGCGATCGAAATCCAAGACTTGGCAGACGAGCTCAAGGTCCCGCGGGCTGACGCAGAGCGGATTCTCCGGATCGCGGTGCAAGAGGGCTATCTGACCGGGACGTTCGAATCCGGCAACCGGTTCGTGTCGGAGCGAGGTCCCGTCCGGACGACGCCGGAGGAGCGATGACGTTCCGCGGTTTCATCGCGGTTGACGTTCCCGGAGGCCCAGCCCTGGACGCGTTCGCGGCGGGTCTCCGGAAGGCGAGTCCGTCCCTGAAGGTCGTCGACACGGACCAGCTCCATCTGACGGTCAAGTTCCTTGGCTATACGGAAGAAGGGCTTGTCCCCGAGATCGTGACTACGATCCGCGAGGCAACCGCGGACCTCCGCCCCTTCGAGGCCCGAGTCCGAGGAACCGGTGCGTTCCCCAGCCTCGGGCGGATGAATGTGATCTGGGTGGGCGTGGATGGGGCGGAGCCGATCGCGCGCATCACGGACTCGCTCGAGGCGTCTCTCGAGGCGCTCGGATTCCCGAGGGAGCGTCGTCCCTGGAAGGCACACGTCACATTGGCCCGCGTGAAGGGCCGACAGGATCTGGATCGCGTCCGGAGGATTCTCGAGGTCCATGCCTCGGAGGAATTCGGCACCCACACGGTGGACGCCGTCCATTTGAAGAAGAGTGTCCTGACGCCACAGGGAGCCGTCTACTCGGTCGTGGAGACCCTGCGTCTCGGCCCATGAACCCGCCGTGCGACCGGGCAGGGCATACCTCTGCTTAGAGGTACGAAGGCCGACGCGCACGCGAACCGGTTCGATCAGCTCAGTCTTTCTTGTCCGCGAGCAATTTGAGCCGGTCCCACTCGATCGTATGTTTGAGCCGATACTTCTGCAGGACGCGGCTCAACGACTCGGTCACGCGAGCGACCTCGAGGACCTTCCCTCGACCGTACACGTAGAACTCCACTTGATTGGAAATCGGGAAGATCATCCGCATCGCGCCTTCGCGGTTGAAACCCTCCGGTTTCCGGTTGCTCCGCAGGTCCCGCAGGTTCTCCTCGATCAGGACGTCGACGCTCTCCATGTCCTCGGGGAGCTGTTGCGTCTCCTCGAGAAATTTCAGGAACAGAGGCCGGAACGAGGTGACCAGGTTCTTCCATTTCACCTTCTTGTCGAACTTGACGTGTCCGCTCCGGGCACGCATCTCCGTTCCTGTGAGACGGCCGCTACCTAACGATGTTCCGCTCACGACATGGACCCCATGACGCGCGTCAGTCTTAAGGCCGTGGCCTCCTTCGCGCGCGCATGCGCACCGCCCTCACGATCGCGGGGAGCGACTCGGGCGGCGGGGCGGGAATTCAGGCCGATCTTAAGTCCTTCGCCTCGGTCGGCGTCCACGGGACGTCCGTGATCACATGCGTGACCGCCCAGAATACGCGGTCCGTGGACTCGATCTTCGCAATCCCCCCGTCGGAGATACGAAAGCAACTCCGCGCGGTCTTAGACGACTTCGATGTTCGAGCGGCGAAGACCGGCATGCTGTTTTCCGCGGAGATCGTCCGGACCGTCGCCCGGGAATTGCGGCCGACCTCGTTCCCGGTCGTCGTGGATCCCGTGATGATCGCGACGGTCGGCGCTCGCCTGGAGCGAGATGACTTCCAAGTGGCCCTCGTGGATCGACTCCTCGACCGGGCGACCCTCGTCACCCCGAACCGGTATGAGGCCGAACGGATCTCGGGCCTCTCGATCCGCGATGTCGGATCCATGGAAGCCGCGGCCCGCGCGATCCGACGCCTCGGCCCGGGAGCGGTCCTCGTGAAAGGCGGTCATCTGAAAGGTCCGCTCGTCGACGTCTTCTACGACGGACACCAGATGGTCCGATTGCGCGGTCGCCGGTATCGGAAGGAATTGCACGGCGCCGGCTGCACCCTCGCCGCATCGACCGCGGCGTACCTGGCCCTGGGACACTCCCTCCTCGACTCAGTCCGGCGCGCGCGTAGAAAGGTGGCCCTCGGCTTCCGGGCCTCGTACCGGGCCGGTCGAGGCGTCGAGATTATCAATTCCCAAATCAAATCGGGTCGCTAGAGAACCCTCGGAGGGCTCGAGGCCATTGCACCTTTTTGGCACATTATCAATCCCGTCTGGCGCTCCCCAAAACTTCAAGTAGGCTAATCAAACTCCAAGCGTCTGCGTGGTCTGGCCATCCTCGCCGCCGCGCACCGCGGACGCACGGCGTCCGTCCGGTGCGACCTCGAGGATCGGATGGATCAGACGAGCGTGGAGACAGGGCCTAGATTGAGTCGCAAGACCGACCGAGGAGACCCGAGGCCCGAACATCAGACGCAGAGGCGCTGAAGCCATGCGGATCGCCCTTTTCACGGACAGTTACCTGCCCACGGTCGACGGCGTGGTCACGTCCGTCCTGTCGACCCGACGCCAGCTCGAGGCGCACGGCCACGAGGTCGTCGTCTTCGCCCCGGAGGATCCGCGCCGCCGCGGGATGCGCGAGGACGGGACCGTCTACGTGCGAGCGAAGGAGTTCCACCACTATCCGGGGTATCGCCTGGCGATGTTCCCCGGCCGCGAGGTCGACCTGATCAAGGACCTCGGCATCGATGTGATCCACATCCACGGGGTCGGCTTCGTCGGGATCAAGGGCCTCTGGGCCTCCTGGCAGGCGAAGATCCCACGGGTCTCGACCTTCCACACGATGATCCACGACACCCTCGCGTTCTACTCTCCGTTCGGACTGAACCTCCACCTGCTCGAGCGCGGCCTGCGTTTCTATCTGAAGATCTTCCTGCGGAAGACGCAGGGGGTCGTCGTCCCGAGCCGCGCCATCTTGGACGAGATCCTCGCCCTCTCCCCGAGGGCCAACATCGCCGACGTGATCCCGACCGGCGTGGATCCGGACCGGTTCCGCCCGGACATCTCCGGCCAGGGGATCCGGACGAAGTGGGGACTCAACGGCCACGATGTCGTCCTCCATGTGGGCCGGGTCGCCCCCGAGAAGAACCTCACTACGCTCATCCATGCCTTCCCGAAGATCCTCGAGGCGAACCGAGACACGAAGCTCCTGATCGTCGGGACAGGTCCGTACATGGAAAGGTACTACGACCTCGTGGCCCGGCTCGGCCTCTCCGGGGACGTGATCTTCACCGGGTTCGTCCCCGACGCGGACCTGCCGAAGTACTATGCCGCTTCCGACGCGTTCGCGATCGCCTCGAAGTTCGAGACCCAGGGCCTCGTGGTGCTGGAGGCACTCGCCTCCGGGCGACCGGTCGCCGGGGCGAACTACCGAGCCATCCCCGAATTCGTCCGCGAGGGGGTGAACGGCGCCCTCTTCGACCCGACCGACGTGAAGGGCTGCGCGGAGGCGGTCCTCCGATGCCTCCGGGACCGGGATTCGATGCAGGAGGCCGCCCGGGACGTCGCCCTCACGTATTCCGTCGAGCGATGCACCCGCCGCCTCGAACGGGTGTACGAGCGCCTCGTGGCCGCGTGACCGGAATGGCCGAGCCCTCGGCGGCTCTCCATCCCAGCTCGGGAGGTCGGATTGCGTCCGTCTCCGTAATCGTTCCTACCTGGAATGAAGCGAAGTACCTCCCCGCCCTGCTCGCCTCGCTTACAAATCAGACCCGAGCGCCCTTGGAAATCGTCGTCGCGGATTCGGCGAGCACGGACGGGACCCAGGATCTGGCCGAGGCCCGCGGCGCGTTCGTGGTGGAAGGGGAGCGGCGGGGACCCGGGGAGGGGCGGAACCGAGGGGCCCGCGCGGCCAGAGGGGAGGTCCTCGTGTTCATCGACGCGGACTGCATCGCGCCGCCGAATCTCCTCGAAGCGATCATGGCCGCCGTGGACCAGGCGGGCGTCATCGGGGGCGCCACGGGATTCGTGCCCGCCCGTGGCAACGTCGCGGAACGGGCCCTATTCTTCCTCGCGAACGGCTACCAGCGGGCGATGACCCTGTGGGGATATCCGCACAACGCGGGGTACTGTTTCTTCTTCCAGCGCGAGGCCTTTCAGGCCCTGGGAGGCCTCCGGGAGGACATGCTGCTAAACGAGACCCACGACCTGGCCCTCCGGTCCCGGTCCCTCGGCCGATTCGTCATCGTGCCAGGGGCGGTCCAGACCTCGATGCGGCGCTTCCGCACGTATGGCTACGCCCGCACGATTGTCAAGGAATACATCGCCTCGACAATCCTGTACTACGCGACCGGCCGGACGTCCGCCAAGCAATTCCGGCCGGCCCCGGCCCGGTGACAGGTCTGGGCCATCATGATTTCTGTGCGCGCTTTCGACGGCGGTAGAGCCAGGATCCCAGGATCGAGAAGGCGACGACCACGACGACGATGCCGAGCGTGATCGTCCGGGCGGTGCGCGGATCGTATGCGACACCGATGACGAACACCAGGTAGAGGAGGACCGAGTACTTCACCAGGCCGCCCAGTGCGACGAACGCCATCGACCGGCGGTAGTTCCACCGCAAGGTCGCGATGAACGCGCCGACGAACGGGACGACCGGGGCGATCCGGTTCAGGAGGATGACCCGCTCGTCCGGGACGCCCAGGAGCTCGGTCCATCGTCGCATCCCCGACTCGAGCAGATGGGGCATCCGGCGTCCCTGGACGAGGATGCGTCGGACGAGCGCATAGAGGATGCTGGTCCCCAGGAGGTCTCCGGCCACGGCCACGACGAGCAAGATCGCGGCCCATCCCACCGCATCCATGGCGTCGGGACGGAACGTGTACGTGATCAGGATCCACGCTTCGGGAAGGGCGGGGAAGAGCGCCGCATCGACGGCGAAGATCAGGAGCAGGGCGACGAGGCTGCCAATCGGGCCGAGGGATGCGAACAGGGCCGCCAGGAAGTCGTCCAGGGAGGGCATCCGCTGCCCTCAGGCCACGCGGGTGATGGCGACCATCGTGACCTCGAACACCAGGTTCCGGCCCCTCACCGGATTGTTGTAGTCCAAGGTGTACGTCCCCGCGGCGAGGTCCACGGCCGTCACGACGAACACGACCGTCCCTGGGGCGGAACGTGTACCGATCCGGTCGACCGCGCTCCCGTCGAGCAGGTGGTGCACGACGATCCGGCCGATGCCGTTGTCCGCGCCGTCGTCGACGGAGACGACCCGGGCGTCCCACTGATCGTACGGATGGACGGTCTGGTCGGGGACCGGGCTGTTCGTCACCGTGACGATGGAACCCGACACGCTCACGTAGGCGGACCAGCCCCAGAATGGATCCGTCACGTTTGACCCGGAGACGGCCGGCGTCTTGTACGTGTTCGCGAAGTCGGATTCGTTCATCGTCACCCGCACCGGGACGTTCTCGAAGAGCGGCTTCACGATGATTTTCGTCGGGTCGGCGGCTCCGTAGCCGAGGTTCGGCGGGACCACGATCGTCTTTGCGTCCCCCACGGCGAGCCCTTGGACCCCCACGTCGAAACCTTGGATCACCGCGAGGGGCACGGCCCCGATCGCGAAGCTGAGCGGCTGCCACGTTCCACGCCAACTGAAGGCGAAGGCCTTGGTATACGAGGCGTTGTCCTCAGCCACGGACTGCAGGCTCGTATCGAACACGAAGCCGTTTTCGAACCGGCCGATGTAGTCCACCTTCACGTCGTCCCCATTCTGGGCCCGCAACGGCGCATGGCCGGACTTCGGGACGACGTACACGAAATATACGGCGAGGATCGCAGCCACGAGGACGAGCACCCCCACGAAGGACCAGAAGGTGCTCACCCCTTCCTCATCCCGGACGAGGGGGCGGGCCATGTCGCTTCCGGGCTAAATGAGGAGTCGCCATAAACGTTATGGTACCGGCGTCGAAGCACGGGACCTGGTTCCGGTCGCTGACATCATGACGGGAAGGATGCGTACTCGAGGATGATGGCCTCCGAGTTGTACAGGCCCACCGTCGAGCTCGGAGCGACGTCCGTCGTGTTCACCGTCATCCGGCTTGGACTGCCGAAGGGCTTCCCCCAGATGGTGAAGAAGTCGCCGATGGAATATACGCGGGCTTGCGCCGACGTGTCCGGTTCGATGTGGATCACGCCGTCCGCGTTGTGCGTGTGCAAGACCTCCATGCACGTGAGGCTGATGCCGATGCCCCCCGGAATCGTCACGCCGTTCCCCCCGGCCGTAATCGTGAGCTGCGCGTGCCAGTGATAGGCGAGCCCGTTTCCGCTCACGCACGGCAGGGGCGGTGGACTGGAGCCGCTCACGACGAGATAGTAGGTGACGATCCCCAGGAGGATCACGACGACGACGATCACGACATGCAGGCGGCTGATATGCAGGGGACGCGACGGCGTCCGTGCCGCGATCCGCCCGGGCTCTGCCTTCAAACGCTCGACCAATTTCGGGGTGTCCGGATGCCGCGGATGGATGTCGTTCAGGTGGCGCAACAGGTTCTCGGGCCGCACCGCCACGTCGCAAATCGGACAACGATCCATGTTCGTCACGGCGACTCCTTTATGCGACCGCAGGCGGAAGTCAGGGTGACCTCGTATTTAGGAATGACGCGGACAGAGACCGAACTCACGCATACATCGCGCCCGAGGTGTCCCCGGACCGGACCGGATTGTCGCCCAGGACCTTGTCGACCGCGCGTTCGAAGTCCGTCATCGTGACGCTCTCGCGGTCTTCCCGGATCGCGAACATGCCCGCCTCCGTGCATATCGCATGGATGTCGGCACCCGTGGCCCCGTCGCAGCGGGACGCGAGCACGCCGTAGTCGACCTCGCCGGCGACATTCATCTTTCGCGAGTGGATCTTGAAGATCGTCATGCGGGATTCGGAACCGGGCATCGGGATCTCGATGATGCGGTCGAACCGACCCGGACGCAGGAGCGCTTCGTCGAGGATGTCGGGGCGGTTCGTGGCGCCGATGATCTTCACCTCCCCCAACGGGTTGAAGCCGTCGAGTTCGGCGAGGAGCTGCATCAGCGTTCGTTGGACCTCTCGGTCCCCCGAGGTCGCCACCTCGAGCCGCTTGGCGCCGACCGAGTCGAGCTCGTCGATGAACACGATGGAGGGGGATTTCTCTCGGGCGAGCTGGAACAACTCCCGAACGAGCCTCGCCCCTTCGCCAATGTATTTTTGGACCAGCTCGGAACCGACGAACCGGATGAACGTGGCCTGCGTGCGGTTGGCGACCGCCTTTGCCAGGAGGGTCTTCCCGGTGCCCGGAGGCCCCACGAGCAGGACGCCCTTTGGCGGCTCGATTCCAACCTTCCGATAGAGGTCCGGCTTGAGGAGAGGATCTTCCACCGCCTCCCGGAGTTCGCGCATCTGGATCTCGAGGCCGCCGACGTCCTCGTAGGTGACCGGAGGCTTCTCGATGATCTCGGCGCCGGTCACGATCGGGTCCAGGGACGGAGGCAGGACGCCCATCACGGCGAGGGTCTGCTTGTTCAGCGCGACGCGCGCACCGACCACGAGGTTGTCCTTCGCGATGTAGTCCGCCGCATTCACGATGAAATCCGGGCCGGTCGAGGACTTGACGACGACGCGACTGTCCGCCAGGATGTCGCGGATGTTGCCGATGATCAACGGCGGACTCTTCAGCCGATCGAGTTCCTGTTTCAGCCGCCGGATCTCCTTCTGCAGCCGAACGAGCTCCGTCTCGGCGTACCGCTTCTCCCCCTCCACGCGGCGGGCGGTCTCCAACAGCTTGTCGTTGCGATCCTCGAGCGAGGCGATGCGCACCGACATTTTCTCGGAGAATTCACGAATCTGATCGTCGTCCATGGATCCGCCCGGTGGGTGGGCTATGAGACGAAGGCTATATACCCGGCACTTTTTATTTAGTCTTTGCGGGCCCGGTTCGTGATCTGCGAATTGTGCGGGGCGGACGTTCCCCGGCTGAAGACGGTGGCGATCGATGCGACCGTTCTCTCCGTGTGCGGGGACTGTTCCCGCTTCGGCGAGGAGATGGCGAGCGCCCCGTTGCGCACGAGCACGATGCCGCCCGTCATCGCCCAACGGCTCGAAGCCCGCCAGAGGCGAATGACGCCGAAGGACGTCTACATGCAGAGTGGCGAACTGGAACTGATGGAGGACTTCCCGCAGTTGATCCGCCAAGCGCGGGAATCCCGCGGATGGAAGCAGGCGGACCTCGGCGCGAAGATCAACGAGCGGGCGAGCGTGATCGCGAAGCTCGAATCCGGCGCGATCACCCCGGGCGACGACCTCGTTCGAAAGTTGGAGCGTCAGCTGGGGATCAAACTGAAGGAACGTGTTCAGCCCATCGCGGTGAAGAAACAGGCCGCGGGTCCCGGGATCACGCTGGGTGATCTTCTGAAAGACAAGGAAGGCGCGACCTGAATCAGGGCATCTGCAGACGGGCTTTCACCGCGGCCAAGAAGGGTGTAACGTCCACGCCCGACTGACGCGCCGCGATGAGGGCTGCGACCTCGACCTCGACATCCATCTTCTCCTGGACTTCGTTCACGCGGCGGATCACCGCCTTCCGGTCCATGCCGGTCTTCGCGGCGATCCCGTCGACGATCCGCACGAACAGGTTTTCCTCGGCGGGCGTCGGGGTCGACAGGATCGCCGTGGTGGGCACGTAGTCCCGCGGGACATCCACGGATGAGACGTCGAACCCGGGTCGGATCGTGCCCTCGTGCGACTCGAGCAGTTTCGTCTCGAGGCCAATCTGCAACAACCGCTGCGCGTCGCGGGGCGGGAACCAGCGGAGGTCCATCGAGGCGGAAAGGACGAACTCCCGCTCGCTCAGTTCGTCACGGCCCTTCCGCTTGAACAGCAGGGCGATCGCATCGCGTAGTTCCTCCATGCGGCCCCCGGGAATCGACCGAACGGCCCGGGCCTAGATAAACGTGCGGCGGGCCGAGCGAACGTTTATCCCGCCCGCCGTGGTTGTTCGAACGCTCCAGCGTAAGGTCGCGCCGACTCGTGACGCGCGATGCAAGCCTGGAGAGGACGTCGTATGGGTCCCTCCTCGATAGCCCCGAGTCCGGGGCGCTCCGTGACAGGGGGACAACGCGGCGTCCAACAATCCCTCGGCAAGGGTCAGGGCGTCGAGTGAGCAGTCGCTTGGCCGTGACACGCACTGTTACTGCCGGGGGACATCCCCTTTGTGCCCGACGCCGTGTCCCGCTCGGTCAAGCGGCGACCCGGTTCAACAGCGCGTCGACCCCATTTAGCGTTCCGGCCTCGCCGTCGAACTTCGTGAGTGCGCTCCCATTCAGGCTCTCGAACTCCCGCAGGAATCCAATCGCTCGGTGGGCAAACCGGACGCGGCTTCCCCTCACATTGACCGCGGCGAGGGTGGCATTCACTCCGTTCACGAAGATGATGCTACCGCCGCGGAACCGGATCTCCTGCAACGGTCCCGCCGAGGGATGCATGGAGTCCTCGACGAACATGCGGACGGCGGCCAGCATTCCGCCGACGATGTCGGAGTCCGTATCGCGGGTCGGAATGGGAGAGGCGTGTCTCAGAAGGACGCCGCTTCGGTGGAGCAAGAAAATCTCATCGGCCCCCGTCCCCTTCCAGAAGGGGAGAGCGATCGGTCCTTCGGGGACAAACAGGGAGCGCGCCACGAACGCGAACACCGCGACGATGATCCCGAGGGGAAGGGGTGAGAAGAGAGGCGACGAGGGAACGGGGAGGACCAGTAGGGACGACGGAGACGTCTCGACGCGGATCTTCCCTCCTTCTCCATCTCCGTACGTCGCGGCGAGCCCTACGTCGACTTGGTCCACGCCGTTCGAGGGGGGCAAGGTCGCGTTGAACAGAAGGACCATGGATCCCACGGGCAGGGACTCCAAGGTCCAACTGAGACGACCATCTTGCCAGACCGGTTGTAAAGACGAAGACACGAAGACCATCGTCTCGGGCATCGAGACGACGACCGACACATGGTGGGCGACCGCCGTGCCGCGATTCGTCACGCACTTCAATCGTGAAGGGGCGGAGGTCATCCTGAACACAGACCCAGGTGCCGGTCTTCTCGAGGCATGAGTCGGGTGCGACCGACGATACCACGATGAAACCATCGAGCGTCGATTCCGTGACGACCAATTTGCGCGCATTCTCTTTCAAGGGATCGACCCAGATCCAGAAGGTCACGTTGTCTCCAGGTGACGCCTCGGTCCGGCTGACGTACATGGAGGCATTCACGCGATGCTCCGCATCGCCGGCGGCGAGGGGAATCCAAGCGAGGAGGACGAAGCCGAGGACCAGGACCAGAGGCAGGCACATCCGAATTCGACGATTCAAGGCTCGATCGAGATTAGGCATCATACGTTGTTCCCCTCCCGCGGAGCGAGCGCACCGCACCGGTAGGTACGGCATCGATTCCCAGGAGAGGGCAAGAGGGTTGCGGGCAAATTATCACTAAGGTCCGTGATATCACCCGCACAACCCGGAGTCCTATCCTAAGAGTCAGTGAGTGAAGATTCGGCGTCGGGGCGGGTGTGGCCTATCGCACACCCCAAACCGGAGGCAACACCATCGTTCTAGTTCGCAGGAGCCGTCGGATTACGATCCGGCACGTCCTTTGGTGCGGATCCTTGTACGACGACCCAGGAAGAGAACGATGAACAGCGCCCCCACCGTTGGCGCGACCACGGTCTCGAACTCCGGGATGTAATAGAAGTAGGTCTCCGACGTCGACGACTTCCAATAGAGCGCACCGGAGGCGGTTCCGTAGGTTGCGTCATTCGGTGCCCGAACCATGAGCGATGGGGAGTCTGACGATGTATCGATAGCAGTCCGCGATCCCCAAATGCCGGTTGTGCGCATCTTGTAATATAGCTGCGGCCCAGACGTCGAAACGTACAGAGCGTGCACGTTGTTGTTCTTGTCAACCCCGATGGACGGCCGCGTGAAGACGGTCCCCGTTAAGGAGTCCACCGCTTCTGGAGCCTGCCATCCAGCGGCCGGATAGTCGAGGAATCTTGCATATATCGCCCGGCTGGTCCCGTTCACGTCTCTCTCATAGGCGATCCACAAATCCGCGTTCGAGTCCCACGTTGTGGCAAGGGAAGGATAGGTGCCGCTCGCCACCCCCATCGCCACTGTGTCGCTCCCTGCGGTACCATCCCACTTCGTGAATTCCGACGATGCGTCACAGTTGCTCGCGGCGAGATCCTTGCACACCATCTGTCGAATCTCCCCGGTTCCACCCACTCGTACATCGGGGTACTTCAGGTCGAACATTTCATTGTCCATGAAGCCGCCCGTGCTCGCGGTGAAGGTGCTCGTCCCGATCACGGTGAACGTCGTCCCGTCCCATTTGAAGCCCCCGAGACTCTGAGCTGTATTCTCGCTGGCGGCGCCGAGGATCTTGCTCGTGCTACCTGAAACCGGATTGGTCCGGGCCTCGATCCACGTGTGGTCGGTGGAGCCCGTGGCCACCGTGGTAATCGTCCCCCAGGTATTCGGGGCCGTGAACGTGCGGTACGCGAGATTGTTCGGAGTAGTACTCCCCACGAGGAGGCCCTTGCTACCTGACGCTTCCCACGCAAAATCGAACGAGCGGTAGTAGCGCTGAGCGATTGCACCATGTGTCAGCTGGTTTGCCCATCCGCTTCCGGTCCAGTAGCAGGTAGCCAGGTTGTAGCTGTCGTCCACCACCGCGAGGACCATGTCGTTCGCCGTCGCGAGGGGGTTCGCCTTCAGTCGGGTGTACCGTATAGTCGCAGCACTGGCGCAGGCGAAAGTGGCGGCACTGCCCCAGGAGGTGGAGTACTCCTTGGAGACGATGTTGGCACTGTTGCTCGCAGCGACCGCCAGCAGGTTCCCGGAGCCGGACTCCCACGCGAGGTCCGCATTGTCCCGGTCCACGGGGCCCACGTTCGTCGTCGCGATCGCCACGAAGTTCCCCCACGTGGTGCCATCCCAAATCCAAGCGTTCACATGGGTGTTCGTGAAATCGCCTCCGATCAACCCGATTTGGTTGCTCCCTCCCTTGGAAGCGAGCTTGACCACCGTGTAGACATAGTGCGTGGATGCGCTGCCCGGGTCGTCGATGTACTGCTCCGCGCTCCAACTTCCTCCAGAGTAGGTCTTGTAGGCAAGGTCCTGCGTCCCGCTCCCTCCTTCCTTGTGGTAGGCGAGGACCGCCTTCCCGCTCACCTGTTCATAGGCAACGTCGAACCGGGCCTGTGGCGTGCCGCTGGCGGGCGCCGTCGACCACACTTGGCCGATGTTGTTCGTCACGACGCAAGTCGGCGTGCACACGTAGGCATCGAGGAAGCCGTCGTCGCTCTCCGTCACGATGATACGGCTATTAGCATCCGTCGGCGACCACGCCATCCGGACAACCGCGATCGGGTTGTTGGCGTTCGCCTGTTCGGCCTCGGCGCTCCAGGTCGAGCCATCCCAAGTCCGTGTCTTCAGACTGTTGATGGTGTTGCTTCCTGTGTTCGAACGATACGCAATGGCCGCCTGTTCGGCCGCATTATCGAAGTAGCCAGCCAATGCCACGTAGTTGTTCTGCGGCGACACGTCCACCGAAAGACCGGTGTAGGTCGTGCCCCAAATCACCGTGGGCCGCCACGTCCCTCCCGCGCGGTTCTTGTAGTACACCGACCCCGGCGCGGGATGATATTGCAGGTCGAAGTTCTCAA
>VBMN01000166.1 GCA_005878385.1 Methanobacteriota archaeon
GAAGATTCACGCGTTCAAGAACAACACGTCCCCCGACGGGACGTCGTACGGGTCGCACGAGAACTACTGCGTCTCCCGCGACGTCGCCTTCCCGGGCCAGTTCATCCGCGATCTCGTGCCGCATCTAGCGACCCGCATCATCTACACGGGCGCAGGGGACATTGTCCGCGGGAAGTACGTGCTGTCGCCGATGGCCTTCCTCACGTCCCAGGTGATCAGCGGCGAGACGATGCATGATACCGGCATCCTGAACACGCGCGACGAACCCCACGCGGTCGGCCGCCTGTGGAGACGACTCCACGTGATCGTCGGGGACGCTCTCATGAACGAGACCGCGATCATGCTCCGGCACTTCGTGACCTCGGGCGTGTTGCAACTCATGGAGGACGGCCGCCTGGACGACGTGCCTCGCCTCAAGGATCCGATCCGAGACCTGTGGCACAACGTGGAGATCCGGAATCCGGAACAGTGGAAGGTCGAGCTCGAGGACGGACGGATCGTGTCGCCGATTGACATTCAACGGTACTATCTGGAGAAGGTGGAATCGATCGTGCAGGACGACTGGGAGAAACGCGCCCTGCGGACGTTCGAAGAGGTCTTGGACGGCCTCGAGAACCGACGCTCGAAGGAGCTTGCGCATCGAATCGAATGGCTTGACCGATGGTTCGCGATCCAGGAGGCCGGCGAGAAGAAAGCTGGACCCGACGTCGACATGATGGCCTGCAAGCAATACTCCGAGATTGGGGCGGAACGGTCGCTTTTCTACAAGCGGCAGCGCGCCGGCTTGGTCGATCGGATTACGGACGACGAAGCTATCAAAAAGGCAATTCAGGAACCGCCGAAGGATACGCGTGCCGCGCTACGAAGGGAACTATGCGACACCTTCAATATCGAGATGATTGATTGGTCCATGTTGATCGTGAACGACGGAACGCGCAGGCGAATCGATCTCCTCGATCCTTACGCTACAAAGATGGAGACACCATATGCCACAGCAAGTTGAGGAAAAGCCGAAGAAGCGAAAGAAGAGCGAAAAGAAGCTGGAGTTTGAGGCCGGCAAGGTGTTTACTCCTGGCGAAGTGAAGGAAGAGGACTTCGAACTTGATTTGGAGTCGGCCAAGTTCCGCGCGCAAAAAGGCCAAGGCGGCGACCGACGAGCGTAGCACTTTCGCCCACCTCTCCTGGGGATAATCCTTAGTCTCCTCCGTCATACATTTCGGATGATTTCCGTCGAGTACCTGGCTGGTTTTGCAGATGGAGAGGGTTATCTAGGACTCGCCCGGATACCACGTCGGAACGGCTCACCGGAGTATTGCCTGAGGGTGAGCCTTTACAACAATAACCGGGCAATCTTGGACGAGATTCAACAGACCGTGGGCGGAACCATGTCCGTCCTCGGCCAGAGACAGCCCGGCTGGAAACCTTCATATGCACTGATTTGGACCAATGCGGCGGCAGCCCGACTGATTCGCATGATGGAGCCGTTCCTGATTGTGAAGGCAAGACAAGGTTCGACGCTCCTATCTTTCGACCAACGAATTCGGGCCGGGCGTAGATCGCGAGATCGTAACGGTCGCCTGTTGCCTCTCACCGGGTGGGAGGTAAGGATACGCGACGGCTTTTACAGGACGCTCAAACGTCTGAACAGAAGAGGTCCCCTGGGCCAGTCGAGGCGACCGGCGCAGAATCCTTCCAAAAAGCAATCCAGGATATCGGCGGAATATGTCGCCGGTTTCATCGACGGCGAGGGATCATTGATGATCACCAAGGCGAAGCCGGCGGATTGTCGCACGCCCCAGTATCACCCGCGGATATCCGTGGCCAATACAGAGCGAGGCGTTTTGGAGGCGATCCAACATACCTACGGCGGAATCATCACGGATCAGCCTGCTCGAAAACCGGCATGGAAGGACGCCTATCACCTGGTGTGGACCGATGGTATGATCGAACCGCTCCTCTCATCCGTCGCGGCGCACCTCAGGGTCAAGTCGAAACAAGCACACATCTTGGATGATTTCATTTGCCACCGAAAAGCAACGAAACAAGGCCGTCGTGGTCCTGCATTCCTCCCGTTGCCGCCCAAGGTCGTCGCTTTCAGAGAGAGTCTTCGAAAGGAGATCAAAGAGTTGAATCGGAGAGGGTCTCCCCGACTCGCTCCTCAGTGAACGCGGCATGACTCCTTCGGCGAGGAAGTCCGTCTCGGAATCGAATCCGAGGCGGGGCTCGGGCAACTCTATATCGCGCGCCCGCGTTCTCGCGTTCCGGATGCCTACCCATGTGGAGACCCTGGAGAACGGCCTGAAGGTCGTCCTCCGACCGATCCCCGAAACGAAGGCTCTGTCCACATGGGTTGTCTACCGCATCGGCTCCCGCAACGAGGTCCCCGGCATGACCGGCTCCACCCACTGGGTCGAGCACATGCTGTTCAAGGGCGGCGGGAAGCTCGGCAAGGGGGATATTGACAAGTTCATCTCGCGCCTCGGCGGCAAGATGAACGCCTTCACCGATACGGACTATACGATGTACTTCGAGACGATCCCCGCCTCCGCGATGGACACGGCCCTCATGATCGAGTCGGAGCGGATGCGCAATGCCGCCTTTGATCCGAAGGAGGTCGAGGCCGAGCGCACAGTCGTGATCAGCGAGCGGGAGGGCGCGGAGAACCAGCCGGAATTCCTCGTCGACGAGGAACTGTGGGGTCTCGCGTTCCACGTGCACCCCTATCATTGGACCCCGATCGGGTACAAGCAGGACCTCGCCTCCCTCGACCGGGAGCCGCTCTACCACCACT
>VBMN01000102.1 GCA_005878385.1 Methanobacteriota archaeon
GGCGATCGAGGGAGCGGTGGGCCTCCATGCCTCGGTCCGCCTCGAGCTGCTCTCCGAGTTGACGACCGTGGACCTGGTCCTCAGCGACGGTCAGGGCCTCGACATCGACTTCGAACGCGCGACTCGAATCCCCGAAGACGCATACGTGCGAATGAGCGAGGCGAAAACCGCTCGCTTGTATGTGGGCGCGGCGGCCACGGCCGCGATCGCGGCCCGTGCGTCATCCGAAGATCGTCTCAAACTCGAGGCGTTTGCGCGTGCCTTCGCGGTCGCCTTTCAAGATCGAGATGACCTCCTGGGCTCGGGCGTCGTCCCCTCGAAAGTGGGCGGCTCTCCGGAAGGCGATATCCGCCAGGGGAAGCGGACCCGCCTGTACGTCCTCGCACTCGAGCGAATCCCGCGGAAGGACCGCACAGCGTTCCTGCATGGGTACGGCCGAGGTCCTCGGACGACGAAGAAGGACGTGGCGACGGTGAGGGAACTCCTGCGGCGGTACGTGCTCCCGGAGATGGAACGGCGGATCGAGGCGAATCTGGCGGCGGCGCGGAAGGCGTTGGACTCCCTCCCGGCGAAGGATCCGGAGGCCCGACATGTCCTCGAGGGCCTCTTGGACGCGCAGCGGGCCCGAGTCCGCTAGTCCTCGAGTCCCTGGGCCGTGATCCGGAACACGGCGCGGGTCCCCTCTTCGCGGTGCCGATGCTTGTCCAGGACCGCCGTCCGGGTGCTCGGTCCCGTTCGTTCGAACCGGACGATCGTCTTCGCGTTGTGGCTCAACATGTGTCCGCCGAGCGGCATGTAGGCACCCGTATCGATGTCCGTGTACACCTGGGACGTGACGACGACCGGGATGCCGCGCTGCCGGGAGACACGGAGGAGCTTCGCGATCTGTCGGGTCAGGCCATACCGCTCGTCGCGTCGGGTCTCGTCGCGCATCGTGAGGCGATAGTGCATCGTGATGCTGTCGATCACGATGAGGCCCACCTCCGGATTGCCTTCGGCGAGTTTCACCGCCTTCTCGATCAGCTTCTCCTGCTCCTCGAAGCTGTACGGCTCGGAGAACAGGATGTTTTTCAAGACGACTTCGAAGTCGTCCCCGCAGATCTGCCGCAGCCGTTCGAGCGACACGCCCTCCGTGTCGATGTAGATCACCTTCCGTCCCGCGCGCACGACGTTCCGGGCGAGCTGCAGACAGAAGTTCGTCTTGCCGCTCCCCGCCTCTCCGTGCAGGAGGGTGATGCACCCCTCCTCGACTCCCCCGCCCAGGAGGTCGTCCAGGGCTCGGCAGCCCAGGGCCACCTTCATCATCTATGTGGTCAAAGCCCCGGCGCCCTTTAATCCTTCGAAGTGTCCGCCGGAAGACCCGACAGGAAGGCGCCGTCGGGAGTCCAGACGACCACGGCTCGCGAGGCGGCTTTCGGCGCGGTCCGGAGCGGCCGTTCTTCCGCGGTCTCTGGGTGAACCGCTGCCACTTCTCCGGACTCGAGTCGCACCAGACGAGCCTCGAACCGCTCGGCATCGATCCGTCTCGCACCGCGGATGTCCTTCGGCTTGAAGCGTCTCTCTTCGCCGGAGACAACGTCTCGCAACACGACAAATGGACGCACAGAGGTCACCTCCGAGAGGGCGCCTTTATGCCGGACGACGTCGCCCTTCCGGAAGGCCGCGAGTCGGACGAGGGCGGTGACCCGGTAGACCTCCCGGCCCTCTTTCTGTCCGTACAGTTTCGGAGAGGCCGAGACGGTCCCGCCAAACGACCCGGCGACGTCGCGGGCGATTCCTTTCGCCAGCGCATTCTTGCTCAGGTAGAAATCGAGACCTCCATGGATCTCCTCGATCCGCGACACGAAGGCCTCCGAGGACTCGGTCCGATCGACGCGCGCGACGACGAACGTTCGGAGGGCCCGCACCTCTCCGGGTGTGAGTTCGCGGTCCTCCCCGCGAACCTGGAGGATTCCTTCGTAGTATCGTCCGCGTTGCTTCTGGCACGAATCGCACAGAGACGGCTTGATCCGGACACGGAGGTGGAAGTCTTGGACCGGTGCAAGGTCCCGAAACCGACCGACCGCCTTCACGGTCACCGCGAGATTGTTCGCGTCTTCCTCCCGCGCGACCTGCGTGAACCCGACCCGTTCGTACGGCGGGAGGGGCGGCATCGCATCGCGGAGGAGCTGGGGGAGCACGAGCTCGCGGTCCACCTTGGACCATCCGGAGCGGAGCCGGAAGGAACCACACGATTCGCAGCGGGCGAGGTCGAGGAATTCCACGGGTTTGACGACAGGGTACCGTTTCCGGAAACAGTTCGCGCAGAGGCCCTCGTAGACAGGACCGTCGGCCCCGCACTCGACGCAGAACATAGGTGCTCTGTTTCCATCGGCCCGGCGCTACTTAAGTGCTGGCGTGACCGACAATGCCGTCGATATCCACACGGAAGGCCATAAGTAGCCGGCGGGTCGTCGGCGGCCGTCCATGAAGAAGAAGGACAAGTCCTGGTGGCGCTTGCGTCAGGTCCGCCACCGAGACGCCGTGATCCTGTCCGTCCTCTCCGCCTCGAGCCTTCTCGCGGGGGAGTTGACCGAAAGCGTGACGAACTGCGCCTCTCCGCCATGCAGCCTTTCTGCGATATACCAAGACTTTATCGCCCCGTACCTGGGCAACCCACCAATCCTCATCGTCCTCATCGGTCTCACGCTTCTGGGCTTCACGACGTACTTCGGCGGCATCTTCGTCCTCCTCGGCGGACTCCATTTCTCCTGGGGGCGCGTGGGCCGAGGTCGGTTCCTCATGGGACTTGGTCTGGGCGTCAGCTTGCTCGGCCTCGTCGGTCGGCTCTCGCGCACGATCCTCACGACCGGGAAGCCGTTCGGAGATCCTCTGGTCGCCCTGTTGGCCGTGGCCACGGGTCTCACGGGACTGGGGGTCGTGCTCGGAATCGGAAGCCACACGCTGATGGGGAACTATGCCCTCATGCTGAAGAAGCATGCGAAGCGCGTCTGGCGCCGCTGGCGCAAGTCCCGGCGACCGTCGCGACGATCGTCGAAATCCTGACCGTCACATCATGACGAATTGCGCGTGCGGGATGCCGTCAATCCACAAAATCCCCCCGTCGGACACGAATCCCGCTCGCATCGCGGCGTCGACGGTCTCGGTGCCGACGAAATTGCCGATTGTCGCGAGCTTCAGGTAGCCCACGAAGTCCTCCTCGGAAACGACCTCTCCTTCGTAGAACTTCCCCACTTCGATCTTGAACTTGCCCTCGCGGAACGTCTTGCCGAGAAGGTCCGCATCCGCCGCGGCGACCAAGGTCTCCCTCCCCTGGTGGTACACCTTCATGCGGATCGGCATCGGTGGGCCGCGGCTACAACCGCTCGACGAGCTTATACTTGTTTTTCACGGGGCTGTAGATCTCGCCCTCTTGCGCCCATCGCTTCAACCAGGAGTCCACTTTGGCGGGCGGGATGCCGCGTTCCTGGGCGAGGCGGACGATGTCCTCGTAGTCCGCGACGCCATCGGGTCCCGCGAGTTCGTTGATGATGTCCCGGATCGAGATGATCTGTTCGCGCTGGGACTGGCTGATCCCGGTCTGGATGATGTCGATGTCGAAGCGGCCTTCCTCGCCCGCCACTTTGCCCATCCAGTACTCGGTGATCCGGACCGCGCGCTCCGCGTCGTCGGCCGTCACCGATTCGCTCAGCCGGAGGCGGGCGCCGGCTTCCGAGAGACGGATGATCGCTTCGAGCTGCCGCGGCGTGATGGGGACGCTCGACCCGGCCGCCTCTCCCGTCTTCCGGATCTCCAGATACTTCCGCTCGATGATCCCCATGGCTTCTTCCGTCATCACGGGGAACAAGCGTTTGGCATACGCGACATATTTTCGGAGGAAGTCCGGATTGAAGTGAGGCGTGTACGGCTCCTCGAGGGCCTGCGTCTCCTCCGAGGAGAGTCCGGCTTCGCGGCGCCGCCGGATCTCCCCGACCCGGTGTCCCTTCAGGACGTGTTCCGCCAGCTCTCGGTCCCGATCGGACTGGGGCCGGTCGATCATGGAGAAGATGATGTCGAACCGAGACAAGAGCGCGGGCGGCAGATCGATCTGTTCCGAGATGTACTTGTGTTCGTCGAACCGGCCGAACTTCGGATTCGCCGCGGCGAGCACGGCGCAGCGGGCCTGAAGGACCGCGGTGATGCCCGCCTTCGCCACGCTGATCCGCTGCTGCTCCATCGCTTCGTGGATCGCGGATCGATCCTGCGGATTCATCTTCTCGATCTCGTCGATCGCCGCGAGCCCGAGGTCGGCGAGGACGAGCGCCCCGGCTTCGAGGGTCCATCGCCCCTCTCCGAATTCATCGCGAACCGCGGCCGCGGTGAGCCCCGCGGCACTCGCCGCCTTTCCGGTCGCATAGATCCCGCGCGGCGAGAGACGGCTCATGTACGAGAGCAACTCGCTCTTCCCGACGCCCGGATCACCGACCATCAGCACGTGGATGTCGCCGCGGATGCGCCGACCGTCGGGCATGAGCTTCGGGACGCCGCTGAACAGCTGGAGGGCGAGCGCTTCCTTCTCGACATGCATCCCATACAAGGAGGGGGCGATCGAGGCCGTGATCATTCGGAAGATGTCCGGGCTCGCCCCCGCGTCCCGGATCAGACGCGCGTCGTCCTCGGTGACTTCGATTTCCTCGAACTCGACCTGCTCCTTCTCGACCGAATTCACGTCCATGAAGATGTCGAACAGGGTCGACTTCGCACCGGGCCGCCCCTTCTGGACGCTCCGCAGCACGCCGTTCATGATGAGCCGTTCCCCGGGGGTGATGCGGCCCGTGAGGTCATCCTCGAGGTAGAGCGTGAGCCGCTGCGGTTCCGCCCCGCCGCGCAAGCCCTCCGGCGATTCCTGGATCTCCAGTTTCTGCGTGTCGAGGTAGAGGGACGTCTCCGTCATGAGCCGGAACTTCGTCGCGCTCGCGGACCGTTTGCAGCCTCCCTGTTCTTCGTAGCATTCCAGCGGCTCTCGGAAGTTCTGGCCGTCCTGAGGCTCCTTGATGATCGTCCCGCATCGGAGACACTGGAACAATGCGTCCGTGACACGCGGCCTCACCTCCGTGGATTTCCGTACCAGCCCTTCGACGGCGATGTACTGACCGAGGTGCTTCGCGCGGAGGTCCCGGATCGGGACGCGTCGATCCCGAGGCAGGATCCGAATCCGCAAGTGGATCTGGGTCGCCTCTTCCCCGGGCGGCACGAGTCGTCGGATCGCCTCTTCCCCCGCCGTGAGGACGTTCAGCGGGTGGCGCAGGAGGAAGATCGCCATGTCCGTGTCGAACCGGTTCAGTTCATCGAAGGCCACGAGGAGGCTCCGGTCCTCCGGAAAGCGATCCGCGATTGCGATGATCTTCGAGAGGTACCCCATCTCCTCGAAGAACTCCTCCCACTTCGCGATCAGCTCGTCCTGCGGAAACTCTACGAGCACATCCTTCCCCCGACCCAGAGGGGCGGCAGCCTCGGGAAAGGTCATATTGATTTGAGTCTCCCTTCCACTGATGCGAGAGCGATGCGTGAGTTTAGGTCGGACCGTTTCCACTGGAATCCTTGCGGGTCCCGTCGGATCACTCGCAGGGCGAGAAGCCGCACTCGCGGCATCGCACGCATCCGTCCGCGTGAAAGAGGTTCGCGCCGCACTCGGGACAGATCGTCGAGCGCGCTCGATCTGCGGTGGCGACCGAGCGCTCTTGGTCCATGGACGTCTCGCGCATGAGTCCACTCAGCCATGGGTCCATCAAGTCGGCGGCGATTTAAGCCTCGGAGCGGGAGGGGTGGCCGAAAGTATCCACCGCGGTCCGAAGGTTCTTCCGAGCCGCCGCATTGCGACGGCCATGGAACTTCCCGAGGAGCTCGTCGCCCTGCAGCGGTTCCATGGGCATCTCGGGGTCTATGTGACCCTGGGCCTCCGGATGGGCGCGATCGGGAAGCGCCGATTCGGTCACTACAAAGGCCTTCGGGCGACCGTTCGGAGTCAGCCCGAGCCGCCGATGCGATGCGTCCTCGACGGCGTGCAGTTCTCCAGCGGCTGCACGATGGGCAAAGGGAACATCGCGCTCGAATCCGGGCCGGAGCCGGAGGTCGCCTTCGAGAAAGAAGGACGACGCCTCCTAGTCGGCCTCCGTCCTGGATGGAGGGAGCGGATCGACCGGGAGATGTCGAAGGACAAGGAGATCGAGCAATCCCTCTTCTATTACGAGATCTCGGAACCCGAGGTGTTCGAGATTCGGGAAGGCTGAAGGTCACCAGCCCGGGACGGTCCATTCGACGTCGCGAGGGACGAGGACCCAATAGCCGGTCCACTCGACGATTGCATCCCCCCCGTTCAGATCGCGCACGTGATACGGACCCGCCGGATCGAAGCCCATGACGCGCTGGGCGCCGGTCCCGGCCATCAGGGATTGGACCGTCAGACCCGTAGCAAGTCCTGGGAGGGCGATCAAGTTCCAGCCCGCGCACAGACGAAGACGACTCGTCTGAGCGACGACCCCGAGGGCCGGGACGACGTCGGGGGCCGTTCCGTTCATCCAGAAGCCGCGACCCGCGAGCAACGAAAACGTGGTCGCGTCCGTCGGGAGCGCCGAGGACCATCCGAAGCCTCCCGCACAACCGTCGTAAGCCCATGCATCGGCCCATTCGCGCCCCGCCGCGAAATCGCCGAACTTGGAATCTGTCAAGATGAGAGGCATCCCGAGGAGGTTCAATCCCGTCCCGAACGAGAGTCGGAATTTCACGGCGAGCGAGGAGGAGAGAGTCGTGTGGCCCCCGGCGTCGATTGTCTCGATGCGATAGTAATAGTTCGCCGTGTCCGCGGCACGCCCGACGTCGACGAACCGGTAGTTCGCGCTTCCGTTCGCAGGGATCGGTCCGCTCACATCGACGGTCCAAGGTCCGCGAGGCGAATCGGCCCGAAAGACACGATACTCGACGGTCCCCCCAAACAGGTTGTCGTCGTACGGGGCGAGCCACCCGATCGACAGGTCCTGGTTGCCGTTTGCCGGGACGACCGCGTTCGAGAATGCGGGCGCCGGGGGCACCGTGTCCGGCCCGGCGTTAATCACGACGAAGCACCTCGAATCGTAGGGTCCCCAGTTGCCGGCCGCGTCCCTCGCATGAATCCACGCGCATGTGGTTCCCGGCCCGGACGTGAGACCTTCTTGCCAGCTCACATTCTCCACCTCTCCGTCGAAACGCCCGTCGGAAGCGGACATCGGAAGGCCTTGCCCCGTGGCTCCTGTGGGAGGTGGGGCCACCTGAAGGAAGAGCTCCGCCGCCGCGATCGCGGACCCACCGCGGGTGCGATCGTCTGCGGTCGCGGAGAACGTCACCGGTAGTGCCGCCCCAGGCGGGAGCGGCGCGACGCGCACACTTCCGGCCCATAGCATCGGGCCCTCGGTATCCCCGTTGGGACGCGCGATCGTGAAAGTCGCATCCGTGACATCTGCGGCGGAGAGCGAAGGCGTCCCGTCATCGTGGGCCGTGATGCGCAACCGGTATCGGTCTCCGTTCGTGACGGTGCCGAGATTCCACGTGTACGTACGGAGGGAACCCGCGAGCGTCGCAATCGGTGTCCAGGTTTGTCCAGCATCGGCACTCGCCTCGACGGTGAAGTTGGCGATTCCAACGCCCGATCCATACGCGGCGGCGGTCCAGTCGACCGTGAGAGAGGGACCGTGGAACACTCCGCCGCTCGGCGAGGTGATGTTCACGTCGGGATGGTCGCGGTCCAAGCCGGAGGGGGCCGTGCTCACAAGCCATCGGAGGGCGGCATCGAGGATGGCCGCCCGCGTCGGGCTCGCGGCCTTCAGGTCATTGGCCGTCGTATCGAGGCTCGTGATCTCGAAGGCGAAGTACGCGAGGCGGGAGTAGTTGCCTCCCCAGGTGCCGATGCCCGCAGTGCCATTCCGCGCCGCCGAGACCCACCGCAGACCCACCGGCTGGTTCGAAGGGGTGCAGCCGCTGACCTGACTGTCGTCCGTCCACATCGAGCTCGTCACGCCGCCGGCGGAGATCGGCGCAATCTCGTCGTCTGCACCGCCAAGTCTGTGAGGCGTGTACACGACCCCGCCCGTGTAAGCTCCGCTGATCGGGTCGGCGGAGATTCCGGAGACGCGCACGATCGATCCCGGGTCGCACACGAACGTCGCCTTGAGGACCCCGCGAACCCAGGCCGCGCTCGCTGGCGTCCGGAAGGAGGAATTCGGATCGGAGAGAGCCCACGCCGCGTCATGGGACGAGACGATCAGACGACCGCCTCCGTCCAAGTAACGCTTCACGAGGTCCCTCTCGGTCGCGTTGAACGGTGGGTACTGTTCCAAGCCGACCTGCCAGACCACGGCTCGGCGTCCCTGGAGGGTCGTGAGGTTCGGGAGTCCGAGGTCCGCGACGTGCCACACGGATGCCGTCCATCCGTTCGTCTTGAGAGCGGCCAGATAGGAGGCCTCGCGCTCCGGTGGGAACGATTTCCCCCCGATCACGAGGAGCACGTCGCCGAGCGGAGCGGTCTGGAGATGGTACAGGATTCCGCCGTTCGTGTCCGTCGTTGCATTCGCACGTCGTCCCCGGGACGTGACCTGGAACAAGTACGCGGTATCCGGAGTGAGGTTCCCGAGCGTGATCGCATGGCTCGTCACCAGGTCCGACGTGTTCGCATTGCCGGACAGGGACGCGGCGCTCGTTCCGAATTGTACCTCCGTCGTGGAAGGTTCGATCGTACTCCATGTGATCGTGGCGCTCGTGGCGCTCGTGTCCAGGACCGTCACATCATGAATCGTGGGTCCGCTCGCGAGGATCTTGGCCGTCGCCGTGGTCGTGTGCACGGGCGAGAGGTCTTGATACGTCGACGTGATCGTATCCCCCTCGCGAACCTGGAGGAGGCCGTCCGCCACGGGAGTCCCGAAGGCCGTGCGGATCGAACCGCGCCAGAACTCATCCGGAGCACCGCCCGTCAGTGTCACGTTCTCGCCGGCCGGCTCGATGCCCGACGCGACATGCACCATGACGGAGGTTGCGGAGGAGTCCTGTACGACGAACTGGACCGTATCGGCCTCCGCGTAGACGGCTCGGTCCAAGGTCAGGCGTCCGTACGATCCGTCGAGGCTACCCGTCGCCACGAGAGCGAAGGGCTGCGGCCCAACCGGGACGTTCGAGCCGATCACCTGCACGGTCCACTCGCCGACCATCGCCGTCTTCCGGATCACGGCTTCTTCCACGTTCGTGCTGTCGAACGTGCCGCCCGCGAGAGACTCGCCCTGCGCGAACGGCGCGAAGTGATTCCCACGGTACACGGTCCCGTCCGGAGCGGTCACCTTCAGGTCTAGATCGTTCACGAGCGCCTTCGTCGCCCCGAGAGTTCCCGGGAAGTCGCTCCAGGTGAGGACGAACTTCACGGGCCCGGGGGTAGCGATATGGAACGTGTAGGTCGGGGCATCCCCCGTCAACAGGCCGGCGGTTCCGTCAACCACCTGGGTGCGGAACGTGTCGCCCGCGGCGGCGATCGGGAGGACGTTCGAAAGGAGGACGCGGCCGAAACCCTGTTCGCTGTTGGGCCACGTATCCGATCCGCCGCGAGAAACCGTGCCGGTCCCGGTCACCGGCACTCCAGACGCAATGAGGACGGCCCGGATGAGCGCGGCGCTCGGGGTCATCGCGTCGGCCAGGAGAGGCCGTCCCGAAGGGTACCATCCTTCCATGAAGTACTGTCGAACGATCGCCGCGGCGGCCGCGGCGGCCGGCGTCGAGTAGCTGGTGCCCGCCCAATGATCGTCAGGCCCTCCCGCTCCGCTGACTGGGTTTCCGTCCGACATCGCGGAATCGCCGTCGAAGATCGTGACCAAGGTCGGCTTGATGCGTCCGTCGGATGTGGGACCCCGGCCGCTCTGTGGCGCCAAGTCGTTCTGGCCCTGTCCGACAACGTCGGGGTTGTAGGCCCCGCCAACCGTCAGGATGTCCTTCGCTGTCCCCGGCGTCCCGATCGTCCCAGATGCACACGCCGACAGGCAGTTGCCGGCTGCGAACACGATTGTCATATCGGGGTGGGCCCAGACGAACATGTCCACCATCCGGGCCTGCAGATCGTACACGTTTGCGGTGCCGCCCCAACTGTCGCTGTGCACGCGGACGGGTGCGGCTGGGTCGTTGTACACAAGTCCGGGTGGCCCGAACAGGTCCGCGTAGTCCTGCGGCAGGTAGTTCAACAGATCCGCGTTCCCATTGCCCCCGTTGCAATTCGTATCGAGGCCCACGGTCCCGATGTCCTGTAAGTAGAGCTTCGCGCCGCGTGCATTTCCCTCGTTCGGGGAGGTCCCGATCCCGGTGTCGTTCCCCGCGAGCGTCGAGGCTACCGCGGTCCCGTGACCGAACGTGCAATCGCCCAAGGCGGGTCGGTGGTTGCTGTCTTTGATCGACCACGGATCCCATTGGCCACCGCCACCGAGCCACGTGAGTTGTCCCGTCTGGACGCCCATGTTCACGTAGCGGATGACCTTGCGGCGGCTGGGATCCGTCGTGTTGTAAATATCCCCGGA
>VBMN01000103.1 GCA_005878385.1 Methanobacteriota archaeon
GGGAACATGAACCTCACCGAGTACGTCCGAACGCATCTCACCGAGTTCGTTGGAATTCCCTCCACCCCGGACACGGACATGCGCGACATCCTCCGGGCCGCGACCGCATCGATCGAAGAACTGGGTCTGAAGGGGACGGTGCATGCCGACGTGAAGGCGGTGAGTGCGTCGAGCGGTTCGGGCGGTATCTTGTTCAACGGCCATCTCGATACGGTGCCGATCGCGTCCGGATGGACGCGGGAACTCGGTTCGTGGGACGGCGACTTCCTCTACGGTCGCGGCACCGCGGACATGAAGTCGGGTTGCGTCGCGGGATTGGCAGCCGCGCGGGCGCTCCTGGATGCCGGGATTCCGGTCTCTCTTCTCTTCACGACGGACGAGGAGACGACGATGCACGGAGCGGTGAAGCTCGCCCCCTCCGATCTCGTCAAGAATGCCGCGGCCGTCGTCGTCGCAGAACCGACGCGGCTGCGCGTGGTCGCGAGCGAGAAAGGTGTCCTCTGGTACCGCGCCTCGACGTCCGGCAGGAGCGCTCACGGGAGCCTGCCACATCTCGGAGACAACGCGGTGTATCGGATGATGCGCTTCCTCGCGCGGATTGAGCGGTACGGCCACCCGCGAGACGTACTCAATGAAATCACCGTCAGTCTGGGGACGATTCAAGGTGGGACGAAACCGAACCTCGTGGCGGACACGTGCTCCGCCGACCTCGATTGCCGTCATCCACCCGGGACGACGAAGACGGACGTGGAAGCCCTCCTGCACGAGGCAGCGAAAGACTCCGGGGAGCGGGTCCGATTCGAGCAATTTCACGAGGTTCCGCCGGCCGCCGTTTCTGCGGCCGCGGATCATGTGCGTCTCCTTCGGGATCTTGCGGGGACGGAAGTGGTCGGGGTGGCCTACGGGACCGAGATGGCCTATTACGCGTCGCACAATCCACGGTCCATCGTGTTCGGACCGGGCGAGACGGAGCGGATTCATGTGCCGGACGAACGCGTCGCACTCTCCGAAGTCGTGCGGGCCGCGGAGATCCTGGCCGCGTTTGGGACGAAGCTGAACGCCGCACGGAAAAGTTCGACCCGCCCCCACGAGGGTTCGAGGACGTAGGTCGGTTCGGAGCGCCCCGCGGCCGACCCGACGGGAGCTGAGGGCCATTTGGTGGCCCCGGAAAGCCTCCACGCGGTTGCCGGGTGGATCTCCCAATGGTCCTCGTCCCAGTAGACGTAACCACGGAAGTCCAGGGAGATCGTCCCATTGGACCGGTAGTCCAGGATTTTCACGGTGTCGCATGACGGTACATCGGGGCCGCAGAGCCCCTTCGCCTGCCAGTCCTGGTCGAACTCGATGTGGACCTGCCCCTTCGTCGTCCCCACCGCGAGAATGTCTCCGACGTTATCACAATAAATCTGATGGTTCGGGTACGGCCCGCCGCCGTTCACGTACTTGAAGCGGTCCGAACAATCGTAGAGCGCGGTCGAGTAGTTGCGCAAGTAGACTCCGTTCACCTGAACGAAGGTGGGCACCACCTCTCCCTTCGCGTTCGTGATCGTGCATGGGGGCGAAAGCGCCCTCTTGTGCGGGACTCCGCCCGCCAACGGTCCCGTCAAGTAGCGGCTGTCGTTGAGCGACTGCGCCGGGTACGAAGGTCCCATGATGTCCGCGAGGGTCACGTTGACCGGATTACATGGATCCTGATGCGGACTTACGATGGCGCTGACCCACTGGAAGATGTTGGCCCCATAGATCGCCAGGAGGACCAACGTCAGGACGATCACGATCGCCGCGATCCCCTGGCGGCGATTGGACGAGCGTCGAGGCGCCGGCGCCCCCTGGTCGTCCTCGTTGTCCTCATCACGGAATGCCCGACGGCCCGATCGGGATTCCGGCCCGAGGGGGTCCTGCTCCCAACCCGTTTCTGGTTGCGGTCCCATCGAACTGGCCGGCCGACGCAACTCCGCCTGGCGTCTAATAGCTTGTCGGTCCCCCGTGTCGTCGCGCTAGCGTCCCGCCTGCTTCCGAAACAAGGCGACATGACAGTCTGATTGGGTATGGGTCGTTTGCACGGAGGACAAAAGGCTCTAATACACACAGAAAGTAGCCGCTCGGAAGACGATGCCCAAGGATGCCACCGGTCGCGACTTCTACATCGCCACGTCGGAGGAGATCAAGGCCGGCAAGACGACGGACGTCTATTTCCTCCGGACCTTGGACATCCTGAAAAAGGCCGGCAAGGACCGCGCTTCGGTCGTTGCGGAAGTGACCGCAGGCAACCTTCCCAACGGATGGCCCTGGGGGGTCCTCTGTGGCGTGGAGGAGGCCGTCCACTTGTTGCACGGGAAGTCCGTGAGTGTGTGGTCACTCCCGGAAGGGAGCCTCTTTCCGCCGCGGACGGCGCGAGGCATTCCGGTCCCTGTCATGATCGTGGAGGGACCGTATGGAGAATGGGCGCTGTACGAGACGCCAATCCTCGGGATGGTGTGTCAGGCGAGTGGCATCGCCACGAAAGCCGCTCGGATCCGAAAACTCGCGGGAGCCAAGCAGGTCCTGTCCTTCGGGGTCCGACGGATGCACCCGGGGATCGCGCCCCTCATCGAGCGATCCGTGTATCTCGCCGGAGTCGACGCAATCACGACGCCGCTCGGAGCCGAACTGTTCGGCGCGCCCGCGATGGGGACGATGCCCCACGCCCTCGTGATCGTGATGGGCGGCCCACGGGAGGCATTCGCGGCGGTTCACAAATACCTCGAGGCGAAGATCCCGCGCATCGCGCTCGTCGACACGTACTACGACGAGAAGACCGAAGCACTCCTCGCCGTGGAGGCGATCCCGGACCTCACGGGCGTGCGACTCGATACACCCGCCTCCCGTCGCGGCAACTTTCCCGCGATCGTGCGGGAGGTCCGTTGGGAGCTCGACCTTCGCGGCCACAAGGATGTCCAGATCTTCGTGTCCGGCTCGGTGGACGAGGCATCGATTCCCGCCCTCGTCGAGGCGGGCGTCGACGGGTTCGGCATCGGAACGAGCATGAGTAACGCCCCGACGATCGATTTCGCGATGGACATCGTCGAGGTGGACGGAAAGCCCGCGGCGAAGCGGGGAAAGTTCGGCGGGCGGAAGGACCTCCAGCGGTGCCCGAAGGACGGCACGTACGAGATCGGCGTGCGTTCGTGCCCCGCGTGCGGATCAAAGATGGGGCCAGCCTTCACACAATACCTGGACCGTGGCCGGCCCGCCACTCCGCTTCCTTCGCTAGAGGAAATCCGAAAGCGTACGGTCGAGGAGATCCACCGGGCACCACTCGGGCCCTGACCGAGACTTTATTCGACGGTATCGTCTCGTCCCACGTATGGGTCGGTCCAAGGCCGATGTCCGCTCGACGTACGACCGGATCGCGGAGTCCTACGCCGAGGCGCGGCTGGAACCGTGGGCTGAAGTGGTCGATTTCATCACCGACCTTCCGGCCGGAGACCTGGTCGTCGATGTCGGTTGCGGCCATGGAAGGCACTCACGTCCGCTCGCCTTGACCGGTCACCGCGTCGTGGGGGTCGACGTCTCTCGACGGCTGCTGTCGATCGGGAGGAAGTCGACCAAGTCATCGAACGAATTTCGCTCCATCGCGTGGGTCGGCGCCGATGCGACGGCCCTCCCGTTTCCCGATGCGACCTTCGATGCGGCGTTGTCCGTCGCGGTCTTGCATCACCTTTCTTCGCGTGACGACCGTCGGCTCGCCTTGGCGGAGATGCGACGCGTCCTGCAACCGCAAGGAAAGGCCTTCATCAGCGTGTGGTCCATCGACGACCCGCAGATCGCTACCCGCCTCGGTGGACGACCGAAGAATCCGGACGTGGAACTCCCTTGGCGCCTTCCGGACGGCACGACTGTTCCACGACCGTATCACCTCTTCCGCGAGGGGGAGCTGGAGCGATTAATTATCGAATCCGGGCTTCAGGGAGAAACCTTCTTCCGAAGTGCCGGGAACTGGTTCGCATTGGCGAGAACGAATGGCTGACCTTGTCGGTACCTTGCAGGGTTACTTCTCCGCGATCTTGCAGAACCCGGTTTATCTTCTCCTCGCGGTCGGCTTCGTCGCGTTGCTCATGCTGATCGTCGTCCTGCACCGGATCCACAAGATCCACAGCGAGGACATCTTCATCCATCAGGCCTGGGGCGCGAAGTACAAGGGCCGTTAGCAGAAACCTCATATCCGCAAGGCCGCATCGAGGCGTTCCGGTTGGGAGTCCATTGACGAACATCCCGGAGGGTCTCCGCTACACGAAGGACCACGAATGGGCAAAGCCGGAAGGAAGACGGGTCCGCGTTGGCATCACGGATCATGCCCAGACCGAGTTGACCGATGTCGTCTACGTCGAACTCCCGCCGGTGGGAAAAGTCGTCAAGCAGGGGGAGCCGATCGGAACGGTCGAATCCGTGAAGGCGGTGAGCGAGATCTTTGCCCCCGTGACGGGAAAGGTCGTCGAGGTGAACAAGACGCTCACCGATCAACCGGAGCTGGTGAACAAGGATCCCTATGGTTCTGGTTGGATGGCGATCGTGGAGGTCTCCAATCCCGCCGAGATCAATGCCCTCATGGACGCGGCCTCGTACGGTCGCCACATCGGCGAATGATGCCCGTGGCTTGGACTCGATCCATCACGACTCCCGATGTCGTTCATCCTGGTACACTGCCGCCTGGTGGGTGGCGGGCAAGAAGGCGTAGACTTTGTTTTTCTGACGATTGAAGGCTAACGTGTGGGCTCCAGGCTCCGTCGGGGTCCGCTCGAGGAGTTTCATGCGCTTCGAATCGAAGACCTCGATCACCCCACGGGCGCCAACCGCAACATAGACGTGACCCAGCGCCGTGTTGAAATAGACAACGTCCGGTCCGCCGCTTAGGTCCATGACCGATCGGATCTCTCCCGAGTCCAAGGAGACCGCCACCAGCTTGCCTTCGTCACAGGCGCAGAAGAGTTGTCTCCCGCGCGGGTCGAGGTCGAGGCCGTGCGGTCCCTTGGCGGGAATCTCGAAGGTTTGGGTAATTTCCAGGGGATTCTCTGCGGCGAGTCCCACGATTAGTGGAGGATCCGCAATATTGACATAGAAAGTGGCCCTCGAGTCGTCGAAGACGGCCCACCGAGGACGTCCCGGGAGAACGACGGTGCCACCCACCGCCTTCTGGCCAACATCAACTAACGAAAGGGTGGAGGAGTCTCGTATCTCAGGGTCGCCGACGTTGGCCACGAGCAGGAGACCCCGCGAGGCGGCGAAGGCGAGCCCGTTGGGACGGATACCGACCGAGAGTCTCACCAATTCTTTTTCCTTGCTGGCGGTGAAAATGCTGATCGTGTTCTCGGCGCGGTTTGCGGTAAAGAGGAGGTCGCGTTCATCTGACACAAGGAGGCCCGCGACGCCTTTTAGTCCTGGGATGGACCGAAGGAACCGATCGGAAGCGGATTCAATCACATCAATGCTATCGTTCGACGTATGGGCGACAAAGAGCCGGGATGAGGGGTGATGGACGGCGGCATGATCAAAACCGCCTTCCTTTGTATGCTTGGGAAGCTCGATGTAGCCCAGAAGGCGGAGACTCATCGAGTCGAATGCTCCAACTTCGCCTGTCCCTCGACCTTTAGTTTGCAGTACGAATAGAGCGCGTCGTAAGCTGGGAACTGGAGCCGCATGTTCTCGAAATCGTCTTTCGCGTTCGTTCGGAACCCGAGGGCCATCGCCTCGAGCCCCGCGCCTTCGGCACGCGGCTTCCGTGGCGCCGCGTCGGCTGTGCGCACAATCTCGGCCATGTCGAGCAGCGCCGGGTCCGTCAGCTTATATTCTTTGATAATGGCGTCGAAACTGCAGCGCTCATCCCCGTTCTCCTTGTAATGGAACAGTTGCGCTCCCGGACTGTCGTATGGGATCGCATCTTTCTCCTTCGCGACGTCCAAGACCCTTTCACGCGGCACAAACAGAAACTCGGCGCCCGGGTCAACGAACTTCCGGATTAGCCAGGGACACGCGATTCGATCCACCTTCGCCTTCTCTCGGGTTACCCATCGCATTGAAGTCCTCCTGTAGTAGAATCCCTACGCAGGTAGTATCTCTATCTATATTTAATGGCTCCGGAGGGTGATTACCATTACACCGGGGGCTCATGCGTAGGATATCTACGCATATAAACCACGACGTGTTTGGCCCCGTTTGGGTTATCCCATGGCCGGGACCGCGCCGCGCGGCATGAAAATCGGGGCCGTCTCCCTTTGGCTGCTCCTGCTTTTGTCCGAGAAGCCGATGTATGGGTACGAACTGATTCGGGAACTCGAAAAGCGTTTCTCAGGCTACTGGAAGCCCAAGACGGGGACGATATATCCCGCGTTTGAGAGGCTCGAGCAAGCGGGTCTCGTCACCAGCCGAATCGAATTCAGGGATGAGGGCCTCGACCGCAAGCACTACGCCCTCACGCGAAAGGGACGGATCGAGCTTACTCAGACGATGGGCCATTGGACCAAAATGATGGAAGTATTGGAGCACTACCGCGAAGTCCACGAGTCTATCTTTCGCTACCAGAATCGGCTGGGGAAGGCGGAGGTGTCAAAGGCTCTCGTTGCGCTCGGGGAAGGATTTGGCCGGCGTTCGATCGACACTTCCACGGTTTTTCCTGGGGAGAAGAGGATAGTCGTTCAACCCACGGAGCCCGTGACATTCAAACTCCTCTATGCCAAGGAGGACGATGACCTGGAATTCCATATGCAACTGAAGTGGGCCCCGGAGGCGTCTACGCGTTCGGTGAAAACGGCCTCCCGGCGCTCGAAACGTTCGAGCCCCAAGCGATAGTCCACGTCAAGACCGGTCTCCCTTGTGTGCTTCGGAGGTCATAGAACGTGGTGAGGACTAGCGGGTCGCGAGGATGGATTGATCGTGACGGGAAAGTCATCTTCCTTGAGAAGACCGTCCGCACCGTCCCCTATGGTTTTCTCGGAGTACTCTTCGGCGTCTACTTGGCCCAACTTCGTTTCAGCACCTTAGTAATCGGAATTGTGCTGACCCTGACGGTGCTGAGCAGCGCATTCTACACGCTCATCATCAGCTTCGTCGCGGACCGTATTGGCCGGAGGAAAACGCTCGTCTTCTTCGCCCTCACCGACTTCGTCGCCGGAACTCTGCTCCTCATCTCGACGGACTGGTGGGCTCCCGTCCTCGCGGGCATCGTCGGGAACATGACGGTCGGTGCGGGAGAAGTCGGACCATTCCTTTCGCTCGAACAGGCGATCCTCCCGCGGACCGCTCGGGCGGATCGCAGGACCTTGGCGTTCAGCGTGTACAACCTGGTCGGATACGGAGCGTCTTCCGCCGGAGCGCTCCTGGCGGGACTTCCGAGATACGTCGGCTATTCTCCTCTCTTCCTGGGGTACATGATTTCCGGCCTGATCGGAGCCGTGCTCTACTCGTCCTTGTCGGGAGCTGTCGAAGCGGAGCCCAGGCCCGCGAGACGATCCGTGCTCTCCGCACGCGGTCGTCCCATCGTGGCCAAGTTGTCGGCGCTCTTCGCGGTGGACGCGTTCGGTGGCGGCTTTATCGGACAGAGCATCTTGTCGTACTACTTTTACCTCCGATTCGGATTGGATTTGTCAACCCTCGGAGTCATCTTCTTCGCGACCCAGTTGGTGACCGCGCTGTCGTTTCTCCTATCGGAGCGAATCGCGCGACGGATCGGGCTGTTGCGGACCATGGTCTTCACTCACGTGCCGTCGAACGTCCTCTTGGTTAGCGTCGCGTTCGCTCCGACCCCATTGACGGCCGTGTTCCTCTTGCTCTGCCGTCAATCGCTGTCACAAATGGACGTGCCGGCGAGGCAGTCCTACGTCATGGCCATCGTTGACGAACCAGATCGAACAGCGGCCGCGGGACTGACGAGCACCACACGCACCGTGTCGTCGTCGATTAGTCCATCACTGGCTGGCTATGCCCTCGCAAATCTCTGGGTCGGCGTACCGCTGGTGGCCGCGGGGGTCCTTAAGTTGGCGTACGACGCGTTGATCTACGTGAACTTCCGGAGGGTGCAGCCTCCAGAGGAACGAGGCGTCGACCCTAGGTGAACCGGCGAGGGAATCCTCAGTTTCGGAGCCTGGAAGCTATCGGCATGATCCATGTTCCTAACTGAGGAAGTGCACCAGCTCGGGGTCCAACTTGGCCGAGTGGGTCCAGTTCAAGCCGTGGGGTGCGCCTTCGACCGCGATCAACTTGCTTCCCTTCACAAGATCCGGCATCCGCTTGGCGGAGACGGGGAAGGGCACGATCCGGTCAGCATCGCCGTGAATGATCAAGGTGGGCACGTCAATGTGTTTGAGGTCGTTCCGGAAGTCGGTCGATGAGAACGCGGTGACGCAATCCAGCGTTCCTTTGGGGGAAGCGCCCGCCGCGATGTTCCAACAGAGTTGAACGACCTGGTCGCTGACGAGCTTGCCACCCAGTTGGTCCACGTTGAAGAAGTTCAACAGGAACTGCGACAGAAACGCAGGGCGGTCCGCAGCAAGCGCGGCCTTGATGCCTTCGAATGCACTGCCGTCCACGCCCTCCGAATTGTCGGGCGTCTTCAGCAGAAACGGCGGAACGGCCGCCATGAACACGGCTTTGCTCACGCGGTCGGATCCTCGTGGCCAAGTTGTCGGCGCTCTTCGCGGTGGACGCGTTCGGTGGCGGCTTTATCGGACAGAGCATCTTGTCGTACTACTTTTACCTCCGATTCGGATTGGATTTGTCAACCCTCGGAGTCATCTTCTTCGCGACCCAGTTGGTGACCGCGCTGTCGTTTCTCCTATCGGAGCGAATCGCGCGACGGATCGGGCTGTTGCGGACCATGGTCTTCACTCACGTGCCGTCGAACGTCCTCTTGGTTAGCGTCGCGTTCGCTCCGACCCCATTGACGGCCGTGTTCCTCTTGCTCTGCCGTCAATCGCTGTCACAAATGGACGTGCCGGCGAGGCAGTCCTACGTCATGGCCATCGTTGACGAACCAGATCGAACAGCGGCCGCGGGACTGACGAGCACCACACGCACCGTGTCGTCGTCGATTAGTCCATCACCGGCTGGCTATGCCCTCGCAAATCTCTGGGTCGGCGTACCGCTGGTGGCCGCGGGGGTCCTTAAGTTGGCGTACGACGCGTTGATCTACGTGAACTTCCGGAGGGTGCAGCCTCCAGAGGAACGAGGCGTCGACCCTAGGTGAACCGGCGAGGGAATCCTCAGTTTCGGAGCCTGGAAGCTATCGGCATGATCCATGTTCCTAACTGAGGAAGTGCACCAGCTCGGGGTCCAACTTGGCCGAGTGGGTCCAGTTCAAGCCGTGGGGTGCGCCTTCGACCGCGATCAACTTGCTTCCCTTCACAAGATCCGGCATCCGCTTGGCGGAGACGGGGAAGGGCACGATCCGGTCAGCATCGCCGTGAATGATCAAGGTGGGCACGTCAATGTGTTTGAGGTCGTTCCGGAAGTCGGTCGATGAGAACGCGGTGACGCAATCCAGCGTTCCTTTGGGGGAAGCGCCCGCCGCGATGTTCCAACAGAGTTGAACGACCTGGTCGCTGACGAGCTTGCCACCCAGTTGGTCCACGTTGAAGAAGTTCAACAGGAACTGCGACAGAAACGCAGGGCGGTCCGCAGCAAGCGCGGCCTTGATGCCTTCGAATGCACTGCCGTCCACGCCCTCCGAATTGTCGGGCGTCTTCAGCAGAAACGGCGGAACGGCCGCCATGAACACGGCTTTGCTCACGCGGTCGGATCCGTACCGGCCAAAGTAGCGTGCCACTTCTCCGCCGCCCATCGAGAAGCCGACCAGCGCAACATCATGCAGGTCGAGCTTCGTGACGAGTTTGTGCAAGTCCTCCGTGAGGGTGTCGTAGTCGTAGCCGGTCGTTGGCTGGCTGGATCGGCCGAATCCTCGGCGGTCATACGTAATGACCCGGTGACCCGCATTCAGGAGGGCCGCGACTTGCTTTTCCCAGAGGGCACTGCTCAGCGGCCAGCCGTGGATGAGCACGACGGGCTTGCCGGCACCGTGATCTTCGTAGTACAGTTCGATTGGTCCCGAGTTTTCCTGGCCGACGGTGATGGTGCTCAAAATCTCCCTCTCCGGATGTCCGTACGCCGGTGTGAGTATATGATGACTGGTACTGAGAGTATGAGTGGTCCATCGAAAATATGGAGGCGGGAGCGATGAAACCGATGCAGCATGGGAGCGCCTGTTGGTCTTCTCTTTTGCGTTCATCGCGGTCTCCCGCAAGGAATCGGGACCGAGCGGGCGAGACCTTCTTATCGCAGAACCAGGTACGGAGAAAGAGTGCCCGCGTAGGTTAGTCCGGACAGACTATCGGGCTTCGGACCCGAAGACCCCGGTTCGAATCCGGGCGCGGGCGCTCCGGGGAGAACCAGGTATCACGCGAGTTCTCGCAGAGATCTCTCGAGATTACTCAGTCCCTGATCGAATTCGTC
>VBMN01000146.1 GCA_005878385.1 Methanobacteriota archaeon
GATCGTGGCCCGAGCGTTCGAGAACCCTCGGATGGCCCTCGGGAAGACGGTGGAGCTCGCGGGCGATGAGGTCGCCTTCGGCGATCTCCCGGCGGCGCTATCGCAGAAGCTCGGACACCCGATCCGATATGCCGAGCAATCGGAGGAAGAAGCGCGCAAGATCATGGGCGACGACGGATTACGGATGTTCCAGTTTTTCAGGACGAAGGGGTACCACGTCGACATTCCCGCTTTGGAAACGGCATGGGGCTATCGCATGACCCGATTCCCGGAGTTCCTCGACACGGTCGACTGGGAGCGAGCGCAGCCCAAGTGGTAAGGGTTCACTTCCCCCTGGGCCGCGTCGGCTCCAGGAGCTTTCGCGCCGCGGCGTGCGGATCCAGGCGCCGCGCGGCCACGTCCTCCGCGAGGGCGTCGAAGGCACGACCCAACCGTGAACGATTCGCAACACGTCGGGAGAGGAGGCGCTGGGCGTTCTCGAGGATCTCGAGACGGGCCCGGGCCACCTCGCGCTTGGCGCGAAATCCGGTCTGGTCTAGATAGGCGGCATGCCGGTCGAGGGCGTCCGCGAGTTCGTCGATGCCGCGACCTTCCGTCGCGGCGGTCCGGATCACCGGCGGAGTCCAGCCGTCCCGGGCCGTGAGCTGGAACTTCAGATTCGCGACGAGCACGTCTTCGCTCCCGAGGTCCGACTTGTTCACGACATACACGTCGCCGATCTCGAGGATCCCGGCCTTCATTGTCTGGACGGCATCTCCCGTCATGGGCATCTCGACGACGACCGTCGTGTGCGCCCGGGTCGCGATCTCGACCTCGCTCTGTCCCGCGCCGACCGTCTCCACAAACACGATGTCCATGCCGAGCGCGTCGAGGACCCGCACCGCGTCGAAGGTCGCGAGGGCGAGTCCTCCGGCATGGCCGCGGGTCGCCATCGATCGGATGAAGACCCCCGGATCGACACCGGTATCGGCCATGCGGATCCGGTCGCCGAGCACCGCGCCGCCCGTGTACGGCGACGTCGGATCGACCGCCACCACTCCGACCTTCCGGTCCCGACTCCGATATCTTCGGACGAGTCGGTTGATCAGAGAACTCTTCCCGACTCCGGGCGGACCCGTGAATCCGACGACGTGGGCTCGGCCCGTGTGCGGGAAGATCCGCGCGAGGGCCTCCGTCGCCTCCGGCTCATCGTCCTCAATCAGGGAGATGAGCTTCGCGGCCGCCCGTTTGTCGCCGGCGAACAAGTCGTCGACGAGGCTTGAGACCGAATCGCGCGCGGCTCCCTTCCGGGCCGGCACGACCTCACGCACCTTTGCCCGCCGTTTCAAAGAAAGCGACGATGTCCCGGAGGGGCGTCCCCGGACCGAAGACGACCTTGATGCCCGCCTTCTTGAGCTTCGGCACGTCCTCCTCCGGAATGATGCCCCCACCGGCGACGAGGATGTCGCCGGATTTCCGTTTTTTGAGCAGCTTGACGACCTCGGGGAAGAGAGTCATGTGCGCACCGCTCAGGCAAGAAAGGCCAATCGCATCGACGTCTTCCTGGATTGCCGCCTCCACGATGTCCTCTGGCGTCTGCCGAAGGCCCGTGTAGATCACCTCCATCCCCGCGTCGCGCAACGCCCGGGCGACGACCTTCGCCCCGCGATCGTGGCCGTCCAACCCGGGCTTCGCGATCAGGACGCGGATCTTCTTCGCGATCGGAATCACCTCAGTAGAGGAGAGGCTCCTCCCAGACGCCGAAGGTCTCCCGCATCACGTCGATGATTTCGCCCAGGGTCGCCTTCGCGCGCACCGCATCGAGGATGAGGGGCATCGTGTTCGCGTCACCTTCGCAACCCTTCCGGAGTTGATCGAGCGACCGGGCATGCTTCTTCGCGTCCCGGGTCCGTCGGATGCGTCGGAGTCGTTCCACCTGGGCTTTCAAGGACGCTTCGCTTACGCGCAACGGTTCGAGTTCCGGTTGTTCGTCGACCACGAAGTCATTCACGCCGACGATCACCCGCTCCTTGTCCTCAATCTCTCGCTGATACCGATAGGCGGAGTTCGCGATCTCCTGCTGGAAGAACCCTTTGCGGATCGCGGGGATCACGCCTCCGAGCTCCTGGATGCGATCGAAGTACCCGTAGGCCTCTTCCTCCAGCTCGTCCGTGAGCGATTCGAGGAAGTACGATCCGCCGAGTGGATCGACGGTGTTCGCGACCCCGCTCTCGTGGGCGAGGATCTGTTGGGTCCGGAGCGCGATGCGCGCCGCGGCCTCGTTCGGCACCTGATACGCCTCGTCGTATGCGTTCGTATGGAGGGATTGCGTTCCGCCGAGGACCGCGGCGAGCGCCTGGATCGTCGTGCGGACGATGTTGATCTCCGGCTGTTGCGCGGTGAGGCTGACGCCGGCCGTCTGCGCGTGGAATCGGAGGAGCCACGAACGGGGATTCTTCGCGTCGAACGTGTCCCGCATCTCGCGCGCCCAGATCCGCCGAGCCGCGCGGTACTTTGCGAGTTCCTCGAACAGGTCGTTGTGGGCGTTGAAGAAGAAGGACAAACGTGGCGCGAAGTCGTCGACTTCCAGTCCACGGTCGATGCCCCAGCGCACGTACTCCATGCCGTTCGCGAGGGTGAACGCCAGTTCCTGGCCGGCGGTCGATCCCGCCTCGCGGATGTGATAGCCGCTGATCGAGATCGTGTTCCATTGGGGCGCATGCTTCGAGCCGAATTCGAACGTGTCGACGACGAGCCGCATCGACGGCTCGGGAGGGAAGATCCACTCCTTCTGGGCCTGATACTCCTTCAAGATATCATTCTGGATGGTGCCGCGGAGCTTCGACGGCGCGATCCCGCGTTCCTCCGCCGCGACCAGGTACATCGCCCAGATCACGGAGGCGGGGCTGTTGATCGTCATCGACGTGCTCACCTCGCCCACGTCGATTCCCCGGAAGAGGAGGCGCATGTCCTCGAGGGATGACACGGCGACGCCGCACGTCCCGAACTCGCCCTTCGCTTCCGGTTCGTCCGTGTCGTATCCGTACAGGGTCGGCATGTCGAAGGCGACGCTGAGGCCCGTCTGCGGAGGGTGGTGTCCTCCCACCGTTTCCATTCCTTCTCGAGGGCCTTCCGGTCGTCCTCGGCCCGCATGAACGCCTCAGCGGTTTCAAACGTCCGTGCCTATAAGATGATTGCGCCCGCCGATGCGGTTCAACCGGATTGGCTCGATTCCACGATCGTCTTCGCGAGCCCTTGGAAAGCCTGCTCGACGTTGTCGCCCGTCTTCGCGGAGGTGTAGAGGATCGGACACTCGTACGAGCGGAGGAGGTTCGACGCGTCCTCCGGGGTCACCTCGCGTCGGGGGGTGAGGTCGGTCTTGTTGCCCAGCGCGTACACAGGAATCGGGCCGACGGAGTCCCGGACGCCGTCGATCCACTTCGACAGGTCGCGGAGGGAGGCCGCGCGTGTCGTATCGAACACAGCGAGGACGCCCTTCGCGCCGTGGAAGTACGCCTCCTTGAACAGCTGCAGGAAGGTCCTCTTTCCCATGATGTCCAGGATCATCATGTCGACCTGGACAGGGCGGCCTTGCATCGATCCAAGGGCCACGGACTTCTTCGAGACGACGGCCCCGAGCGTCCGGATGTACGACTCGTCGAAGGCCCCGGACACGAAGCGGTGGATGAGGCTCGTCTTCCCGACGCCCTCTTCGCCGACGAGGCAAATCTTGAATTTGAACGTCTTCGCCTCAGGCTCTACCGTCGGCTTCCGCAACATGATACGCGCGGTAGCCAGGAAGGGGGTTATCAAGCCAGCGGCCCGATTTTCAGAATCAGGAACCGACTGGCTCGAAGCCTTCGATGTCCGTGATCGCGCCGACTCGAGCGCCCTTCGGCTTGAGCTTCGGACGAACCGCGAGGCCGGCCCGCGCTCGGTCCGGGGGAACCAGGAGCCGGTGGACCAAACCGCCCCGGATGCCGCGGAAGGTAACGAAGGCCCAGACCTGCGGAAGGGAAAGCCGCACGCCCGTCCGGTCGACGCGGGCCACCGATACCGCCGCGACGCGGCCCTCGCGGGGGACCTCGACGGATTCGGTAAGCTCGGCGAAACAATCCTCGCAGAAGAGTCGGGCGGGAAGATAATCGAGGTCGCAGGCGGTGCAACGAGACGCGAGGAGCCGACCCTCATCGCGAAGTGCGACGAAGAACCGCTCCCCCGCGACTCCGGAGGTATAGATGTAATCGGCCTCCATGTTCCCTTCCCAATGACGGAACTTTCGAGCGTCCGTGGTCCGCTCGAGGAACGTCATTGTTCTCCCCCCCGCAGAGGCCGGAAGTAGAGGATGTCGAGCACGCTTCCGTGGCGATCCTCGCGCGGCTTCCACGCGGCCTTCACCCGCATCCCGATGCGGATCTCGTCCTTCGTCATCTCGCCGAAATAGTGCATCATCCCCATCTTCGGCGAGGCACCGTCCAGGCTGACGACGCCGACAAGGATCGGATCCACGATGCGTTTCGCATCCGTGTCGAGATAGGAAATCGAGAAGGTCTCGATCGTCCCCGTGTCGCGGATGTACGTCCACTCGTCGGTCGGACGGAAGCACTCCTCGCAGAACATCCGGGGCGGAAACAGGATGCGTTTGCACGAGTGACAGGTACGGGCGATGAGGCGGCCCTCTTGCAGCTCCGCGAGGAACCGGGACATCGCTTCCCCGGCCGACCATGCATATTTCGCGTTCGGTCGGAAGCGCGTCTGCGTGACCTTTCCCTCGGCCAGGTCCGCCGCACTCAATTCGACGCCGGGCCATTTCGTGATGCGCCCGCTCATGACGACATCACCACG
>VBMN01000151.1 GCA_005878385.1 Methanobacteriota archaeon
GGCTGCAGCACACGATACGCCTTACCGATCGCGGCCGGGTCGGGCTTGACGACGATGGCCATCCCCGGGAACTCTTCCTTCTCTTTGAGAAGGACCAGCGTTTTCGCATTCGCCTGTTCGAGGAAGATGCCACGCAGGCTTTCGAGCGCCGCCGACGCGTCCGGCGTCGGACTTTTCACCGCGATCAGCTTCAGTGGCCATCGCAGCTTCCGCCCCCCTTTCTGTCGTTCCTTCGACACGATCTCGACGAGCTCCTGGACGATGCCCATGGATCGCTCGAGATCCGGCTGGATTCGTTCCTCCAGCGCGGACGGCCAATCGACCATGTGGACGCTCAGTTTCTTCCCGTCCAGCCGCTGGTAGATCGCCTCCGCGAGGAACGGTGTCGCCGGCGCGAGGAGCAGCGCGAGGCTCCGGAGCGCCTCAAAGAGCACGTGATACGCCGCAAGTTTGTCGCGGTCCTCCGCCTCGGTCCAGGTCCGGCCTCGAACGAGTTTCACATACCAGCGCGAGAGGTCGTCCAGGATGAACGCCTCGACCGCGCGATAGGCTCGATGCAAACTGTAGGTCGCGAATTCCTTGTTCACGGTGGACTTGACTCCCTCGAGGCGCGAGAGCAGCCAGCGGTCCTCGGGCCGCAGATGGCCCGCGATCGATGCAAAGTCCGGCGACGTCGGATCGAATCGGTCGAGCACCATGTACGTGGTCGCGAAGCGAAGCACGTTCCACAGGATGTTCAGGCTCCGGTTCGCGTTCCGGACGCCGTCCTCCTGGAACGTCTTGTCATCCCACGGCGCGTTCACGGTGAGCATGTAGAAACGCAGCGCGTCGACCCCGAACTTCCGAACGACCGTCTCAGGCTCGATGATGTTGCCGAGAGACTTGTGCATCTGTCGGCCATCGGGCCCGTTCACCCATCCGTGCATCAGGACGCTGTCGTACGGCGCTCGGTCGAACGCGACGATGCCGGCCGCGAGCTGCGAGTTGAACCATCCCCGCGTCTGGTCCGGACCTTCGACGATCCAGTCCTCCGGCCACCAGCGCCGGAACTCGTCGTCCCGCCCGGGATATCCGAGGCTTGCCCAGCTCGCTACCCCGCTGTCCCACCAGACGTCGAGGATGTCGGGGACACGCCGCATCTCCTCGCGGCACTTCGGACATGGCAGGACGACCTGGTCGATGCCCGGCCGGTGCAGGTCCATGCCGTCCGCGTACCCCTGCGCCTTCCGCAACGCATCCGAGGAGCCCACGACGATCCAATGCGTGCACTTCGTGCACCGCCAGATCGGGAGCGGGATTCCCCAGTATCGCTGGCGGGACAGACACCAGTCCCGCAGGTTCTCGGTCCAGTCCATCTGCCGGGCCTTGCCCGCCCAATCCGGGTACCATGCCACGCGCTGAACCTCCTCGACCATCTTCGGCTTGATCGGTCCCACCCGGAGGAACCATTGGACCGTGGCGCGGTACAGGATCGGCGTCTTGCACCGCCAGCAATGGCCATACGCATGGACGAGCGTCTCCGCGGCGAAGAGGGCGTTCGTCGCGCGGAGGTCTTCGATGATCTCGGCGTCCGCCTCTTTCACGGCCTTGTCGTGGTACGCGCCCGCCTCGTTGGTGAAGTGCCCTCGTTCGTCGACGGGGCTGAAGACCGGTAACCCGAGCGTCTGCCCGAGTTCGAAGTCCTCGGGACCGTGGCCCGGTGCCGAGTGGACGAGCCCCGTGTGTTCCGCCTCGACGGTGTTCGAGGCCACCACCCGGTGCACCCATTCTCCCGCCACGGTCGTCTGGTACGGGACCTTCGCGGCGAGGGGATGCGTGTAGGCGAGGCCGACCAGTTTCTCCCCGGTCGTCGTCTCGACGACCTCGTAGGCGGGCGCCCCACCGAGGGCCATGACCGCGGGAACAGAGGAATCCATGGTCCAGACAAATTCCGTCGACTCTCCACGGACGATCTTGACCTTCGCGTACACGAACTGCGGATGGACCGCGATCGCGAGGTTGGCCGGTAGAGTCCAGGGCGTCGTCGTCCAGATCAAGAGGGACTCCGCAGGTCGGTCGACGAGCGGGAACTTCACGTAGATGGAAGGGTCCGTCTCATCGGAATACTCGATCTCGGCGTCCGCGAGGGCCGTCTCATCGCGGGAACACCACTGCGTCGATCGAAGGGCTTCATAGATCCACCCGCGCTCGTGGGCCCGACCCAGGGTCCACCAAGCGCCCTCGATGAATTCGTTCCGGATCGTCATGTAGGGGCGGTCCCAGTCCATCCACACTCCGAGGGCCCGGAACTGTTCCGTCATCTTGTTCAAGAGGTCGAGGGCGAACGTCCGACATGTCGCGATGAACTTTTCGATTCCGAGCTCCTCGATCTCCTTCTTGTTCGTGATGCCGAGCGTCTTCTCGACCTGGACCTCGATCGGAAGACCGTGCATGTCATAGCCAGGTTGGTCTCGCACCCGGAAGCCGTGCATCCGGCGGAACCGGATGACCGCGTCCTTCGTCGTCTTGTTGAGCACCTGACCCAGGTGGATGGATCCGGTCGTGTACGGCGGTCCATCACCGAAGTAAAAGTCCTCGCCCTTCGATCGTGCGGCGACGGTCTTCGCGTACACCTTCGCGCGGTTCCAGAACTCCTGGACCTGCTTCTCCACCTCGAGTGGAGCGTACGCTTTCTCCGCCTGCTTGATCATCGCAGCCCCGCTCCCGGGGAATCGGACCACCGCGGGGCTTCTTCATCGCCCCGGAGCGGCGACCTACCCATTCGGCACTCGCTATAAAAACGTGCGGCATCCGTTCCGTTCGTGGGACGATCATACCGTGTCGACAAGAGGGCCGGGAGCGAGATTTGAACTCGCGTCAAGGGATCCACAGTCCCCTAGCATAAGACCAGGCTAGCCCATCCCGGCCGCAGTTCGGCGGAAGAGACGAGGAGCATATAGGGTTTTGGTGGACCGACTCGGTCCGATGCTGTTGGCAGTTCGTCGGTCACTTTTCCGGACCCCGGAAGGTGGCCATCGTCGTTCGCTTGAGCCGCGCGAACGACACGACGATGAGCGCGAG
>VBMN01000076.1 GCA_005878385.1 Methanobacteriota archaeon
CCGAACTGGGATCGCTACTATCCCGAGACGCCGATGCCCCGCCTCAGCGTGATCATGGCGAAGCGGGACGGGTTCGCGGGCTTCGCCCAAAAGGTCGTCGGGAACACGGCGGCGACGGGGGACCTTTCCGGGCGGCTTTGGACCGCAGACAAGATGCCGGACGCGCAGTTCATGACCGCGTTGAAGATCATCCGCGCGCAGGCCTCGACGGAACTCGGTTCGATTCAACAGCACCGCATGGTGTACGAACAGCTCGACCACGGCTCTCTCACCGGGTTTGACAAGGAGATCGTCGAAGGGATTCATCGGACGGACCCGACGGGTCACCAGCTCGACACGATCTCGTTCTCGAAGAAGCGGGTGTGCGTCGAGGAGCTCCGGCATCATATGCAGATGGCCGGCGTCCTGACGTTGGACGAGACGTTCGACAAGGCGCGGTGGGGACGACACTGGGCCACGGAGACGATGGAGGAACTGTTCGCGATGAAGCCGGGCGAACATGTCCTCGATGCGTTCAACATTGAGTTCAAGAGCCTCATGGATTCCGCGACGTTCATGTCGTTCATCGACCGGGTCGGTAAGTTCCAGCTCGAGATGCAGCACCATTTCCTGTACGGCCCCATGGCCGTCTCGATGCCCTGGATGCGCTTCCTGGAGGAGTCATACCACCTGGCCGCGGGGGAGACGCTGATGAAGGCCATCGCCGTCGCAGGGGTCCAGAATGGCGGGAACTTCGGGATCGAGGATCTCCAGAAGACCCTGAACATGTGGTATCCGCGCGGACTCGAGATGTTCGGCTCGGAGCTCGGAGGGGACCTGGTGAAAGGGGTCTTCAAGACGTTGAAGAACGGCGAGGCACAGACGATCTACATCGACGAAGTCCGCGGGAAAGTCCGCGATGTGAATGTGGCGATCATCCAGGCGAAGGCGCGCTGCAACCGCGAGGAGGGGGAGGCGATCCTACGCCGCCTGACCGAGAAAGGCGAGAACGGACACGGACTGACCAAAGACGATCTCGTCTTCCTTCCGGATCGGAGGTTCTTCCGCATTCGCGGTCTCGCCGAATTCGGTGACTATCGGATGTCCGGATCCGAGGCGGCCGGGGTCGGTTACGTGTATCTCCCGTACGACGTCCGCGGAAATGTCCTCATGGAGGGTGGGAAACCCATTGAACGCGGCGCGTACGTCGACTACCTCCGAACGGTCCTCCCGGACCGGTACATGAAGAGCCGGCACTGGGACTTCGTGAAAGGAGAGTTCCTGTTCAACGAGAAATGGGACAATTCGGAGCTCGCGAGGTAGTTTCAGGTTGGCCCTCAAAGCGACATCGAATACCGCAGGATCCTCCCGCGCGTTCGAATACCTTCTTGCCTCAGTGATCGTCCTTTTCGGCCTCTCTCTGGCGCTTTCCCTCTGGTTCTATTCTCTAGGAGCGATGAACGGATCGGACGCGTTCGGCATTATCGTCGTCGGCGCCGGGATCATCGGTCTCCTCGCGTGGGCATCGCTCCTCTCGCGGATTCGGTTCACGAGACGTTGAGGCATGCGACACATCGAACCGGAAAGATAGCAAGATAACCCATCCTTTATTACAACCAGTTCCAATGTTCTCAATGAGGTAGTGCGATGGACCTGACCTACATTTCGCTCGAGAAGAAGAACCGCGTCGCCGTCGCGTGGATGAACAAGCCGAAGGCGAACACGTACGACGCCGACCTGATGCGAGACCTCAACACGATGATCGACGACGTCCGTTTCGACGACGACGTCGACGTGTGCGTGCTCGCGTCAAAACTGGACGGCGTCTGGTCCGCGGGCGCGGACATCAATCTCCTTGCCTCGTCGACCCCCGACTACAAGGCGATGTTCTGCCTCAACTGCCAGGAGACGCTGAACAAAATGGAGAGCACTCCGAAACTCTTCATCGCCGCGATCGACGGCCACTGCGTCGGTGGCGGTCTTGAAATCGCGATGGCGACGGATCTGCGCGTCGCCTCCGACGGCGCCTGGCGGGTGGGCTTGCCGGAGGTCACGCTCGGCGTCCTCCCTGGGACCGGAGGCACCCAACGCCTTCCAAGGCTCATCGGAAAGAGCCGCGCGATCGACCTCATGTCGACGGGGCGCATGATCACCCCGAAGGAGGCCCTCGACTGGGGTCTGTTCAACCGCGTCTTCCCGAAAGCGAAGTTCTGGGAGGAGACGATGGCGTTCGCGACCGGTCTCGCCTACCCGCAGCACGCGGGGAGGGCGGTCGGTCTCATCAAACGATCCGTGACGGAGGGGACCGAGATGCCGATGTACGAAGGCCTTGCCCTCGAACGCGAATTGCAGAATCGCTTGTTCGCGATGGCGGACGCGAAGGAAGGATTCCGCGCGTTCCTCGAGAAGCGTGCGCCGAAGTTCCAGGGCAAGTGATTCCGGGCCGCGGCCATCGAGATCGTCTTCCGATCATCGATCGAGTTAACCTTGTTTAAGGTTGACGCGCATGCGAGGACTCAAGTCGCCTCGTGGCCTTGCCCCGCCGTCTCCCATGCAGTTCGAGACGATTCTCGTCCGCTCTCAGGACCCGACCGCGCTCATCACCCTGAACCGCCCCGACAAACTGAATGCGATGTCGATGGTCCTGAAGGAAGAGCTCATCCGCGCCCTCCATGAACTCGATGCGAACGAGACGACCCGCGTGGTCGTGATCACGGGTGCGGGCCAGAAAGCCTTCACCGCGGGCGCAGATATCCACGAGTTCCACGGACGTACTCCAATGGAGCAATGGCGCATGTACGAGCACGGCACGCTATACGACGCCGTGGACCGCATGTCGAAGCCGATCCTCGCGATGATCAACGGCTACTGTTTCGGCGGCGGCCTCGAACTCGCGATGGCCTCACAGTGCCCTCGCCGTCCGCCTCGCGAAGTCCGCGATTCGCGCGTCCACTCGACTTCCCCTCGACCAGGGGCTCCGGTACGAACAGACCCTCTTCGCCCTCGCGATGGCCTCCGCCGACAAGGAGGAGGGCGTCCGGGCCTTTCTCGAAAAACGAGACGCCAAGTGGACGGACCGCTGAGATCGCGTCCTCGAATTTGATTCGGCATTGTCAAGGACGATAACCACATGAGAGGACTCTTAACCGGAAGCCGGCCTCGTTTTCGGAGCCATGTCCGCCTGGTCTGGCCTCGCCGCAGCGGGCGTAGCCATCGCCCTTGCCCTCATCGCCTTCGGCCAACCCGTGTGGGAGTACCGAACGGAAGATTCCCAGTCGGTGGAGACCTGGTCGTACAGTCCGTTCGTCGCCCATCAGACGGACTACAACAAGACGACCGATCTCACGACGTTCCGCAATTACTCGTACGATCAGCTGGCAACCCTGCCACCGGGACGCGCGCAACCTCGGATGGCGAAGGTTTTCGCCGACTACCAGGAGGCCACGATTTTCGCGCTCGTCGCGGCCGCCGCCGGCGTAGGCCTCACGATCCTGTCCAAATGGAAGAAACTCCGTGGAATCTTCTCGGGCCTCGCCTTCCTCGCCTCGTCCGGGCTGACCCTGTACGCTGTCTTCACGATCGCGTTCGCCATTCCGGTCGCGGCGTCCGCCGATTTTCGGGCGATCATTCAGCAGATCGCCGGCGGGACCACCGACGGCTCTCGGGTCTGGAACCAATCGCTCGGGTGGTATCTGCCCATCGGCAGCGGCCTCGCGTTTGCCTGGGCTTCCTCGGACCTGTGGCATCTCCGGCCCGCCCGAAAACCCATGCCGACGAAGATTGAAGTGACCCTGAAGCACGGAACATCGGCAAGTCTTCCCGCCCCGCCTCCTCCGCCAGCCGAAGCCCCTGCTGCCGCGCCATCCGAACCGATGATCGAAGAGGTCTTCGTGATCGGCGCCAACGGCCTTCTGGTCAAACACATGTCGCGAACCCTGATGACGGACAAGGACCGTGACGTGGTCGGGAGCATGATCTCGGCCATCTCGTCCTTCGTCCGAGAAGCATTCACGGAGAGGGATGGCGAGGTCCACGAGGTGAGCCTCGGAGACCACCGATTCGTCATGTGTAACGAGGCAGGTCTTGTCGTCGCCGTCCTCGTGACGTCGGGGGAAACGGAGGACATCGTGCACCGCCTCCGCCATCTCCTCACGATTCTCCGCGACCGGTACGGGGAACGACTCGCCCAATGGCAAGGCGAACCGATCGAAGGAATCGAAGACGAACTCGGGGTCTTGTGGGACCCCTACCACCTGCCTCCGCCTCCGGTTGGATAGGCGCGTCACGGCCTTCCCTTGGACGAGCCTGGGACAGATATTTATGGGGCGGAAGCCTCGGGCCGGGGGCCGCACGCTTGGGGGCGCGGCACACGTAGACGGTCATTCCAATGGAACGCGCGATCATCCTCCTGTCCGGTGGTATCGATTCGGCGGTGACGTTGTGGTGGGCGAAGCAGCAGGGCTGGGATCTCCGTCCGCTCACGTTCGATTATTTCGGGCGTCCCCGGCGCGAACATGACGCTGTGTTGGCCCTCACCTCTCGCATCGGCACGGGGCCGCTCCGTCGCGTCGACCTGCCGTTCCTGAAGGAAGTCGACGACCTCCGAAAAGAAGGCTTCGAGAACCGCCGGCTCCTCGATTCCCCGGAGGGGTACATCCCGGGTCGCAACCTCATCTTCTACGGTCTCGCGGGCCACTATGCCGAGCTCGACGCGGTCCGATATATTGTGGGGGGCCACAACGGGATCGATCCGGATTCGTTCCCCGATGCGAGTCCGAAGTTTTTCAACTTCCTCAACAGTGTTTTCCACCTGAGCCTTTGGTCGTACGACGCCTCCCCCGTGCAGATCCTCGTGCCGCTGAGCGGGAAGTCGAAGGACGATGTGGTCCGGATGGGCCTCGACATGAAGGTCCCCTTCGACGTCACCTGGTCCTGCTACTGGGACCGCGAAATCCACTGTGGCACGTGCGCCTCATGCCGCGAACGCCGGGACGCATTCGCCAAGGTGGGCGTCGAAGACCCGGTCGAATACGAAACGCGACACGGACAGCGCAAAATCTAAGGAGGGCGGCGGGTTTCCCGGGCCGCTCGGCATGTACTCGACCCATGTCCGGTCGGTCTCTGCGATTCGCTTTTTGGAGGAAGGCAGCCACAACGTGAGGATGAAACAGCTCATCGGTCGCGAGGACGGCGCCCGGAAGACCGCGATGCATGAGCTGATCATCGGAAAGGGCGGCTACTCCACGATGCACCGCCACGAGTGGGACCATCAGCTGGTCGTGACCGAAGGGCGCGGGATCGTGATCATGGACGGCAAGAAGATCGCGCTGCGACCCGGTCTCGTGCTGCTCGTGCAATCGAATGAGAATCACCAGTTCCTGCAACGAGGGAAAACCCCTCTTCATTTTGTCACCGTGACACCGCTCTGAAGGGCCGCACGCCAACCTTTATGGCGGCCGTGTCCTTGGTCCGGCATCGATGAAGCTCGGGGTCACGGAATACATCGACTGCGCGCATCACCTCCCGGGCCACGAGCGCTGTGGGTCGTTGCATGGCCACACGTATCAGGTCGACGTCTTCATCGAAGGGGATCACAAGGGCGGGATGCTCCTGGACTTCGCCGAGCTGAAGAAGGTCCTGCGCGCGGTCCTTGCGGAATACGACCACAAAGACTGGAACGCATTCATCGAGTACCCGACGGTCGAGAACATCTGCGAGCTGATCTCGAAGCGGATGCACGAGAAAGTCAAGTTCCCGATGCACGTGCGCGTTTGGGAGGGCCACGGGAAGTGGGCCGAATTCTGAGCGCAGCCTGATAACCTCCTAGAGGCTTGCATCCTCGATGTCGGACCTCATCGAGGCGATTTCCGCCGAGGCGATTGGCGACTTCTCCAAGGCGCTCGAGCACTACGCCAAGCTCACCGAATCCGGATCACCGCTGGACCGGGTGGGCATCTTTCAGGCGCTTGCGCGCTGCGCGGAGAAACTCGGCCATCTCACGAAGGCGGGCGCGTGGCGCCGGAGGGCCGGACAAGGATATCTGACCCTCGCGGACGACGCTATGGCCGCCGACGAACGCAACTACTTGGCCCTTGTCGAATACCGCAATGCAGTCCAAGACCTCCACGGTGACCCGTCCCTCCCGACGGTCGCGAAGGAATACGCCGCCGTCCTCAAGGTCAACTTCGCGGGAGGGGCGGAGGGGCTCACCCATGAAGGCCTCTTCGCGGGCGAGTTCTTCCGTGCGCTCGGAGACCATGTGACCGCAGCGAAGTATTTCTTCGACACCGCTGAAGCGATGAGCGAGCAAGCCTCCAGTGCCGGGGACTCGGGTCTTCGCGACGCGACCGTCCTGGCTTACGAACGGGCGATGGAGGCCGCAACCAAGGGCGGTCGGCCCGACGTGGCGCGGGTGGCGCAGATGCGGGCGTACGACCTCAAGCAGGCGAAATGAGGCGCGGGAATGTGCACCCTCATCGCCCTGTGGCGATCCGTCCCGGGATTCGACCTCATGGTGGGCATGAATCGGGACGAATCGACGAACCGACCTTCGGATCCTCCGACCGTCATCGAGGGGACGCCCGTCCTCGTCGCGCCGCGAGACCGTAGGGCGGGCGGCACCTGGATCGGGGCGAGCGGCACGGGACTCGTGGTCGCCCTTTCGAATCGGCGCGGTCGCGCCATCCCGACCGCCCGATCACGCGGACAACTGGTCCTCGATGCCCTGCGCCAGCCAAGCGTCGCCGGAGTCGACGTCTTCCTGCAGCGAGAGGTCCGCGAGCACGAGTACAACTTCTGGAATCTGTTCAGCGCCTCGAGCAAGGAGCTGCGCTTCTTCCGTTTCGATGGGGAGCTCTCCACGAACCGCGGCCATGAGGGACTAAATGTCCTCACGAACGAAGGCGGGAACGTCTCCACGGACCCGAAGGTCCAATTGGTCCAAGGGCTCCTCGCGAAGGTCTCCCTCGACCCGGGGGCGATGATCCCCGCGCTCCAAAGAGCCCTCCGGACCCATGTCTCCGGACCGGGAGGAATCGGACTGTGCGTGCACGGCCAAGGGGGCGGCACCGTGTCGTCCATGATCTTGGGTCTCAGCAACGCAGACCCGGGCGAGAATATTCTCCTGTACGCGGACGGGCCGCCGTGTACGACGCCCTATCGGGACTACCAGGACGTCATCCGGCGATTGCCTCCGCCCGTCTGAATCGATGCTCGAAAAGACTTTGCCACGCTCCCAGTTAGGGCGCACGATGCCGGGCATCTCGGACATTCACGTTCACCTCGAACCGTTGGACGCGTTCAAGCCCGCGATCCGAAAGGTTATGTTCGACCGAATTCCGGATATCGAGCGGATCAAGCCGCTCCTTTCCGACCCCCGTTCGCTCTTGGATCACCTCGACGCCGTCGGAGTCGAGCGCGCCTGCCTCATCAACTATGTGGCGCCCGAAGTCATGGGTTTCACGGAAGACGTGAACCGTTTCGTCGGGGAATTTGCCCGGCAAGATCGGAAACGCCTCATCCCGTTTGGGTCCGTTCATCCGAAGCGATCGAAGAATCCGAAGCGCGACGTGGAGCGCCTCGCATCGAAGTGGGAGATGGGCGGGATGAAGATCCACCCGCCTCACCAGCTCTTCCCCGCGAACGGCTACGTGGACGGGAGGCTGCCCGCCCTGAGGACGATCTATCGGACGGCCGAGCAGCTCGCGATGCCCGTCATGATCCACACGGGGACCTCCATCTTTCCCGGCGCACGGTCGAGGTTCGGAGACCCGATGGCCCTCGACGACGTTGCCCAGGACTTCCCCGATCTCACGATCCTCATGGCGCACGGCGGTCGACCGCTGTGGTGCGACACGGCGTTCTATCTGCTGCGGCGCCACCCGAACGTGGTCTTAGACATCTCGAGCATCCCCCCGCGCCGCCTTCTCGAATGGTTTCCCCGCCTCGAAGAGGTCTCCGAGAAGGTCGTGTTCGGTTCGGACTGGCCTGGGCCGGGCATCCCGGGGATCCGCGAAGAAATCGAAGGCTTACGATCCCTTCCGCTGAAAGCGACGACGGTCGACCGGATCCTCCGGACGAATGCCGCAAAGCTCGTGAAATGAGCCGCAGGCCTCCCCGCTCCAGACCATGGCAAACCTTCATCCCCAAGGAAACCGGATAAGTAAACGACCACCATGATGCCCGATCGAAGTCGTACGCGAGAAAGTGCCACAATCGCCGGCGGCTGCTTCTGGTGCTTGCAGCCCCTGTTCCAAGACCTCCGCGGCGTCGAAAAGGTCGAGGTCGGATATTCCGGCGGCCATCTCGCAAACCCCTCGTACGAGGCCGTGTGCACGGACACGACGGGGCATGCGGAGGCGGTCCAGATCACATTCGACCCGCAGACCATCCCTTTCGTCGATATCCTGCGCATCTTCTTCTCGGTCCACGATCCGACGACCCTCAATCGTCAGGGTGCGGACGTCGGGACGCAATATCGGTCCGCGATCTTTTATCACACGCCGGAGCAGGAGAAGACCGCGAAGCAGGTCATCGCGGAAGTGAACGGGGCGGAAATCTGGCGCCACCCGATCGTCACGGAGGTCGCGCCGCTCGGCACGTTCTACCGGGCCGAGGAATACCATCAGGATTACTTCCGAAAGAACCCGACGGCGGGCTATTGCCGAGCGGTCGTTGCGCCAAAGGTCGTCAAGTTCCGCAAGCAGTTCGCGGAACGACTGAAGAAATAGGCCCTTGGCATCGGCAACCCCAGCGAACCTTTTTCGTTCCGGATCGTCCCTCAGGATCCGATGAAATCCGGGCAACCGTGTCCGAAGTGCGGAGGCACAGCAATCGAGCGCTTCGAGAGCGTTCGCGCCGGCGGGGGTCCCTTGGCGGTCGGACACATCTCGGCGGGTGCGTTCACCTGGTTCTCCCAGTTCGAGGCGTTCGTTTGCGGGACCTGTGGCTACACCGAATTCTATCGGAAATGAATGAACGCCCCAAAAGGCCATAGCCCGCGGGGTGCATCGGTCGACCGAATGACCGAGCGACCCTCGAACCGCCTCGCGAAGGAAACGTCGACGTACCTGAAAGGGGCGTCCCACCAGCCAGTCGACTGGTATCCGTGGGGCGAAGAGGCATTCCGGCGCGCCAAGGAACTCGACCGGCCGATCCTCCTAGACGTCGGGGCGACGTGGTGCCACTGGTGTCACGTGATCGATCGCGAGTCCTACGAGGACCCAGAGCTGGCGAAGGTCATCAACGAACATTTCGTCGCGATCAAGGTCGACCGAGACGAGCGGCCCGACATCGATGCCCGATACCAGCAGGCCGTCGGTGCGATCGCGGGTCAAGGAGGATGGCCTCTCACGGGGTTCCTCACCTCGGACGGGAAGGCCTTCTACGGCGGGACCTACTTCCCGCCGAAAGACACCCACGGTCGGCCGGGATTCCGTCGCGTGCTCCTGGCGATGGCCGAATACTACCGGACGAACCGCGCGGACACGCTGCGGGAGGCGGATGCCCTCCACCAAGCCCTCGCGGAAGGCCGGAAACCCCTCGTCGAAGAAGGCGTCGCGAACGAGACGATGTTGAAGGAAAGCGCGGACTCGCTCCGAGGCCAGTTTGATCCCGTGAACGGAGGCATCTCGGGACAGCAGAAGTTCCCTCATCCCGGGACGATGGAGTGGGTCATGGCCCGTTACCGCCGCACGCGGGAGGAGGGCCTGCGGACGATCGTCACACGCACCCTGACCTCCATGTCCCGAGGGGGCGTCTACGATCAAGTCGGAGGCGGGTTCCATCGGTACTCGACGGACCCGCGGTGGATCGTCCCGCACTTCGAGAAGATGCTCTACGACAACGCGGGACTCCTCGCAAACTACGTTCATGCGTGGCAGCTCACGAAGGACCCGGCCTATCGAGACACGGCGGAAGGAATCCTGGCCTGGGCCGAAGAAGTCCTTTCCGACCGCGCCCGCGGCGGCTATTACGCGAGCCAAGACGCGGACGTCGGCCTCGACGACGATGGCGACTACTTCACCTGGACCCTCGAGGAACTGAAGGCGGCGGTGAACCCAGAAGAAGCGCGTGTCCTCGCCCTGTTCTATGAAGTCGGGGAGCGAGGGGAGATGCACCACAACCCGCGGAAAAACGTCCTGTTCATCGATCAGGAACCGGAAGCGATCGCGAAGGCCCTCGGGATTCCGGTCGACCGGGTCCGCGATCTCATCGCGAGCGGCCGCAAGAAGTTGAAGTCCGTCCGTGACCGCCGACCGATGCCCGCGGTGGACCGGACAATCTTCGCGTCATGGAACGGCATGATGATCAGCGCGGTCCTCGAGGCCGCCATGGCGTTCGGGCGCGACGACCTGCGCGAGTTCGCGCTGAAGTCCCTCGATCGGATCCTGAAGGAGATGTGGTCCAAGGAACGCGGCATGTGGCATGCCTTCGCGGACGGAAAGCGCAAGGTCCGCGGCCTCCTCGAAGACCACGTGTACATGGTCGATGCCCTGCTCGCCGCCTTCACGGCCACGGGAGACTCAGGATATCTCCGAACGGCCGACGAGGCGATGACCTTCACGTTGAAGCACTTCTGGGATCGGGCCGGTGGCTTCGTCGATCTCGCCTCGGACCTCCACGAGGGCGACGGACTTACGCTCCGGGAGATTCGACGCCGTCCCTTCGAGGATTCCCCGTATGCGGGGGCGAATCCGGTGGCCGCTCTGGACCTGCAGCGGCTCCATGCGCTCACCGGGAACGACGAGTATCGCTTGCGCCACGATGAACTCCTGATCTCCTTCGCGGGAGAAGCGAGTCGTTACGGCCCCGTCTTCGCGGGCACGTATCACCTCGCCGCCGAGTTATGGATCCACCCGCCTGCGGAAGTCGTGATCCTCGGACCTCGGACGGCACCCGAGGTCAGGTCCCTCCAGCTTGCTGCCGCGGAGAGCTTCGCCCCGGGGAAGACCGTACTGATTGTCGATACGGAGGACGCTTACCTGCCGGCACTCATCGAGCCGATGCGGAAGACCAAGGAGGCGAAAGCGGGACCCGTGGCGTTCGTCTGCCAGGGCAACGTATGTAGCCCGCCGACGTCGGCGCCGGAACGGTTGCGGGAACTCCTCGCGGGAAAAGGAGTCTCACCCTAGTCTTCGAGGGCATCCTCCAAGAGCCTCCGAAACTCGGGCGGAATCGGTTTCGATTTCTTCTTGTCGTAGTCGTACGAAACCTGCACGCTTGTCGCTCGGGCGAGGACGCGACCGCTCCGTTTCTCCGAGACCTCATAGGTCAACGTGAATGACGACGTCCCAATTTTCGATGGCCAGGCGGTGACCTGGATCTCGTCGCCCCAGACCGCCTGGGATTCGAAATCGATGTCCACATGGGCCAAGATGAAATCGATGTCCTCCAGCGTCTTCTTGTGCGCCTGCTTCATGTAGAACTGCGTGCGCGCGAGCTCGGTGTACGAGAGGTACACGGCGTTGTTCACGTGACCCATGCCGTCGATGTCTCGAAACCGCATCTGAATGTCGGTCGTGAAACGCGTCATCGCGGCGCGGATGACTCGATCCTCGATAAACGTTCGGAGGCTCACTTCTCGCGGATGAGTCGAGTGAATTCTTCGGAGAGCTCGAACACGGTCTGTTTCGATGGCGTGCCGTGAATCGGCGGTCGCGAAGGGAGACTTCGCTCCGCGAGCTCCCGGTAGATCGACCACGATAGGTCCATTCTGCGGCGGAGGGTCTCATCGACGGACCGGATCACCTTTGCCGGGACTCCTGCGACCACGCTTCCCGGAGGCACTTGCGCGGATTCGAGGACGACCGCACCGCTCGCGACGAGAGAGCCTGACCCAACCACCGCGCCGCTGTTGATCGTCGCGTTCATCCCCACCAGACACCCGTCGCCGATCGCGCAACCATGGACGACCGCGGCGTGACCGATGGTGACACGTTCGCCAATCGTCGCTGGCATACCGCGATCCACGTGCACAACGACGTTGTCTTGGACGTTCGAATCCCGCCCGACGACGATTGAATCGAAATCTCCTCGAAGCACGGCCCCGTGCCAGACGCTGGCGCCCTCCTCGACGGTCACGTCTCCGACCAGCACCGCGCTCGGCGCAACGAAGATCATCCTCTCACTCGAGGTTTACGAGGACGTTCTTCACGTGCGTGTAGAACAGAACCGCGTCGACTCCCTGTTCCAGGCCCAGCCCGGACTGCTTCCACCCGAGGAACGGAGTCTGCGGGAATGTGACGGGATACTCGTTGATCGAAACCATACCGGCCTGCAGGCGCTTCGCAATCGCGTGCGCCTTCTGGACGTCTTGCGTCCACACGCCGGCGGACAGTCCATAGGTCGTGTCATTCGCCCTCGCGATCGCCTCGTCGAGGTCCTTGAACCGGAAGGCGGCTAGGACGGGTCCGAACACTTCCTCGCGGGCCACGCGGGCGTCGAGCGGCGGGTCTTCGAAGATGGTGGGCCGAAGGAAGTTCCCGTCCCTCAGGTCGGCGGCCTCCGGGCGACGACCGCCCGCGAGGACCTTCGCTCCACGTGAAACGCCTTCGTCGATCGCCTTCGCCACATTCGCGGCATGGTCCCGCGACACGAGGGGACCCATCTGCACGTCCTCCTTCAATCCCGGGCCGAGTCGAAGTTTCTCGGTCTGGTCCTTCAGTTTCGCAAGAAACGAGGCCGCGATGTCGTCATGCAACAGCAGTTTGGACCCAGCCCAACACATTTGCCCCGCGTTCTGGAATGCGCCCCAGAGTGCGCCTTTCACCGCGCGGTCCATCTTCGCGTCCGGCAGCACGACCTGAGGATTCTTCCCGCCGAGCTCCAAGGTGGTCGGGACCAGGCGGTCGGACACGATCCGGAGGAGCTGCTTGCCGGTCTCCGTCGAACCGGTGAAGGTCACGGAATCGACATCGGGATGGTTCGCCAAGGCCTCGCCGACGGATCGACCGGGGCCCGTGATCACGTTCATGACGCCCGCAGGAAAGCCCGCCGCCGTGGCGAGCTCGCCGAGCCGGAGGGCGGTAAGCGGCGTGAGAGTCGCGGGCTTGAGGACCACAGTGTTGCCTGCGGCGAGGGCGGGGGCGATCCCGCGCGAGGCGAGCAAGAGCGGATAGTTCCACGGGGCGATATGGGCCGTGACCCCGAGCGGCTCCCGGAGGGTGTAGTCCAGCCGCGCGCCGGGTACAGGGATGGTCTCCCCCTGAATTTTATCTGCCAGACCTGCATAATATTCGAACAGCTTGTACACATACGAGACGTCGCCCTTCGCCTCGCGGAGGGGCTTGCCGACGTTCAAAGATTCGAGACGTGACAATTCCTCGAAGCGGTCCCGCACCTGCTGCCCGAGGAGCCAGAGGAGCCGACCGCGCTTGCTCGGATCGAGCTCTCTCCAGTCCGGAGATTCGAACGCCCTCCGTGCGGCTTCGACCGCGACGTCCACGTCCTCCTTCGTGCCCGATGCGACTCGCGCAATCGGTTGGTTTGTTGCGGGGTCAAGGACCTCCGCAAGCGCTCCCGAGGCGGCGGAGACTGTTTTCCCGGCGATGAAGTGGCCATGGTCTTGGATGTCCATCGCGAATCCAATCCCACCATCGGGGCCTGGACTATAAGTGTGTGGATTTTCTCCGCGTTCACCGGAGCCCTCTTATTCTCTGCGGGTCGTTGTCGACCACGGAGATCCGGTGCCGGACGTCGCGCGGGTGAGCCGCAGTCTGCCGTGGCGGGAGGCCGCGAAGGACGTGGATTCACTCCGGCCGATGCTCCTCGACCAGTTCCGCCACGAGGACTTCCGCGGACTGTGCGTACTGGACCTCGGGACGGGCGAGGGGCGTCTCGCATTCGTTGCCGCATCGGTCGGGGCCCGAGTGATCGGTGTCGATTTAGATCGTATGAAACTCATGCACGCTCGCGCCTACGCGGGCATCCGAGACATCCGCACTACGGAATTTGTATTGGGCGACGTGGAGAAGACGCCATACCATGAATTCTCGCGAGATCCGATTGACGCGGTGATCAGCAACCTGTGCATGTCCTCGGAAATCGTGTGGCACTCGTCGCGGGCCCTCAGGCCCGGTGGCACGTTCATCTTCTGCGCGCACCATGGAGACCATTGGAAGGAGACGAGACGCGGTTCCCGATGGGCCTTCTATGAGGACTCGATGCGCGATCTCTTGGAAGAAAATCGATTCGCCATCGAGTTCATAGGCATCGACACGACCGTGGCCGAGTTCGAACACCTACGCGAGGTCGAGCTTTTCCTTCGCGACGCGACCGTCCGGAGATGGGTCGAGGATGGTCGGTGGCAAGAGCTTGCCGACGCGTTCGCCCGCGGAGAGACGCACCTCACCCTGTCGTATCTGATCGTGAAGGCCCGGCGCACTACGGTCCCCTACACGGTGGAATAGTTCCCGGGTTCCCGCTCGGCAAAGCTCATCCGCATGCGGGGGCTTCCGAGGAGGGGGACGCATGCAGCTCGGGGCCCATGTCTCGATCTCGGAGAGCATCGCACTCGCGCCGTCCCGCGGTCGGAGCGTTGGCTGCGAGACGATCCAGATTTTCTCCCGGAGCCCGCGGATGCTCCGAAAGACGAAACCCATCCCGCCCGAGGAGGCTCAGGCGTTCCAGGAGAACCTGAAAAAGCACGGACTGAGCCGCGCGGTCATCCATGCGAACTACCTGATCAACCTCGCCTCTCCAAAGAAGAACGGATTGCGCTACAGTCGCGTCGCGTTCGTCGAGGAATTGGATCGGGCTCAAGTGCTTGGCATCCGGGACGTCATCTTCCATCCGGGGGCCCACCTCGGGAAGGGGGAGGCCTATGCTCTCAAGACGATCGCCACGAGTCTGGACTGGTCCTTCGATCACGCGACGGCGCCGGACGTCTTCGCTGTCCTCGAAATTACCGCGGGCCAAGGCAGCGTCGTCGGCTACACGTTCGCTCAGCTCGCGGAGATCATGGAGGGATGCTCTCATCCGGAGCGGCTCGCTGTCTGCATTGACACCTGCCATACGTTTGCCGCCGGCTACGACTTCCGAACGCGGGAGGGGTACGAGGGTCTCCTGCGGAACGTGGAGGAGACCGTGGGATTGTCGCGCGTCCGCGCGTTTCACCTGAACGACTCGAAGGGCGACCTCGGCTCGCGGGCCGACCGCCACGAGGACATTGGAAAAGGGAAACTGGGCCAGGAGCCGTTTCGGTTCCTCGTGAATGACGAACGCTTCCGGGAGATCCCTGCGGTCCTCGAGTTTCCCGGAACCGACGGAGGCTACCGGAAGGAATTGAAGCTCTTGCGGTCTTTCGTCACCGGGGAGAATCCTCCGACGTCCCCGCAACGGGCACGCGGCAGACGAGTTGCTCGCGGAACCGCGTAAGGAATCCGTAAGCCGCGTAGACCTGAGCCATGAGACCTCGAGAGCTTCGGAGAATTCGGCCGAACCCGGCGCCCATCGGCAATGCTTCAATCAAAATCGGGACGGCGTCGCCTCCCGTCGTAAGTTGCCCGCCCGGCGTAACGATATGAAAGGCGTCGAAAATCCGGTCATCCGGAATGGCACGCAGCAGGTCCCGCGAGGATTGAATCGTCCGGAGTCGGATTCGATGCTTAAAATCCGCGGCGGCGATCCATCGGCTCAACGCGCTGCAAATGCCGCAGTCGCGGTCGAACAGTAGGATGTACTCGCTCGTCACCATGGTTCGGGAGGTGCACATCCACCGGCCGACTTAAGGACCTCGTAGGTATCGAACGAATGCTTATCGCACGCCGATCGTTCCCAGCCGCGAGGCTCCCGTATGATCCGCGATCCCTCGTCCGTGCCAGAACGGCAAGCGTATCGTCTCATGATCTCGGCCTTCGTTCCGAGGCCCATCGCCTTTGTCTCGACCGTGAGTCGAAGCGGGGTCGACAACTGCGCGCCGTTCTCGTTCAGCATGGGCGTTTCGAGCCACCCCATGGTCCTCGGTGTCTCCATCGGGGAACGCGATGGACGTCCGAAGGACTCGGCCCGCAACATCCTCGACACACGGGAGTTCGTCGTGAACATCGTCACCGAATCAATCGCGGAGAAGATGAACATCGCCTCGGGCGACTACGCATCGGACGTGAGCGAGTTTGAGGAAGCCGGCCTCACGCGGGCTCCGTGTGACGTCGTCCGCCCTCCGCGAATCGCGGAGTCGCCGGTGGCCTTTGAGTGCCGCTTGATCCGCGCCGTTCGGGTGGCGGACAACACAGTATTCTTCGGCGAAGCGGTGCGACTCCATGTCGACGACCGCATGTTGACGGATGGCATCGTCGACGTTCGAAAGCTCCACGCGATCGGGCGTTTGGGAGGTCCGCAATACTGTCGCACACAGGACGTGTTCGAGATGGCGCGACCCAGGATCACCGGACCGAAATCCGCGCGACCGACGGACGCCAGATGAACCGCGACGAGCTTCAAGGGAATAGCTCCGTCAGAAGGGGAGTTTGCTGAGGCCTATTGCGAGCGGAAGGAGAGCCTCCTCTTTCCCAAGGAACTTCGCCGTCTGGAGGACGGCGTTCAGGTAACTGATCGTGTGCTCCTTTTCCCCGACCGTCCACTGCCCGTAAAAATCGACGACCGTGGCAAGGAGGTCTTCGATGGGCACGTCCGCTTCGAGGGCGTGCCGCACGGTCTCTTCCGCGGGAGGCGACTTGTACCGGAGGCTCGACTCGAGGGCCGAGAGCATCGAGGTTCGATCCCGGCTCTCCGGTTCACCGAGCCGCAAGAAATCCGGATACCCGAACCGGGTCGTGAGCGTGCGAACCAACTTCCAGGAAAGCCACGCATTCTCCGAGGGAGTGAGGAATCGACTCGCGAGCCGCGCCGTGTGCACCTCGGTCAAGGTGTGGCCGAGGAAGCCAGGCTCCGCGCTCGCCGCAATGAGCAGAGGCCGGTACGCCTCATCCGTTCGTCCTTCGAACGCGAAGGCTTGGAGGATCGGCTCGACGCGATCGAACTCCCAGTCCTCGAGGAGCGAGGCCAGGGCGGCTGCGTCGGCCTTGCCGCGGGCCGGTGGCACGAGGGTCGGAACCTCGATCGGCGGGACTCCCTGCAAGGCCACGGACTGCACATATCCGAGGTTCGCGAGCGGCACGAGGCCGCGCGGAAGACCGAGGATCAACGCGACGTCCGCATAACCGACCGCGAGCGCGAGGTGGTGACCGAGTCGTCCGAGGTCGTTCAGGGACGTGCGGATTGCCAGATGCGCCGCGGCCTCGATCCCATGGTCGAGCGCGATGCGAGCCAACAGGGGGGCCGCCTTTGGACCCATGCGCTCGAACACGAACTTCCGGTACGCGCGCGCCTGATCCTCCTCGGACGCGGAGGGGATCGCGCGGGCGGCCAACTCGACCTGCGGCGATGTGAGCGACCGCTTCGGGAGACTGAAATTGTAGAAGATGAGGAACCGTAGGAGACCCAAACCGCCCGGAGGCCGCGTGAGTCGGAGGAGTTCCCGGCCTGCATGGATCGTCAGGACGCCATGCGGAGTGTGAAGTTGTGGGTCGTCTTGATTCGATACGACCGCGAGCAGCTCCTGCAAAATCGGGCCCGCGGTGGCGGGATCCTTCGCAAGTTCGTCGAAGAGGCGAATGCCTTTCTGATGTTCGAATGTCGGGAGGAGCGTGAAGAGGCGCTCGAGGTCCTTTGAAGCCACTTGTTGGAGGGAAAGTCGTGGTGCCTTTTAGGTTGCGCATTCTTTGGAGGGGGGTAACTCTTATGATGAACCGGGACCTTCAACCGATGTTATGCCTCCCGTGTACGACGTAATCGTGATCGGCTCAGGGCCCGCTGGCCTCACGGCCGCGATCTATGCCACCCGCGCCGCTCTGAGGACCCTCGTGATCGCCGGTGCCACGGCCGGTGGTCAACTCATGATCACGACCGATGTCGAAAACTATCCGGGCTTCCCGAGCGGAGTCCAAGGCCCGGAGCTCATGGAGCTCTGGCGGAAGCAGGCAGAACGATTCAAGGCCGACTTCGTGGACGACAACGTCTCGAAGGTCGATTTCGCGAAACGTCCCCTGGCGGTGTGGACCTCTGATGGAGCGCATGAGGCACGTTCCATCATCATCGCGACGGGCGCGAACGCGAAATATCTCGGTCTCCCGAACGAGGAGCGCCTGAAGGGGCGTGGAGTCAGCGCGTGTGCAACGTGCGATGGGTTTTTCTTCAAGAGTCTCGACGTCGTCGTCGTGGGGGGAGGGGACACCGCAATGGAGGAAGCGCTCTACCTGTCGAAATTGTGCAGGACCGTCTCCGTCGTGCATCGTCGCGACAGATTTCGCGCGAGTAAGATTATGCAGGACCGACTTCTCAAAACCCCGAACGTGAAAGTCATCTGGGAGTCCGAGGTCGTCGAGGTCCTCGGTGACGCGAAGGTCGAAGGTGTCCGGATCAAAAACGTGAAGAACGGGAAAACCTCGGATCTCAGGGTTCAGGGCCTGTTCCTTGCAATCGGGCACACGCCCGCTACGGAGGTCTTCCAAGGTCATCTGAAACTCGAGAGAGGCTACATCGCACTCCAACCCCACGATGGCCTCTCGACCGCGACCTCGGTCGACGGTGTCTTCGCTGCGGGTGACGTCCATGACTTCCGATACCGCCAAGCGGTGACCGCCGCGGGTTTTGGTTCGATGGCCGCACTCGATGCGGAGCGATGGCTCCAGTCGCATGCTTGAACGCGACGAAATCTTGAAGTCCGCTCCCTCGTTAGGCAGCCCGAGACGCTCACATGGTGCGCATCTTCCGCGGAGGCGTCCTCGATGAGCGATTCGAGGGTTCCGTCGTCGTGATCGGTCCGAGACCCACGACGATGACCGGACTCGTTCGCGGCGACTTGTTCGTGCGAGACAATAGCGTCTGCGATGTGACCGGAATGGTGTCCGGAAATCTCCTCGCGGAGCGAACGGGCAAGGCGCTCCTCCACGGCCTGGTGACCAAGGCGGCGAAGTCCGCCGGTGGCGATCTCGAAGTCTATGGGATGGTCCAAGGCGACGTGATCAACGAAGGGGGCCGTCTCTTCGTCGACAAAGGGGCGGTGGTCCGCGGAAAGGTCGTCGGCCAAACGCATACCGGGCCGATCCCGCCCCCCGAGAAGGTCGTCGCCGCACCATCGCCCGCTCCCGCGACGACGCCGACCCCGATGCCCACACCACCACCGGCACCGAAGACGCCCGCGCCGCCCAATCCCTAGCTCAGGTCTCCAGGGTCGGCTCGAGCGGCGTCTCTTTGAGGAGCATCTTTTCTGGTTTCTTCTCGCCGACGGCGAACAGCTGCAAGTACGGGATCAGGTTGCCCACGATCCGGTTCTCGGCCTTTCATAGGTGCTCTTCGTACGTGGATCGGCTCACGCCCAGGCTGCGGGCGATGTTCTCCGTCGTGACTTCGCGCGGGGAAGTGTAATATCCGTACCGATGGGCCTTCAGCAACGCGTCCATCTGTTTCGACGTCATGTCGCCGAACAAGGTGTTCACCCAGACGGTCGACGGTAGGACCGACAATGGCAGTTCCCGTTTCCGGATCAGCTCGGTCGGGCCGCGCTTATTGAAGTCCTTGAAGAGGTCCCGCGTGCGAACCTCGTCAAAGGCGATCACCCGGAAGTAGCCCCAGCCATCCTGGAAAATGGCCGGAGGCGCGTCCACGGCCTCGTGTAGTTCCCACACGTTCCATGGGCTGTCCCAGTTCGCGCACGTGCACTTGAGCATGTAGATGCGGGAATCGCCCGCCTCCGCCCATTGATCGATGCACTTGCCCGCTTTCCGAATCTCCTTCGCAATCTGCTCGAGCACGTTTTCGTCCAAGGTGGGAACCTGGATCATCTCTCGATTCCAGATGCACCACATCGAGATTGGCAGGCCGGGATGGTGGGCCGAGATTTTCATGAACGGATAGTCGTACTGAGTCCGAAACGAGATCTCCCAGAGGCTCATGAAGAACCTATCGCGCCCCTCGGGCATATAGGTGGTGCCGTCATTCGACGGCCGCCCATGGCGGGTCAAATAGGTTCGTCGAGGGCGTTGTTATCCGATCCGAGGTAGCAAGACATGTACCTACTCGGACCCGACAACACGCGAATTTGGACAGACAGCAACCGCAACTTCACCCTCCGACAGTACGGGCGCCTGGAATACGGCACCCCGGACGTCGGGTGGATCGTGGCCTCCGCGAAGAGGTCACGCCCCGCGGCCCCGAAACCGCCGAAGCGGCGGCTGTGGTTGCGGATGCGGTATTTCCTGAATGCGTACCGCGGCTTCGCCGCCTTCGACCTGAACGGCCATTGAGGGCCCGAAATCTAGGGGCGGCGCACCTTTTTATCGGACGGTACCGTCCCAGGCAGCATGCCGGAAGTCCTGATCCGGTACTGCCTGCCTTGTCGATATCAGCCGCAAGCACTGCAGGACGCGGACGCGATTCTGAAGGAGTTCGGCCCGGAGCTATCGGGCCTTCGCCTGGTTCCCGGGGACCACGGCGTGTACGATGTGGAAGTCGACGGCCAGGTGGTCTTCTCCATGGACCGGGTGATGCGCTTCCCCGAGAGGGGCGAACTGATCCAGACGATCCGGAACCGCATCGGGCCGCGAAAGACGCGGAAGAAAGGGTAAGCCGGTCCTCGATCGGGCATGCATATCGCGATTGGCCCGTCTATCGACGGCCGTCTATGGCGGGTGAACTTCTCTCCCCAAGGACGTCGTTCTCCCCGGTATGTTCGGAAACACACACCCGATTATGGGCAGTGGCAGATTGGTGAGCGAACGACTCGGGAGCAGCGGCCTCGCGGACTTCGTCCGGTTGGAATTCCGACCCGCGGACCAACCGAGCGTGATGTTCTCCTTGCGGCGAGCCGCCGTGAAGGAGCGACGTCGACGACGGTCCACCCGTGGACTGGTCCGCAGATTCCGGGCGTGGCGAGCCACGCCGAAGGCGAGTCGGGAGGCCGTGACGGCCGCCGACTGAAGACCCCCGCCAATCCAGGCCGCGCGGACTAGGGGATTGCGAGGACGACCTTCCCGAATTGTTCCCCGCGGCCGAGATACTCGTGGGCGGCCCGCGCGTCTTCGATCGGGAAGACACGGTCGACGACGGACTTGAGCCGACCCATGAACACCAATTTCATGACCTCCTCGAACTCCCGCTGGTTGGCCATCGTGGATCCAAGAACGGAAAGTTGGCGCCAGAACAGATACCGGGCGTCGAGCTCGAGCATCGATCCCGTCGTCGCACCAGGGACCACGACCCGACCTCCCTTCCGCAGCGTGCGCACGGAGTCCTTGAACGTCGCGGTACCGACATGGTCCACGATCACATCGACCCCGCGTCGTCCCGTCAGCTCCCATACGGCCTTGGACCAGGGGACCGCCTTGTAATTCACCAGGACGTCCGCGCCGAGGGACTTCGCCTTCTGGAGTTTCTCGTCCGTCGAACTCGTCACGAAGACGGTACACCCCGCCAGCTTGGCGACCTGGATCGCGGCGGTCGAAAGCCCAGATCCCGCGCCGAGGATGAGGACGTCTTCGCCGGGGCGGACCTTCGCGCGGGAGACCAGCATTCGCCACGCGGTCATGAATGCCAAGGGCGCGGCCGAGGCGGCCTCGAAGGACATGTCGGTCGGAATCTTCAGGGCATTCCGCGCCGGGACCGCGACCTGCTCGGCGTACGTTCCCGGCAGGTGTTCTCCCAGGATCCGGTAATCGACGCACCCGGAGTCTTCGCCCTTCAGGCAATATTCACAGCGCCCGCAGGAGATCCCCGGATTCAGTACGACGCGGTCCCCGACCTCAAGGTCCGTGACGTCGGAGCCGACCGAGGCGATGTGGCCGGCTCCGTCCGCGCCGAGGATGTGCGGCAGAGCGAGCTTGAGGGTCGGGATCCCTTCCCGGACAAGCAGATCGAGGTGATTCAAGGCCGCGGCGTGCAAGCGGACCACGACTTGGTCCGGCCCGGGGACCGGGTCCGGATAGTCCTGCACGAACTCGAGGACCTCGGGCCCGCCGTACTGCGGCAGGACGACGGCCTTCAGCGTACCACCTGCGCGACGCCGGCGAACGCAGCGGTCCTTGATAAGGGCCGCCGTCAACGGACGTTGTATCCTTTCTGCTGTAGGAGGCGGACGACATCCTTGCGGTGGTCGCCTTGCAGGACGATCACGCCTTGCTTGCCGGATCCGCCGGTCGCGAGTCCCTTCTTCAGTTCCCGCGCGAGCTTTTCGGCTTCGTCCGGTTTCGACTCAAGGCCTCGCACGACGGTCACGGCTTTTCCGTATCGGCGTGTGTCCATCTCGACGGACAACTGGGTCGTCTCACGGCCCAGGTCCTCGCAGACGCAGATCTCCTTCGGCAATCCGCAAGTCGCGCAGATCCCCGCGATCAAGCCGCCTCCGATGGGTTCTCCTTCGTGAGGAGGAAATCCTTCAGTAGACGATAGTGTTTTCGGATGGTGACCTCGCTCACGCCGGTCAGGCGGGCGATCTGGGCCTGGGTCAAGGGGACTTCCAAGTCCTCGGACGCCAGGTAGAGCGCGCCGGCCGCAATCCCGACCGGGGAGTTCGCTTCGAGGATCTTCGAGTCCTTCCCTTGGGCGACCAGGTTCAAGGCCCTCTCGCCGACCCGGGCATCGAGCCCGAGCTGGGAAGCGAACCGGGGGACGAAATCTTCGGCACGGCTCGCCCGGCTGAAGACGCCGAGTTCCCGCGCGACGACCTTCGCCGTCAGGGAGATCCGGTGGACCGTTACGCCCGTGGCCTCGGCGAGCTCGTGGAGACCTCGCGGGGCCCCCAACTGCTTCGCGGCCAGATACACAACGGCCGCCACGATGGCATCCATCGAGCGACCGCGGGACAGACCCGCCTCAATTGCCTTCCGGAGCAGGATCGCGGCTCGCTCCCGGAACGCCGGCGCGAGGCCGAGTCGGGAGGAGAGACTGGAAAGCTGGGCGAGGCCAGGCGCCAAGGCCCGTTCCGTGCGATCGTATCGGGTCCAGCGGCTCACCCGCCGCAGGCGGTTCAGGGCGGCCACGCTGCGGGCGTCGATCGGATTCCCCTTCGCGTCCCGCAGGCCATTGCCGACCATGGAGCCGAGGCCCTTGTCCGGCGCCATCACGGACGGCGGCGGACCCGCCCGGATCCGGTCGTCCCCTTCGAAGGTCGTCCAGTCAGGACCCTGGTCCACAAGGCCCTCGTCGACGACGAATCCGCAGTTGTCGCACACGCGTTCCCCGCGGACAGGGTCGACGTACAGGGCGAAGCTGCCGCAGTTCGGGCAGCGCGCGGGGTCCCGACCTTCGGCCGGTTCCCGCTCCCGTCGGAACGTCATGACGCGTGTGTTCGTATTCGCAAATTGACTCATTGCGTCACCTCGCGAGATCCGGCCGCCATGACCCATCGCGTGGCCCAAACCTCCAGGTCGCGGATCGCCTCGAACAGGTCCTGCCCTTTCGGCGACAGGCGGTACTCGACCGCCACCGGCCGGTCCAGGTGGACCTTTCGCTCCGCGATCCCGACTTCCTCGAGCTCCTTCAGCGTCTTCGCGAGGGAGCTCTGGCAGATCCCCGTGGCCACGCGCAGTTCGTTGAACCGCTTGGGCCCGGTGAGGAGGCTGTGCAGGACCGTCAATTTGAGCTCGGAGCCGATCACCTCGAAGGCGAACATCGCTCCGCACCCCGGTCCCGAACAGGGACTCTCTTCCTCGGCCATGGTGTTTCGTTCTCGCAATAGTATATGGGGTGCCCGCCGTATAAATAGTTTCGTTTCCGTACCACGTTTCGGGTGAGAACCAGGTTCAACTTAGAAACGAGTCGCTCTCGAGAGGCGTCACAGCCAGCGGTCACGACGGCCTTGCTCTCGGTAAAGAACCGGATCGCGACCCTCACCGGCCCTTTCCGGCGAGGGCCATGTCGAGGCTGTCTCCCAGGAGGTCGAGGGCCGTATCCATGAGGGGGAGCGGGATGTTGATCGGCGGGAGCAGTCGGACGCAGTTGTTGTAGAAGCCCGCCGTGAGGAGCATCAGTCCGTTCTTGAGGCCCGCGAGCTGCACCGCCCGGGCCAGGTCCGCGTCGGGCTCCTTCGTCCGGCGGTCCTTCACGAACTCGAGGGCCCACATCGCTCCGATCCCGCGGGCTTCTCCGACGCATTCGTGGCTCTCGGCCATCTCGTCGAGGCGCTGGCGAATCTGCCTCTCGAGTCGTTTCGTCCCCGGGAGGGCTTTCTCGATCTCGTCCACCGCTTTGAGCGCGGCGGCGCACACGACCGGATTCCCGCCGAACGTGCCGCCCAAGGATGCGGGCCCGGGTGCATCCATCACGGACGGTTTCCCGGTGACGCCCCCGAAGGGGAGACCGCCGCCGATGGCCTTCCCGCTCACGAGGACGTCCGGCACCGTGTTCCAGTGTTCGATCGCCCACATCTTCCCGGTCCGGCCTGCGCCCGCTTGGACTTCGTCATCGATCAGGACGATTCCATATTGGTCGCATAGGCGACGGAGGAGGGGGAAGAATTCCTTCGGGGGCACGATCATGCCCCCTTCTCCCTGGACCGGCTCCGCGAGGATCGCCGCGACGCGACCGGCCGCCTCGGGCACGTTAATCAATCGCTCAAGCTCCTCGACCCGGGCCTTCGCGACGTCAGCGGGAGCACGCCCTTCCGGATCTCGATACGGATACGCGTAGTCAGCGAGGAGGACCTCGCGAACGAGGGGCCCGAAGCCCTCGCGGTACGGCTTCTCCTTCCCCGTGAGGCTGATGTCGAGCAACGTGCGACCGTGGAAGGCCGTCTTGAAGGAGACGAGCCACGCCTTCTTCGTCGCCACGCGGGCGACCTTCACCGCGTTCTCGATGGCCTCGGAGCCCGAATTCAGGAAGATTGACTTCGTGAGACCGGGTGGCGCGATGTCGGCCATGCGTTCCGCGAGGTCCAGATAGGGCCCGTACGTCGCCACCATGAAGCTCACATGCGTCAGGCGATCGAGCTGGTCCTTCGCGGCTCGGACGATGGACGGGGGACGATGGCCCACCGTCTGGACGCCAATCCCGCCAACCAGGTCCACATAGACGTTCCCGTCCGCGTCGCGCACGAACGGGCCCTCCGCCCATGTGACGTCGATCGGGAGGGCGACCCGCACCCCGTTCGTGATGAATTTCTCCTTCCGCGCGAGTGCGGCTTTCGACTTCGGCCCCGGCGGCACCGCGACGATCTTCGGTCCGCGCGCGCTCCGTGACGACTTCGGTTTCGCCATTGTATCGTGCTTCGGGTGCCTTCGCGGCGCCTGGTCGAAGGGAACAAGTCACGGGGTTATAGGCTTTCCATCCGACGGCGCATCAGGTGAAGACCTGTCCCTTCGTCTCGGGCCCGATCCCCGCGAGGACGAATCCACCGAGGGCCATGACCACCGCGATCGCGGTGAGGGGAGCGATGATGCCACCCGTCGAGGCGTACAAAGCACCGAACAAGACAGGGCCCAAGATGGCGGTGACTTTTCCCACTCCTTCCGCCATCCCGAATCCCGTTGCCCGGTACTGCGTAGGGAAAAGCTCGCTCGTGTACGGATACACGGCCCCCCACGCACCCAAGTTGAAAAAGCTCACTAGCGCGAGGCTGACGAACAACGCCCAAAGCTCCGTCGCGGTCGCGAAGAAATATCCGCTCACGCCGCCCAAGATCAGGAAGACCGCCAAGGTCCGCTTGCGTCCCCAGGCCTCGACGAGGAACATTGAGACGAGGTAGCCCGGGAACTGCGCGAAGGCAGAGACGATGAAGAACTCGGCGAGAAGCCGGACGTCCAATCCGACCGCCGCGAAGACGGGAAGGGCAAAGGGAAGCGACAGGAACAGGCCGTAATAACTGAAGTTCAAAGCGATCCATACAACGATGGTGACCGCTGAACGTCGAAGGAGCCGGCCGCCGAACAGCGCCGAAATCGGAGCGCGGGGGATCGTCTGTTCCTTCGAAAGGGACTCGGTGGCCACGCTCAGGCCCGTCACACGCCGCAGGACCTTCGCCGCGTCATCAAGACGACCTTGTCGCGCGAAATAGAACGGACTCTCGGGCACGGTGGCCCGGGCTAGGAAGGCGATGAAGGCCGGGAACGCCGCGGCGACGAACAGCCAGCGCCACTGACCGCCGCCCTGGATGATGAAGATCCACCAGAAGCCGATCGCCAGGAGGAATCCGATCGGCCAGAAGAAGTCGAGGAGCACCATGTACCGGCCGCGGGATTGCGGGGGCAGGAACTCCGAGAGCAGGGAAGGGTCCACGACGAGCATGCCCCCCAGACCGAGGCCCGCGAGCAACCGGAAACCGAAGACACTCCATGGGTCCCACGCGACCGCGGTCAGCGCCGTGAACACGGAGTACCAAAGGATGCTCGTGAGGAAGACCGTGCGACGACCGCGATCGTCGGCGAGGCGCCCGAGGAGGAGGCTGCCGATGAACGAGCCGATTAGCGTCGCCGACGCGACTAAGAAATAGAGGACGGGATTCGACGCAGGCGTCAAGCCGAACTGAGAGAAAATCGTGGGCAAGACGAATCCAATCAGGATGATCTCAAACGCGACAAAGGTCCAGGCGAATCCGGTCAAGAGGACGACGCGGCGATGGAACGAGGTGAACCCTCCCTCCCGCAAAACGTCCTCCACGGAGCGGGTCGCTGTGGCCACAAGCCGCGGAGAGCGACGGTCTATTTGAGGATTCGCGGGACGCCTCGCCTCCAGGGAAAAGGAGGCGGCGAAGAAGGTTCGGTCACCGGGGGATGGGCGTCGGAAACTCGATTGGGACCGCCCGGGTCGGATCTCGCTTCGGATATTCTTTCACGTAGGCTCCGTAGAATGGGACTCGGTTCGCGACGACGCGCCGAAATGCATCGCGGACGCCATCGTCATCAAGGCCACGGGTCGGAATCAAGTCGTCGTTCCGATTCAAACAGCCTTTCAGTTCTCCGTTGTGAGTCACTCGGATCCGGTGGCAGTTCATGCAGAACTCCGCATTGTATACGGGATCCACGACCTCGACCTCCGCGCCATGGAACAGGTAGATCCGTCGATGGTGCATCTCTCTCACGAGGACCTTGTCTGCGCGGACTTCCAACCATTTCTTCAGGGAGTCGATGTCCACCATCCATTCCTGCTGACCGACGAGCTCGGGCATGAACTGAATCAACTGAAGCTTGAGGCCATCCCCGTTCGAGATGAAGTCAATCATCTCGGGGATGTGCGCGAGCGTGTGCTTGAACACGACCATGTTCAACTTTACGGGCTTCAATCCAACTCGCAAAGCCTCCTCGATCCCGCGGAGGACCGGCGCGAGTTGTCCCTTTCGGATCTCTTGGAAGGCCACTGGATCCAAGGAGTCGATCGAGACGTTCACCCGTTTGAGGCCGGCCGACCTAAGGCCCTCTGCGCGTTTCGCGAGCATCGACCCGTTCGTCGTCATCGAGACGTCAGGAATCTGCCGCACGGCGCGGTCAATGATGTCCTCCATGTCCAGCCGAACGAGCGGCTCGCCTCCGGTGAATTTCACGGACCGGATTCCAAACTCGCGCGCAATCCGGAGGAGACGTTCAATCTCGTCGACGGCCATTTCATCTTCGTGAGGCATCCTTGGCGTGAGGATCGGGCCGAGGCCCTCATCATGGCAATAGATGCAGCCGAAGTTGCATCGCTTCGTCACGCTCACACGAATGTCCGTGACGCCGCGACCGAACGCGTCGACGAGCATGGGAATGCGTGGAATCCCAGGGTCGCGCTAAATAGTTGGTGGCGCCTCGAACGCGCGGTCTCCAGGGAAAATCCAAATCGGGCGCACCCGAGCGATCCGATCCGTCCCTCGACGCTTCCGAATGTTTTTATAGCAGCGGTTCGTGAGGACAGCTAGCCCACATCGTCTGAATTCGCCTGGTGGTAGGTTTTTCCCGACCCTTTGCGACTCGGCGGCTTGTGTCGGCAGAAGTGAAAGCATGGACGAAAAGACAATGACGAAAGTGAAAGACCTGACCCCCGCATCCAAGCAGGTAAATGTCTTGGTAAAGGTCGTCGGGTTGAGCGAAGAGCGAGAGATCACGTCGAAGTTCGGCGAAGCGAGAAAGCTCGTCGAGGCGACGGTTGGGGACGAGACCGCGACGGTCCTGCTCACCCTCTGGAACGACCAGATCGGTCAGGTCCAGAAGGATGAGACGGTCCTGGTCGACAACGGCTACGTGACCCTTGTGCGCGGCCACATCCGGCTCAACGTCGGCAAGTACGGGTCGATGACGAAGTCGGACCAGACGATCGAGACGGTGAACACCGCCCTCGACGTCAGCGCGGTCGAATACGAGCGCGAGCCCCGCTACCGAAGCGGCGGCTACAGCGGCGAGCGACGCGGTGGCGGCGGAGGGGACCGACAATTCGAGTTCGGGACCTTCGGCGGCGGCCGGGGTGGCGGCGGCGGCAGCGGCGGTCGCGATCGCGACCGGCGAGACCGCGGCCGACGGCGTTTCTGAACCAGATTCAACGACCTGGCCTTCGGGCCAGGATTTTCCTTTTCTACGCGGTCGAGCGACCGCTCTCTCCATCGCTGATGGCCCGCGTTTCTCAAACACGGGACTCGATTAGCGGCGTCGTGGCGGTCGGCGGTCGTCTGACCGTTCCGGCATCTGATAAATTCGTTCGGGCTGTCGGGACTCGAGCCGGCCGTTGTAGAAGGCGCGGGCGTTTTCCTCCGTGACTTCGACGTGCAGCAAGTCCAATTTCGACTTCATGAGGTTGCGGAACTTCTCCCGTTTCGACTTGTTCTCCTCATTCCACATACGCGTGAAGTGCTGGTTCTTGAAGTCCTCGACCATCGACGGCACCGCCCTTAGGCTCGGCGAGAACACGGTCGGAGTGCGAGACAGCCGACTCGGTTCGTCCGCGCGCTGAGGACAACGGGAGCGAGGAGACCCTCGTTCATAAGCCTTTTCTCGCTGCCGACCCGAAGCTCAATAGGTGAAGGTGACGATCACGTCGTCCCCAACCACTTCGATCCGGTATACGTTCAGTGGAAATTTCGCTGGAAGATCCTTCGGCTGGCCCGATTGAAGATCCCAGGCGCCGTTGCAGTCCTTGCATACGATCGCGATTCGGTCCCGATCCACGTGGCCATCCGTCAGCATGGCCCACTTGTACGTGCACGCCTCGTCCACGCAATAGAACCGGTCCCCGAGGCGCACGACCATGACGTCGTACCCCATGATCTCGAAGTGCCTCGGAGCCCCATCGGGGATGTCTTCGACCTTGCACAGCGTGACGTCCTGTTCCATCGGCGAGGCGAACCCAGTGGGTGCCTTAAGGATTTGCGGCTCACGCGGCCTTTCGACGCAGGAGAGACGCGAACCAATTTCTGGCGGGGTGCGGAGGCGCGACTATAGGCGGGGGAGCCGACCCGACCCGCAGGACGATACCATCCACGCCATGGATGTACACCTTCGATTCGGCTGGCAAGTTCTCGTCCGAGATTGCCTGCCAGAGTTCGCCTCGATGGGTCACGTAGCCTTTCTCCCCGGGCCGGACCTCCTCCTTCACAATCGCGGGCAGTCCAGTCATCTCACCGACGATCGGGGTCCGGTGTCGAACCTGCTGAACTTTGTACATGGCGAAGAGCAGAAAGCCGCCGAAGAAACCGGTCGGTGTAAGCAGGGCCGCAAGGAAGTACAGTTGATAGTCCGGTGAGACGGCGAACCGCGGCGGTCGGAGAGGGGCGAGGAACGCAGCGGCAAGGATAATCGCAATGATGCCGCCGATGCCGAATATCCCGTGTCCCGGCGTCTTGACTTCGATGATGATCAGCACGACGCCGACGATGAAGAGGAGGAGCGCGATCGGATCGACGCTGAACCCGAGGCCGATCAAGGCGAGGAGGAGGACGATGACTCCGGCGATTTCCGCACCGTGTCCCGGCGCCGATATCCCGAAGATCACGAGATAGATTCCGAGGATGAGGAGCAGGGACGAAACGAGTGGGTCGGACAACGCCCGGAGGAGCGAGACCCGGCTGGACGAACTGAACGTCACGATCTCGGCGCCCGCCGTATTCAGGGTGAAATCCTTGTAAACGGTCGCATTGCTTTGAACGACCACCCGGCGGCCGTTCGCGAAGGTAGCGAACTCCTCCGGACTCTGTGCGACGAGTTCCGTGGCGCCTCGGCTCTGGGCTTGCGTCGCATTGAGGTTGAGGTTATCGACGACGAAGGCAGAGGCCAGATCGATCGGACGGTTGTGAAGCGCAAGCTCCTCCGAAATCGCCGTCACGACCGCGTTGATGATCTTCGGGTCGGTCACAGGAACGACGCCGCCCGGCCCGACCTCGACCGGCTGAACGGAGCCGATCGTCGTGCCGGGAGCCATGGCGGCGAGATCCGTGGACACGAGGAGGATGGTCCCCGCACTCCATGCATGCGCCCCGACCGGCCCGACCCAACCAAGAATGGGCACATCGCGCGCGTTATTGAACATCTCCGCAAGCGCGACGGTTTCTGCAAGCCCCCCGCCCGGCGTATCGAACCGGATCATGAGGGCCGAATACCCGCCACTCCGCGCCTCACCTACGGCCTCTTGCAGGTAGTCGACCGTGGAGCGATCGATCGCGCCAGTCACCTCGGCGAGGAGAATCCGCGGCCCCTGGGCTCGGACCGCGGGCATCGCGCCCGCCAGGACGGTGGCCAGAAGGCCGATCAGCAGGACGACGCGCACTCGCCTCGCGGCAACGGACCTCACTCTTTCTTGTCCCCTTTTCTGGCGAGGGCTGCCGTGAGGGATGCGACTTCCCCCGTGATGTCTCCCGCGGCCGTCGTGTTCGTGACGACGATCATGTTCTTCTCCCGGGCGATCTCCGTCAACGTCTGCAGTTCTCGAAGGCGCATCGCGCTCGGGGCCGAGCCGTAGAGCATGGCTGCCTCGCGCATCTTCTCCGCCGCTTGAAACTCGCCTTCCGCCATGATCACGCGCGACCGGCGCTCCCGCTCCGCCTCCGCCTGCTTCGCGATCGCCCGGACCATCGTGTCCGGCAGGGAGACATCCCGCAGGGTTACGGCTTGTACCTTGATCCCCCAGGGCTCCGTCGAGATGTCGAGGAGGACCTGGATCCTCTTACTGAGCTCTTCGCGCTTCGAAAGGAGCTCGTCGAGTTCGACCTGGCCGAGCACGTCCCGGAGGGTCGTCTGGGCGAGCAAGTTCGTCGCCATGATGTAGTTCTGCACTTCCGTGACGGCTTTCAGCGGATCGTACACGCGGTAGTAGACGACCGCATCGACTTCGACGGACACGTTGTCCCGGCTCACGACCCGTTGGCGGGGCACGTCAAACGCGACGGTGCGGAGGTCAATCAGGACCCGCCGATCGAAGATCGGGATGATGACGGTCAGCCCGGGACCTTTCGGCTGGCTCAAGAGACGGCCGAGTCGGAAGATCACGAGCCGCTCATATTCCCGGACGACCTTGACGGCCGCCCGCAGTATCACAAGCACCACGATAATCGCCAGTACCGTCGCAAGGATGAGTTCCTCCCCCGCCATACTCGCCACTCCCGACCCGTCAAGGCGCGCTCCGCGAATAAAAGGGTTGGCCGGGTACGCCGCACGAGGACCGCCAAGAACCGCCGGAAAACCGTCCTCGGAAGGCTGATCGAGGCATACGATCCGCAGGTTCGTTCGTACCCCTACTTAGAGGTATAAAATACGCCGAAGTTGCTTCACCTTGGGTCGGTCTCTGACTCACATGCGTGCGAACATGGCGGCCATGTGCTTCGATCCGCCGACGAAGTCCGTGAGTCGAATATTCTCGTTCGGCGCATGGAAGTTCGAGCCGTCGTAGGACACGCCCGGCCCCGAGATGGAGGGAACGCCGACCACCTCGTTGAAGAATCCATGGGCCGAGGCCCCGATCGACCAGGGCCAAACCTCGGGTTCGCGGCCGTACGCGTCGATCGAACCCTTGATCGCGGCCTTGACGACTCTCGCACTGGGAGAAATTGCGGCTGACTCGAGTTTTTCCGCTGCGGGCATGAGTTCGATGTCCCCGAAGCCCTTCGTCTTCAGGTGCTCCCGCAGCTTCGCGAGCTGCTTCTCCTGCTTCATGTTCGGGACCAGCCGAAAATCGATCTTGGCCTTCGCGACCGCCGGGTTCACCGTCTTCGTGCCCTGCTCAATGTAACCGCTCACGAATCCGCAGATCGTGCAGGTCGGGGAGTAGATGAGCCTTCGAAGAAGCTCGAAATCGTTGTCCCCTCCGATGAATTCGGAGACGCCCCAGAAGCCTTTCAGCGCCTGCGACGAAAAGAGGCTCGACTTGAGGAAGCGCAGTTCGCGTGCGGTCGGGCGGCGTGCGTCTTCGTACCAGCCAGGGACCTTGATCCGCCCCTTCGCATCCCGGAGGGTCATGAGGGCGTGGATCAGCCGCCACGCGGGGTTCGGGGCAATCGCCGCGTAGGACGAGTGTTGGTCCACGGACGCGGTCCGGCTGACCATCTCGACGTACAGGATGCCCTTGCAGCCGAGCTCGATCTTCGGAGTCCCCTCATGGAGATGATCGCCCCCTTCAATGGTCGCACCGTCCGCCTTCAGGATCTCCTTGTTCGCATGCACGAATGAGGCGAAGTGCGGGCTCCCGACTTCCTCCTCGCCTTCGACGACGAACTTCAGGTTGATCGGCGGTCGGCCCTCGACGGCGCGCCAGGCCTGCACCGCGAGGAGTTGCATGATCAGGTTCCCCTTCGTGTCCCCGCATCCGCGTCCCCAGAACTTGCCATCCTGAATCGTCGGGTCGAACGGATCGCGCTTCCATTCGTTCAGCGGGTCCACCGGTTGGACGTCGTAATGTTGGTACATCAGGAGCGTGGGCTTCCGTTCGTCGACCATCATCTGACCGAATACAACATTCGGTCCCCCTTCCGTCGGATACTCGCGGGCTTCGAATCCATTCTCGGCCAAGAGCCGACGGACGAACGCGGCCGTCTCTGGTTGCGCCTTTTTGTGTGCCGAGATCGTCGGGAACCGGCAGTACTCCTTCAGCGTTTCAAGGGCCTTGTCGGTTCCGGATTCCACCTGGAGGAGGACATCTTCTAGAGTCATGCCAGAGCCCGGCGGTGGGAACACCGGGACCCTTTAAGAACCCAAGGTGTAACACCGGTGCACCTCAACCCTTCGACAGGTCGGATAGGTACTTGCGTGTTCCTCGAGACAGCCTCCGGCTAGATCGGCCGTTGGACAGGTCTGCGGGTGCCCCATCGCGAAAGGCATAAGTCGGCAGATGGACCTCCACGGGGCGGCGAACGATATGGAATGGCTACAAGGCGTTCATGTGATCGAGACCTATGCGACGACGACCCTCCTCATCGACGACCGACTCGTCCTCATCGACACCTCGGCCGATGCCGACGCTGGGAAGGTGATGGATTATTTGTCCAATATCCGGGTGAAACCGAAGGATCTTTCCACGATCTTCATCACCCACACACATCCGGACCATGTCGGAGGCCTGGCGGCAATCAAGCACGGGTCTCCGGCCAAAGTCGCCGCCCACCGGATCGAGGCGGACTTCATCGCCCGCAAGCGCGTGTACGACGGCCCGTCCGGCCCCCAGAGTCATCCGGGGACCGTGGTCGATGTGCTCCTGGACGACGGCCAGAAACACGATGGACTCGAGGTCATTTTCACGCCGGGCCACACCCGCGGCAGCATCTCGCTTTTCGACGCGTCCCATTCCCTCCTAATCGCGGGCGATGCGGCGAGGAACGAGTCCGGCGTCGGGCCCATGGACGACCGTTACAATGTCGACCCGAAACAGCACCGAGAGTCGATCAAGAAGCTTGCCAAGTTCCACTTCGAGAACGCGATCTTCGGACACGGAGCCCCGATCAAAGGCGGCGCGGGCGCAAAGATCGCCGACCTCGCCAAACGAGTGTGAGACCGCAAGTCTTCGCAAGTGTGTCCCCGTCGAAAATTAGGGGCAGAGGTTTATGAGGGGGCGCGGTTGATGAGACCTTCACAACCTCTCCCTTGCGGAGGCCTTCCCCGTTGTTGATCGGACGGACTGCTCGCGTTTCATTGCGACGGATGGCCGCACTGTTGGCCGTTCTCGGCGTGGTTGCCACGTTCGTCGCCGGGGCGATCAGTCCCGTCGTCCGCGCCGCGGACGTCGCGACGAGCTTTCCGGTTCATGCCGAATTCCGACCCAACGATCCCTATTACATCGATCAGTGGGGCATGCAAAAGATCGGTGCCCCCAACGCATGGGACGTGACGCTCGGTTCGCCGTCCGTCGTCGTCGCGGTCGTCGATACGGGGGTGTGGTGGACCCACCAGGACATTCAGGCGAACATGTGGGTGAATCCGTCCGACGGCACGAGCCACGGATACGACTTCATCGACGGCGACACGAACCCGATGGACAACGATCCGTCCGGCGTGTACCATGGGACCGGTGTCGCGGGCGTGATCGCGGCGATCATCGATAACGGGCAAGACGTCGCCGGGACTGCTCAGGTCAAAGTGATGGCCCTCCGGGCCCTCGGGTTGAACGGCCAGGGATCGTCGCTGAACACCTCCCAGGCGATCCGCTGGGCCGCCCAGCATGGAGCGAAGGTGATCAACCTCTCCCTGGGTACGAACGAAACGTTCGGAGGACCGACCGACATCCAGTTTGCGATCGATTACGCGTGGTCGCGGGGGGCCCTCGTCGTCGCCGCGGCCGGGAATGCCGGCACTGGGACCCTGGACTACCCGGCCCGACTCCCGAACGTCGTGTCCGTCGCCGCCATCGACGAAACCGGCCTCAAGGCATCCTTCTCGAACTACGGTCCCGGACTCGATCTGGCGGCTCCGGGCGATCGGATCCTCACCCTCGACGGGAACAACCAGGTCCACTATCTCCGGGGGACCTCGTTCGCGGCGCCCTTCGTGACGGGGGCCGCGGCCCTCCTGCTCTCCGTGGATCCGGCGCTTACGAACGTCGAGCTCTGGAACATCCTGAACAGCACCGCGGTCCAACCCAGTGGAGGACCCGCATACAACACGAACTACGGCTGGGGCGTCGTGAACACCTGGAATGCAATCAACGCGCTGAGACAGCCCTTCATCTCCGTGAACGCCTTCCCCGCGAGTGTCTCCCGAAGTTCGACCTTCGGTGTCACGTGGTCGATCCTCGGGCCCGTCGGGACAGTGGTCCCTGACACCCATGTCGTCTGGGGAACCGCCTCCGGCCGCCTTGGGAATATGACCCCCGCTCAGTCGGGGACGACGCACCAGTCGTACACGGCGAACGGTCTCACGATGCCGTCCGGTGCCGACACGCTCTACTTCAAGGTGGTCGCGTCGGTGAACGGGACGCAGTACGAGTCCCGCGAGTATTCCGTTGCGGCCTCGAATCTGCCGGACTTCTTGTTCGTCCTGTACCAGCTCCTCGCGTCGAACTTGCTCTATTTGGCCCTGTTCATCCTGGCCCTTGCCGCGGTCGTGGCCTTCATCCCGCAGCGGCGCGCGGCGCGAGCGAGGCGCGCCGGGTTCCGGCCCAACACATTGTACCCGACGAACTACTATGTCCAAGGGACTCGGTCTTCGCAGCCGCCGCCGACAGCCACGGCGGTCCAACCTCGCGCGGACAGCCCGCCCCCTCCGATCGAGTTCGTACGGCCGGCGCCAGCGCAGTCGACGCCTACCGCGTCCACCTCGACCTTCGCGGGGGCCAAGAAACGTTGCCCGAACTGCGGAACCATCGTGAATGCCGAGAACCTGTTCTGCTTCTTCTGTGGCAACCCATTCCGATAGCGTCCGCTGATCCAATCGTCAGTGAACGGACCTCGGAAGAGATATGCGACGATTACGCCCGATTGGGACGACGAGTTGGCGTTACGGAGTCTCGTGCCGGTAGAACTCATAGGCGGACATGGGCTTGTTGTAGTCCACCCGCCAGGCCCGACTCACGGGAGCCTTTCCAAGGGCGCGCGCCATCTCGCGGACATGGATCGGCACGGAGCCGCAACACGAGCCGATGTAATTGATTCCGATCGATTTCGCCTCCGAGGCGAAGGCGCCCATCGCGCGACGAGAAAGGACGAGGGTCTCCGTCTCGTACGGGAATTCCTTCGTGGCCGTGAAATCGGGAACGTCGGGAGGCGTGCGGTAGGCGGTCGGCTGGCAGGCCACGAATCCGGTGACGGCCTTGCGCATCTCTGCGGCGATCGGCAACAGGAGCATGGGGTTCCGCAGGCAATTCACGCCGACGATGTCCGCCCCGGCGTCCCGCAGAGCCCGAGCACACTCCGCGGGGGTGTGCCCATCGTACGATATCGGGTTCTTGTCGAAGGACATCGTCACCATGCAAGGCAGGCCGGTCTTCTCGATCCGCTCGACCGCGAGGAGAGCCTCTCCGAGCCATGAGAACGTCTCCGCGACGACGAAGTCGGGTGATTCCCGCAACTGGGCGTTCAGCTGCTCGTCAAAGAGCGCCCGCACCTTGTCGCTCGAGGCGCCATCCTTCGGATCGTACATCCATGTCAGGCTGAGGTTCGCGGCCACCAGCGCGCGGTCTCGCGCGACGTCCCGCGCGAGCCGCACGGCCGCCCGGTTGATCCCGCCGACGCGGTCGGCGAAGCCGGTCGTCGCGAGCTTTTCCTTGCTCGCGTAGAACGCGAGGGATTGTAGTACCTCTGCGCCCGCGTCGAGAAATTCCTGATGGAGTTCCGTCACCGCGGCGGGATGCTCGAGGACGACCTCCGGCGTGAAAGGACCCGCTTGTACGTATCCGCGCTTCTCCAGTTCGAGGAGGTAGCCGCCGTCGCCCAGCACGACACCCTTCGAGAGCCGCTCGAGGATCCCCGGACCCCGCGATGCGGAACGATGCGATCGTTTCTGGGCCATCGCCCGCAGAAAGGACGAGTGCGGCTTATAGTTTCACGGAGGGAGGTCGCGGGCACTAACCCTACATATGTCCCTGGCACTTCGGAGGCCGTGGGCGACCCGTGGGACGCGATTGTCGTCGGTGGCGGTCACAACGGCCTCGTGTCCGCGGCGTATCTCGCAAGGGCGGGCCTGCGGGTCCTCGT
>VBMN01000152.1 GCA_005878385.1 Methanobacteriota archaeon
TACATCTCCCTCATCGGTGGTTCGACGTTCGGCGTCTCCGGCGACGGCAACCATCCGAACCTGAACCATCCCACGATCGTCGACGTCATCGAGAACTCCGGTCACACCTGGAAAGCATTCGCGGAAAGCGCGGGTGGATCCGGTTGCGGGCTCTCGCCTCCTCGCGGCGAGGATCACTTCCCGTTCCTTTCGTATACGACGATCACCGGGAACTCGGCGCGATGTGCGAACCTGCTTTCGGGCGGACCTACCCAGGTCGTCGCGGCCCTGAACGCGGGAACGAGTTTCATCTGGTTCACGCCGACGGACAACCACAACATGCACGACAACTCCGTCTCCTCCGGCGATACATGGCTGCAGAGCTGGGTGCCCGGGCTCCTGTCCGCCATGGCGGGCAAGAACGCCGCCCTCATGGTCACGTTCGACGAAGGATATGCGAACCCGCCTCTCGTCTACACGAGTTTCAGCGGGCCTTCGACGGTCCTCGCCCACTCATCGAGCGCCGCGTATACCCACTACTCCTTCATCAAACTCATCGAGGACGAGTGGGGTGGCGGAAACCTCGGCCAGGGCGACGTGAATGCGCCGTCTCCCCTCGAGTTCTTCACGGGGTCCGGCGGTTCGCCTCCACCTCCGCCGCCACCTCCCCCTCCGCCTCCACCGCCTCCGTCCGGAAACGCCACATCCCTGACGCTCGGGACCAATCCCAACCCTTCCATCACGGAGGGCACCGTCCATGTGAGCGGACGGCTCACGGACTCGGATGGAGCCGGAATTCCTTCCGCGACCGTCGCACTCGAGTGGTCCTGGGACAATGTGACCTGGAGTCCTGAGTCCCAGATCGGCCAGTTCACGACACAATCCGACGGCACGTATGGCGCGGACATGATCTTCCACGGGCCGTCGTCGCATACGGAATACATCCGGTCGCAGTATGCGGGCACGACGGGATATCTCGCGTCGACGAGTCCAGTCGTCCCGCAGTCCATCGTCGCCGGTACGCCCCCACCTCCGCCGCCTCCGCCTCCTCCGCCACCGCCGGGGGCCCCCGTCGCACGGTTCTCGTTCAACCCTCCGTCGCCCGACGTGAACACGGCGATCTCCTTCGACGCATCGAGTTCGACTTCGTCGAACGGCGCGCTCCAGATTCGTTGGGATTGGGAAGATAACAGCGTCTGGGACACGACGCTCTCGACGACATTGACTGCGACCCATGCGTTCCCGTCGGCCGGCAGCTATTCCGTCCGCCTGGAAGTCCGGGATGCAGGAGGTCTCACCGGGACCGTGACTCACGCGGTCTCCGTCGTCGCGTCCGGAAGTGCCGGGACGCCCGGTGCCCCGACGACTTCTATCTTGGTCGACGGAACCGTGAATCCGAACGGATGGCACATGTCCGCGGTGAACGTCTCGATGAGCGCCACGAGTCCTTCGGGATCTTCGATGGTCACCCTGTACAGTCTTGACTCCGGTACCTGGACGACGTATGCCGGCCCCTTCGTCGTCCGAGACGGTGATCACTCCTTGCAGTGGCAATCCATCGATACCGCGGGCCACATCGAGGCGATGAAGTCGGAGTCCATCCGGGTCGATCTCAATGCACCCACCCTCGGGTCGCCCTCGCCGAGCGGACGCGTCACGCAGTCGGATGTGACGATCTCTTGGGCGGCCTCCGACGAGGCCTCGGGAATCGCCAAGCAGGAGGTCAGCATGGATGGCGGGCCATTCGTATCCGTCGGCACCGCGACGAGCGTCACGTTCCACCTGTCCAACGGTCCCCACCAGGTCTGGGTGAAGGCGGTCGACAACGCAGGCCGCGAGTCGACCACGTCGGGAACGTTTGACGTCGAGTCCTCCTCCCTGTCCCTCCCGGATCTCCCGTTCGGGATCTCATGGCCCCTCGCCTTGTTCCTCGTGGTCCTCGCCGCCGTGAGCTTCGTCGTGATTGGTCGCGGTTCTCGTCGGAACCGGCGAGCACGCCCGAGGCCTCGAAGCCGGATGCAGGAACTCACGGAAGAGGAGCAGGAAGAGGACGAGTCGTGGGATCAGTAGGCCCTCCGGATGTTCCGTCCATTCCCGGTTCGTTTTCCATTCCCGTCGGCGATTCTGTTCCGCATTGCAGCAACCACTAACGATAGCCGGCTCCGAGTCGGCATATAGCGGCAACAGGGGTGGGGACTCGTCCCCTTCGCTGGTGCCCTGATTCCCCCCTCGGGTTGCCCGCATCCGCCCCCGATCGTATTCGTCGACGTTCTCTCTGTCCTCGCGGGAGCGCGGGCATGAAGCGAGCCCTCGGCGCCGCCCTGACCGCGATCCTGCTCGTCGTCGTGGCGCTACTCGGATCGGGTCTCGTTCCGATCGCGGCTCCTGTGACGATCGCGCCGCCGGGACACGTGTCGGCGGAGGCCACGGGCAACTTCGACCAGTTCGTCGTCGTCCTGATGGAGAACCACGATCTGTCGGACATCTACGGGCCGGCCACGTACATGACGCAGTTGGCGGACCAGTACGCGTTCTCACAACATTGGCAGAGCATCACGAATCCTTCGCAACCGAACTACATCGCCATCCTGGGCGGAAGCACGTTCGGCGTCTCCGGCGACGGCAATCATCCGAACCTCAATCATCCAACGATGGTCGACGTCATCGAGACCTCCGGTCACACATGGAAGGCCATCGCGGAAGGGTCCGGTTCCGGGTGCAGCATCAATCCGAACCGAGGCGAGGACCACTTCCCCTTCCTATCGTATACGACGATCACCGGAAACTCGGCCCGATGTGCGAACCTGATCTCTGGCGATTCGAACACCGTCATCGCACAGCTCAACGCGGGCGTGAACTTCATCTGGTTCACGCCGACGGACAACCACAACATGCACGACAACTCCGTCTCGAGCGGAGACTCCTGGCTCCAGAGCTGGGTGCCCGGGCTCCTGTCCGCGATGGCAGGAAAGAAGGCGGCCCTGTTCATCATGTACGACGAAGGTTACGCGAGCCCGCCCTTGATCTACGCCGGGTTCAGCGGAC
>VBMN01000153.1 GCA_005878385.1 Methanobacteriota archaeon
CTCGGCATGGACCGCAACGAGGCGAAGAACGTCGTCTGGATCCACGACACGAACATGCTGATCGATGCGACGAAGGGCATCCAGTACCTGCACGAGACGATGGAGCTGATCAAGGAGGCATACATCGAGGCGATGAACCGCGGTCCCCTCTCCGCGGAGAAGGGGATGGCGCTCAAGGTCCGACTCGTCGACGCGAAGCTCCACGAGGACTCCGTCCACCGCGGTCCCGCCCAGGTGATCCCTGCCGCCCGGTCCTCCATCTATGGGGCGATGGTCCTCGCGGGCCGCATCCTGCTGGAGCCGATCCAGAAGGTCTTCATCAACGTCCCGCAGGACTTCATGGGCTCCGCGATCGGCGAGATCCAGAGCCGCCGCGGCGTGATCGACGACATCAGCCAGGAGGGCGAGATCACGGTGATCCACGCGAAGGCGCCCGTCGCGGAGATGTTCGGCTTCGCGTCCGCGGTCCGATCCGCGACCCAGGGCCGCGCCCTCTGGTCCACGGAGAACGCGGGCTTTGAGGCGGTACCATCGAACCTCCAGGGCGAGGTCGTGCGATCCATCCGGACGCGGAAGGGCCTGCCGCCGGAGCCGTACGACGCCGCATACTACGCGTCGTGAGCCTTGCTTCGAACGGGATTTGCAAACCCTGAAACCCGTGGGGCTCATGGACCCTCGGACCGAGCATGACGACGGACCGGCGATTCTCGCGTTTCAGCAAGTCCCGAGACACCGCGGCATTTAGTGTCACGGAGATTCCCGCGGGTGGCGTCTGTCTCTCCGCCTTCCTGATCGTCACGGAAGCCGGGCACCCGACGAAGCTCCTGATGGGCCACATGAACCCGGAGGCTCCGTGGGACGATCTCGGTGCCCTCGATCCGTCCCGCGTCGAGGTGCATTCGCGGGGCTGGATGCTCCCGTCGTCCCACCTCATCTTCCAAGAATCACCCGGAGACGCCGCCCGGCGCATCGCCCGCGAGCAACTCGACTTGCCCGATCTTCCACTCACGGGACCCCTAGTGGTGTCCGAGGCCTACACGCCGAGGCGTTTTCCGGACGCCCCGAAGCATTGGGACATCGAATTCCTGTTCCGCGGCGAACTGCCTGCAGCGGAAGTCCCCCACTCCGCGGCATGGGCGGAGTTGGCGTTCGTGGACCTACGTCGAACGGCGAAATCAGAAATCGCCCGCTCCCACGAAGACGTCATCGAGTCCGCCGGCCTCGGATTTGGCAGAGACTGAGTCGCTCCCGTTGAACGTCGATCAGCCACACAAAGCGAACCCGTTCAGAATCCGCGACAAGCCATATGTACCCGCACGCGCTCGCACTACCAGGTGAAGGACGTGGTCGTTGACTTCGAGTTCAAGCGGGAACCAGCCTACACGGTCGCCGCGATCCGCTACGTGGGCCCATTCCGTGAAAATCATCTGCGCAAGGAGTTCAAGGAACTCGTGTCGTGGGCGAAAGGGGCCAAGGTCCCCACCGGGAAATGGATCTTCCGAGAGATCGACGGACCGTTCTCCCGTCGACCGGACAGCCAGCGGCGATGGGAAGCCTGCCTCGTGATCCGGGGAAAGGCCCGCGGCCGGGGCCGGATTCGGATCAAGAAGATTCCAGCGACAACCGTTGCGCGGGTCGTGTTCGATCCGGACAAAGTCTCCGCGCGACTTGTGTACCACGGCCTGAGCGATTGGCGCCGATGGCGGAAGAAGGACCGGACGATCAAGGGGATCGGGCCGACGCGCGAGGTGTACGCGGGAGACCCGTGGACAAACCCACGAGCATGGTCTCGCGCCGAGGTCCAATACCTCGTCCGCAAGTAATGGAGGTCGGGCCTCGGTCGGCAGGGCGGCGTCTCGAATTCTCCCGCCGGCACACGACAAACTTCCATCGAGCCCGGGAGATGCGAATTTCTCCGAGAAAGTCGCGATGTCGGAGCAGGGAAGACATAAATAGGACCCAATCTTAAGGTGCGCTCCACGGAGTGAAACACATGCCTGCCAAGCCGCACCTCAACCTCGTGTTCATCGGCCACGTCGACCACGGGAAGTCGACGACCGTCGGCCGGATCCTGTACGACACCGGGAACATCGACCCCCACGAGCTCGAGAACCTGAAGAAGCTCGCCGAGCAGATGGGCAAGGCCACGTTCGAGTTCGCGTTCGTGATGGACCAGGTCAAGGAAGAGCGGGAGCGCGGCCTGACGATCGACGTCGCGCACAAGCGCTTTGACACGGACAAGTACTACTTCACGATCATCGATGCCCCGGGCCACCGGGACTTCGTCAAGAACATGATCACGGGGACGTCCCAGGCCGATGCCGCGGTCCTCGTGGTCGGTGCGGCGGAGGGCGTGCAGACGCAGACGAAGGAACATATCTTCCTGGCGCGGACGCTCGGCGTCGAGCAACTGATCGTCGCGATCAACAAGATGGACGCGTCGAAGCCGCCCTTTGCCGAGGCGCGATACAACGAGCTGAAGGCGGAGCTGTCCACCCTCCTGAAGGGGGTCGGCTACAAGGTCGACAAGATCCCGTTCATCCCGATCAGTTCGTACAAGGGCGAGAACATCGTGAAGGCGTCGACCAAGATGGCGTGGTACAAAGGACCCGCCCTCGTCGAGGCACTGAACCAGCTCTCCGTGCCGCCGAAACCGACGAACCTCCCCTTGCGGCTGCCGGTCCAGGACGTGTACTCGATCACGGGAGCCGGGACCGTGCCGGTCGGCCGCGTGGAGACCGGCCTGCTGAAGGTCGG
>VBMN01000148.1 GCA_005878385.1 Methanobacteriota archaeon
ACCACAGCTGGCAAGACGTGTACACATCGTACGGATGCTCGCTTGAGTTCGACGTGTCCGACGACGATGGTTAGCGATTAACCGATCCATCCCACGAGATCGGCGGAGACCGGTCGTCTCCACGACTCCGCCGGTCCACCTTATTTTTGGTTTGACCGCGGTGAGCCAAAGTCCTAGCTCCCAGGAAATCGCATGGGGTGCCGATACGGCGCCCATTGGGCGATCCAATCGCGGAAAGATTAAACGAATCTCCCTGCTTCTCGCGTTTGCGCAGGGATAGTCTAGCTGGTCAGGACTACAGCCTTCCTAGCTGTTGACCCGGGTTCAAATCCCGGTCCCTGCACTTCGGCCCTCGAGACTCACGGCCGGA
>VBMN01000149.1 GCA_005878385.1 Methanobacteriota archaeon
CGATCGGTCTGCCACCCTCGAGACAGGGTCCCCTTCTCCCCGGGGACGATGACCATCGCCGCAGTCAAATACGAACACGCCATCTTACTTCTCGGTGCTACGAACGCGAAGACTCATTCTCTTCCTGTTGTTGCCGCGGTGCTTGTCATCGTAGCTGTCGTCCTGGCATTCCGATTCGGATTTATCTGTTCGGCCTCAATCGGCTGCGGGTAGACACTGCACGGGTGCGGACGCGGCATTTGTCTACGGGGCGATGGCCCTTGGCGATATCTATAAGACATCCATTCCTCATGTCGGCCACTTGTCCGACGCGCCCCGCCGTAGGGCCGCGTCTCGCGGGATGGGATGATAGGGATGGCCCTCTTCCAAGGCCTCTTCGATCGAGAAGCGCGCGTACTCGAGAAAGTGAACCACCTCGTGCAGGCGGGAGTCTCGGCGCTCGATGCCGGTTCCGAGGCCCGCGCCGCGGTGGCGTTCGTGAAAGCCCTCAGCCTCCTCGAAGTCCGGGAGCCGAGCAGCCGGTTCGAGGACTATGCGAAGGCCTTCGCGGACGTGGGCGAGGGTCTCCTCCGGGTTGGTCGCCTGGAGTCCGGGCAGGCGGCCGCGAACCAGGCGATGGCCCTGGACCGCGGGAACGCGAGCGTGCTTGCCCTCCAAGCCGATATCCTCGTCGCCCAGGATCGGGCGACGGACGCCCTCGGCTACTACGAGATTGCGCTGCAAGTGGATCCGAAGGCGAAGGATCTGTGGGAGCGGAAAGGGGACGCGCATACGGCCCTGGGACAGGCACCCGAGGCGGTCCGCTCGTACATGCAGGCGGTGAGCCTGGACCCGAATGACACGGACGGATACGCCCGGGTCATCGCGTTGAGTCCGCAGGATGCCGAATTGTGGGTGCGAAAAGCGGACGCCCACCGCCGGCGAAACGAGCCGGACGAGGCCCAATCGGCCTACGATCGCGCGCTCCGGATTGATTCGGACCGGAAGGACGCTCTGGAGGGCAAGTCCCTCACATATCTCGCGGCGGGCGAACCGCAGCGCGCCCTCCGTTGCCTCGACCGGGTGATTCAGGTCGATCCGTACGATCCCAACGCGTGGCGGCTCCGAGGCGACGTCCTCGCGGCCTCGAACCAGAACGAGGAAGCGTTACGGTCATACGACGAAGCACTTCGTCAGCGGGATGCGGATGCGAACGCGTGGTATGGACGCGCCGAACTGCTCCGAAAGATCGGGCGGAACGTGGACGCCGTCTACGCCTACGACCGCGCGGTGGAACTGTCCCCGAAGTCCCTCAAACCCCACACAGGTCGACTCGAGGCGTTGCGGGGCCTCGCCCGCTGGGACGAGGTCGTCCAGGAGACCTCCAAAGTGATCGCCCTCGAGCCGAACCACGCCGGCGCGCTCTACGCGAAGGCGCATGCGTTCCTGCAGACGAACCGGAAGGATGAGGCCGTGACGGCTCTCGACGCGTTCCTGGCCGTCGAGCCAAGCTCCTACGATGGCCTCGAAACGAAGCGGCAGCTCCTCCTCGGGGCGGAGCGTTGGTCGGAGCTCGTTGCGACGTGCGATGCGATCCTGGCGATTCAGCCCCATCACGCGCGCGCTTTGAAGGACAGAGGACGAGCGCTCCTCGCACTCGGGAAAGCGGAAGAGGCGTACGCGACCTTCGATCGGCTTCGGGTCGTCGCGCCCGATGACCTCGATGCGCTCCGAGGCCAGCGGGACGCCCTCGCGCATTCGAAGAGCCCGAAGGTCCTCCTCCGCGCCTGCGACACGATCTTGCAGAAGGACCCCACGGATCGATCGACCTGGACCGCGAAAGGGGCGGCCCACGAGGCCCTCGGCCAACGTGACGAGGCCTTGTCCGCTTACGATACCGTCCTCAGGCTCGATCCCCACGACGCGGGGGCGTCCGCGCG
>VBMN01000150.1 GCA_005878385.1 Methanobacteriota archaeon
CTATTACGCCCGGTTGCATCCGAGGGCGCGGAAGTGGTTCCGCGTGGACCTCGGCACGTTCCGCGACCGACCCGACGAAGCGTTCGGGCAGCTCGCATCGTACGGGAAGAGCCTCGTGTCCGTCGGCTATCCATGGCCCCTCATCGAAGCACATCGCATGGCGGTCACCGTGCGCCAGCTCAAACCCGTGTACCAAGAGAGCGTGATGAAGATGGCCCTCCGGATGGGACTTGACGTCCGGACGATCCTTGACGGGTTGACACAGGTGGAAGGACGGAAGCGGAGCGCGTTCCATGAATACTTAGACAAGGTCGCGAGGGACCTGCGATGAAAATCGGGGAGATCGTCGCCGCGTCCGTGATCGAGGGCCTCGTCGCGAAGCTCCAGCTCGGGAATCCCGAGGAACTGAAGATCGCCTTCCCGGTCATTGTCGAGGGCGCGCGATACGATTTCTATTGTCTCGTCGAGGACGTCCTGAACGAGGAGAGCGACATCGCCGACCAGCTCGCGGGCTCGACGATCGCGGACGTGATCGTTCCTCGGCCGGAGACGCACGAAGGATACGGGGGTCCCATTTTCTACAGCAAGGCGAAGCTCCGGATGATTCAGCTCGTGGACCGGGAGACGAAGAAGCTGAGCGAGCCACAGACGATCCCGCCGTACTTCTCCGCATGCCGCCACGCGACCCGAACCGATGTCGAGCGAATCTACGAAATCACGGACACGTCCGCCACGCTGGGCACGATCACCGGAGTCGAGCCGTTCCACGTGCAGTTGGACATGAAGAAATTAGTCGAGAAACCATTCGCGATCTTCGGGCGGACCGGGACAGGGAAATCGATCCTCAACAAACTCGTGTGCGCAGGAATCATCTCTCGCGACACGGGCTCCGTCCTCATTTTCGACATGCACGGCGAATACGGGGTCTTCAGTGCGACCGACAACACGGAGGGGCTGAAGTTCTTCTTCCCGGGGAAGGTCGAGATCCTCTCCCTCGATCCGAAGAACAAGGAAGCGAGGCCGTTCGTCCTCGACCCGAGGGAGATCACGCCGGAGGATTTGATCGTCGCCTTGCAGGATCTTACGGCGCCGATGGTGGACACGTTGTACGAAATCGCGAAAGGGCGCGCTGGCCGCGATCTCATCTCGACCGTGAAGGAGGCCTCCATGGAAGTGCTCGGAGCCGAACGAGCCCACGAGATGTCCTTGCAGGGCCTCAAGCGCCGAATCGGCAGGCTGGACCGCCTTCCGTTCTTGAAGGAAACAAAGGAGGGCAAAGATGCGTTCCACCACATCCTCGCGGCGATCCGCGACGGGAAGAGCGTCGTCCTCGATTTCGGGGACTACGGCACGGACCAGATGGTGTACCTGTTCGTCGCGAACATCCTCTCCCGCCGCCTGTTCGACTTGTATACGGAGCGGAACGAGGAATATCCGCGGCTCGTCCTGTTCCTCGAGGAAGCCCACAAGTTCCTGAGCCCCGAGATCGCGCCGTACGCGCACACGTTCAGCCGCCTCGCCCGGGAGACGCGGAAGTTCAACCTGATCCTCGCCCTCGTGGACCAGCGGCCGTCTCGCATCTCCGACGAGGTACGCAGCCAGCTCGCGAACCGCCTCGTCATGTCGCTGAAGGAACCGTCCGATGTGGAGGCAGCTCTCGCGGGAGTCCCGGACAAGAAGATGTGGGAGAACATCATCGCGAAGCTGCCCTTGCGGACCGTCGCGGTGATCGGCGACGCCATCCGCATCCCGACCGTGATCGACGTGCTCGACTACGACAACGAGAATGTGCGGGAGCATATCCTCGGGGCCGGCGTGGTCGACGAAGGGCGCCTGCAGGAAATCGCGAAGCGCGCGGACGACGTGTTCGGCCGAGGCTAGCCGCTTCGTGCGGCGTCGGAGAACGCCCGCGCTGTTTATTTATAGGGCGAGCCGAATCGACAGACATGGCCGCTGCCGCCGCCATCCCCGGGCTGAACTTCGGTCCCGAGGTCACGTACATCCTCGCGGCGATCCTGATCGTCACGGGCCTCGCCCTCGCGTTCTACGGCCACGGCCTCTGGGCGACCGTCATGTCGATGATCGGCGCCCTCCTCGGGAGCGCGGTCGGGTTCCTGTTCGGCGCGGCCCTCGGTGGCATCGTAGTGGGCCTGATCCTCGCGTTGGTCGGCGCGGTCATCGGGAGCATCCTGTTCACGAAGCTCGTGAAGGTGGCCCTCGCGTTCCTGGTCGGCCTCCTCGCGGCCGCGGTCGTGTACGGTCTCCTCGGCGGCCAAGCCCGGTTCACAGAGGGGTCCCTGGATGCCGCCCTCGTCGGGGCGCTGCTCGTCCTGATCGTCGTCTTCGCCATCTCCTATTATTTCATCGACGACATCATCGGGATCATCACCGCCGCGATCGGAGGACTGCTTCTCGCCCTCGGCCTGTACCTCCTGAGCGCGGGTGTCGCGACGGCCGGGCTAGCCGGTCTCGGCGTGTTCATCCTCGGGGCCTTCGTTCAGACCGCCACGATCAAGAAGAAAAAGCTCGCTCGAACGCGCGCTGCCACGACCCCACCGCCCCCGCCTCCGCCGCCCCCGTCCGCGTAGACCTTCGAGAGACACTTTCGCTCACCCCTCCCCCCGGCCTCGGACTTTATACCGCCATCGCCATCGAATCGCGGGGAGGATTCCATCGCCCTCGTCGTCGA
>VBMN01000154.1 GCA_005878385.1 Methanobacteriota archaeon
ACCTTGCTAAGCCAGTACGAAGGAGGCGACGGATCGACCCGGCGTCGTGGTAGGCCTGTGCCAGAGGGTCTATGCGGTCTCTCGGCATGCCGCTGCGGAGCAGTTCCTCCCGGAACTCACGGACGCCGCGCTTGCGGCGCGCCTGATAGCGGAGGAACCCCCAGCCGAAGCGGGCCGCTAGGCCCGGGAAGTTCTCCAGGAAGACCACGGGCAGCCGGTCGCCCCGGTCCGCCATCACCGATCGCCTTCGCGGTGCTTCCCGACCGTCTTTGCGATGATCCCGCCGAGATTCAGGGAGGACATGTACTGCTCCGTGAGCTTGAAGGCCTGCTCGTCCGTCATGCCGCTGCCCTTCAGGGTCTTATAGAAGTCCGCCACCGCGGCCCCGAACTTCGCGGACGCGTCCTTGCCGTAAATCGCGTTCGTGAGGCTGTTCAGGATCGCCGGGACCTTCTCCGAGAAGACCTCCAGCATTTCCTTCATTTCTCCTGCCCTCATGCCGTTCCTTTCTTCACTCATTCCGTTCACCTTCCTTGTCTAGTCCCTCATGAGGCTGGTCCCGGTACTTGGACACGCCGAGCACTTGTGACCACTTCTCGGCCACGGCCTCGGTCACCCGGAATGTCCGCGTTCGGGAGCCCGGCGTGACGACGACGATCCCATCTCGTTGCAAGTCCTGGAGCCGCTGCCGCACGATCCGGCGGGAGGCCGTCCCGCGCTTCCGCTTCACGGCTTCCGTGATCTGGGAGATGTTGCCATCTGGACGGTCGAACAGGGCGACGACGATGTGTCGCGAGATATCGTCCTTCAGGCCCGGAATCACGAGATCGGGCGAGACGGTCCCGTACTTTGTATAGAGGCCGAGGATTCGGAAGTAGCCGCGCGAGGCGTCCTGCAGGCGGTCCACATATCTCATCAATTCGGCGTACGGTCTCGTGACGTCGGTCAGAGCCGTCCGGAGGGCGTCGATCTGGGACCGAAGCTCCCGGATTTCCTTTTGAAGGTCGTCCTGGACCATGACGTGCCTCCATGCCGGTGGTTCTCCTTATAGTGAGCGTCCTTTCTTTCGAATCGCCAGCCGGTCCTTGTCTCTTCCAGCTCGGTGAAAGTCTATTTACCGAATGCAACGATTCATGTGAGCCTTGGCGCGGGTCGAGATTAAAGGCCTCCGAAAAGAATTCGAAGGCACGGTGGCCGTCGAAGGGCTCAACCTCTCCATCAAGGACAAGGAATTCGTCGTCTTACTCGGGCCCTCCGGCTGCGGCAAGACGACGACCCTCCGGTGCGTCGCCGGACTTGAAGATGCGGACGCGGGGGAAATCTACATCGGGGATCAACTCGTCAACGAGTTGGACCCCAAGGACCGAAACGTCGCGATGGTGTTCCAGAGCTATGCGCTGTATCCCCACATGACCGTGTACGGGAATATGGCCTTCCCGTTGGAGAATGCCCGCGTGGCGGAACGTGAAATCAACGAGCGGGTGAACCGGACCGCCCGCCTCCTTCAGATCGAAGCGCTGTTGTCCCGGAAACCCGCCCAACTCAGTGGAGGCCAACGGCAGAGGGTCGCGCTCGGCCGGGCTATCGTGCGGGAGCCGAGCGTCTTCCTCATGGATGAACCACTGAGCAACCTGGACGCACAACTTCGAGTCCACATGCGAGCGGAACTCAAGCGGCTGCAGAAGGACCTCGGCGTGACGACGATCTACGTGACGCACGATCAGGTCGAGGCGATGACGATGGCGGACCGTGTCGCCCTCATGAACAAGGGCGTACTCCAGCAGTGCGAACCGCCTCGAATCATGTACGACCGGCCCGTGAACAAGTTCTGCGCCAGTTTCATTGGCAGCCCTCCAATCAACTTGATTCCCTGCGACGTCCGGGATGGAGGGACTCTGGATGCCGGCGACTTCCACATCCCGATACCAGAGCAACTCGTGGGCCCCCTACAGGAAAGCTCGGCCGACGGCGTCTTCCTCGGAATCCGACCGCAGGACCTGCATGTGAGTCACGAGGGAGTGCCGGATGCGAGCGGGGTCGTCGTGTATCGATTTCCCTCCTCGTCGGTCCCGGCGGAGGTCTACACCACGGAACCGCTCGGGGACGCGACCATCTTGGACCTGAAGGTGGGGGACAAGCTGCTGAAGGCGCTCGTGGCGGCCACCTTCGAGGGGGATGCGGGTACCAAGGTCGTGATCGGTTTCCCGCCGGAACGTATCCACTTGTTCGACCGCGGCTCGGGCCGCGCAATCGGATAGCCGGTGGAAAGATCCACGGGAATGTGGAGGCCATCCGGGCGCGTTTGCGAGAGGACCTGAGTCAACTCAGGACCTCGCAAGGGTACCTTGTGGCGGGCAAGCCACGATACGCCACCCTCTTCGGCCGCGACTCCCTCATCGCCGCGTGGCAGACTCTCTCCATCGACCCGTCGATCGCGGCGGCGACCCTGCGGGTTCTCGCCTCCTTCCAGGGACGACGGGTGGATGCAACCTCGGAGGAGGAGCCGGGGAAGATTCTCCACGAGCACCGGTTCGATCCACAGGCACAGAATGAGCTCCCCGATTGGAAATTCCCGTACTACGGCAGCATCGATAGCACCCTCCTCTTCCTGATCGTGGCCGATTCGTATGTGGAGTCGACGGGCGATGCGTCGCTCCTGGAGGAATTGTGGGACGCGTGTGAGGCGGCGTACCGCTGGATGACCGAGTTCGGAGATCGAGACGCGGACGGATACATCGAGTATGCTCGCAAGAATCCGCACGGACTCTTCCACCAGGGCTGGAAGGACGGGTCCGACGATCATCTGCGGATCGAGCCTCCGGTCGCATTGGTCGAAGTCCAGGGATACGCGGTGGCGGCCCACCGGGCGTACGCGAGATTGGCCCGCAGGAGAGGGGCCTCGACAACCGCAGACCGGGCTGAGGCGGCGGCTGCGAAGACACGCGGGGCATTGAACCGCGACTTTTGGATGCCCGACCGGCAGTT
>VBMN01000001.1 GCA_005878385.1 Methanobacteriota archaeon
TCGACTCCTCAACATCTTCGGCGACGTAAAGGGTTTTGGTCGAACCCGGCCCCGTCAATCCGCCGTCTCCTGGACGGCCTCCTCGATGAGTTTCACGAATCCGGTCGCGTAGTGGGTGATTCCTCCCGCGTGGCTCGCCGCGGGGAACACCACGGTCGTCGCCCCGGCCCGCTGCGCCATGAAGAGTTCCTCCGCAGACGCTTCCGTCGTGGTACGCCGTCTCGGGGAAGGACTTGATGGTCGATCCTGCGGAGGAACTCTTCATGGCGCAGCGGGCCGGGGCGACGACCGTGGTGTTCCCCGCGGCGAGCCACGCGGGAGGAATCACCCACTACGCGACCGGCCCGGACGGAGTCAACGCAATAGAGAAGTTGAGCGGGATCTGCTCCGCGTTCAGGGTCGCCTCGAGGTTCGGGTTGAGGTCCTGACAGAAGAACTGCGCGAAAAAGGCCGAGTCAATGAAGGCGGGTGATGCGAAAGGCGTCCCCGTCCAGATGAGGTGGTTGAACGCCTCGGACGTGTGGAAGCCCGCGCCGAGGCTGAAGATCGAGTCACCCTGGTCGGGGACGAACGCTGCCGTAAAGACGAGGCCGAGAACATCGGACCGGCCGTACGCTGCGTTCGAGATCACGATCCCACCGTACGAGTGTCCGACGAGGATCTTCGGACCCGATATGCCGTCAAGCACCGCGCGGACGATTGCGACGTCCCCGGCGATCGACAACAGGCCGAGCGTCGGGGTCATGGTCGTGAACCCGTCCTTCTGTAGCCCTGCGACAACCATGTCCCAGCCAGGCGGCGAGGCCCAGGCGCCGTGGACGAGGACGATCGTGGGCCTGGTCTCGGAATGGTTCGCGCGCGCGGTCGCCGGCAAGACCGAAACGATCAGTACCGCCGCGATGACGATCATGAGCCGAAGCAACCGCGGCCTTGCGGAACCGCGAGCGGGGCGTTGGGCGGGTCGAGCGAATGAGGCGTTCATACAAAACCTTCGAGGGGCCCGATTGAATCGCGTCTATAAAGGTGAGACCGACAGGGACTATATAGACGGCAGCTGGCGCGTTCGAAACTTGGTGAAGGCTCTGCGAACCCACGAAGTATCTCTCGCAGGGTGCCGACAAGAGCGAGTTCCGATACGGCAACTGAAGGACGAAGAACCATCTGAGTCTGATAAAATAGCATGCTCCCGGCGGGATTCGAACCCGCGTCTGAGGCTCGAAAGGCCCCGATCCTTGACCGGACTAGACTACGGGAGCGGAACGGCCGGTTAGCGGCGTGGGCCATAAATGCTTTTGGAACTCGGCTCCCGCGAATCGCCGGACAGCGGAAACTAGATGGGGCTTTCTGCTTTCGACGACAGCGATGCTGCGAAGCCGGCCGAGCATCACGGAACTTGCGTTCCTGATCTGTGGGGTCCTCATCATCCTCGTCGGGTGGGTCGCAGACTTCCTCGGCCTCTTCGAGCTCGCATCGGAACCCACGGGACATGGGTCCTCGACCACGTTCCCGCTTCGCCTGTTCATGACGATGTTCGGGGTTGCCTTCTCGACGATCGGTGTCGGTTTCGAGAATTTCCCCCAGATCCTCCTGGGCGGCGATCGGGCGAAGCGATTCATCGTGGCGCTCCTCTTCTTGGGGGACGGCTCGTTGCATCTTTACGCGTTCAACGACCACCTTGGCGATCTCTTCTCGGCGACCTTCTTCGCGGTCTTCTCCGCGGTTCAGATCGCGGCTGCGTTCATCATCCCGTACACGAAATATCGGCTCGACTCCGTGTGGCTCGCCATCACGGTGTTTCTGATCCTCGCCTACGTCGTCACCCGCACGGTGGCGATCTGGCCCATCGGATTCGTCGAGGACGTGGACGCCCTCGGGATCGTCTCAAAACTCGTCGAACTCGTCACGGTCCTCGTCCTCGTGTCGCTCGTCCAATCGGAGCGCGCATCCCGGCGCCAGGCGGGCCCTGTCCCGGTAGCCGCCCATCGGTAATGGGCTAGATTTCGGCCGCGACTTCCTTCGCGAGGAGCCGATATTCTTGCTCCTTCATCGCGGCGGGATTCGCGGAGATCAGCAGGTAGGAGTCGTTCAGTGTGATCTTCTCGTTCACTTTCTGAAGGAACCGCATGATCGACGCAAACCCATTCTGTGAGATCATGTACTCGAGCCCCTCGAGGACGACCGCCGCGTTCCCGCCATCCGAGGCGAAGTCGGAAATGGCGGTGGCGATGTCGACGAGGGCACTCGGTTCGGCGACGGCCATTCCTTTCGCCGTGCCGCCCGCGGACTTGGAGAGCCAGATGAACCCCGCGCCTTCGATCGGATACCGGGATCTCAGGTCGTCCGGATGGATGCGTGTGATGCAAAGCCCGCGTGCGTTCGTCTGAAGGAGGTCGGAGAAGAGCGAAAAGACGCGTTCCGCCTTCGGCTCCCGAACGAGGTAGACCCCACGACGCCCGATGTCGTTGCGAGCGGAGAGCTCGCCCCCGCCGACGACCGGGATGCCCTCTTCTTCGATCATCCGGCCCTCCATCGCTTCCACGTCACGATACAAGACCGCGAGTTTCGACTTCGCGAGCACACTCAGTTCCGTGGACGAGTACCCGCGGGTGGTGAGGGAGCCGATCTCCCGCCACGCGGCCTTCAGGCCGTCTTCATAGCCTTTCAGAAAGGCCTTGCGCTTCTCGTCGTCGCCCATCCCTGTGCGACGGCATAAGGCCCGGCCGTCCGTATAGAGATTTCGTGGCGTCTACCCGATGTAGCCGAGGTCTTCGCGCTTGTCCGGAGTCTCGGGCGCGGCTTCGATGTCCTTCAGCTTCGACGTGATCTGATCGATCTGCTTCGCCTTGTTCTCCAGCTCGCTGAACGAGATCTCGAGACCGAGGTATTTCGTGAGGACATCCAGGACGGCCTGCGCGCTCTTCGGATCGACGAAGTAACCGGACGTCTCACCCATGAGGCACACGGCGTGCATGTCGTACAGGCGACCGAGGCCGAGCAGGAGGCCGCTCGCACCGACGATTCCGGCACCGGGTTCCCCGCGGGAGAACACGACGCCGTACTTCTCCATCTCCTTCACGAGCTCGATGCCCGTCGCGGCGCCGAGGACACGAGGCTTCGTCACCATGCGGCCCATCCCATACCCGCCGAGCGTGAAGATCCGGCGCACGCCGAGCTTCTTCAGCTCCCGGAGGATGAAGTCGCTGAGCTCGTATTGGCCCTCCGGAGTCAGGCCCTGGTAGTCGCCGGTCAGGAGGACGAGATCCCGCCCCGCGCCCCTCTTGACGAAGTGCATCTCGTTGTTCACGAGCTTTACCTGTCCATCGTCCTGGACGAGGACCTGCGGCGGGAAGTATTTCGAGAAGATCTCTGCGAACTTCACCGCTTTCAGCTCGTCCTTCAGATGCTCCGCGGCGAGCTTGCCGACGTTCCCGATGCCCGGGAGGCCCTCGATGAAGATCGGGTCCTCCAGCTTCGGATGGTCCGTGTAGCGGATCGTGATGTTGTCCATGGCTCTCATCTCTCCAATTCGTGGACGCGCTTAAGTTTGCGCCTGTAAGCGCCGTAGCGGTCCTCTGGGGAATACCGGGGTGGCATCGGGTTCCCGGTTGCATGACCGCAGTTCGGGCAGACCTCCTTCAGGGAATAGCGCCCGCAGGCGCTGCACTTCTTGAGGACGGATCGCATCGCCTCAGTCCTTCCGATGGAATTTCGCCTCGCCGCCTTTCGCGGTCAGGGCCTTGATCACGCGCGCGGCCGCCTTCTGGATCTCCTCTTCCGCAGTCTTGTAGTCCGGCGCCCGCACGACGACTCGATATCGCGGCGCCCCGATGTACTGCACCTTCACGGACAGGCCGTCCGATTCCATCGCGGCCTTCGCGAGCGCCTCTTTGATATGGATCGCACCCTCCGGGCAGAAGTCCGTCGCCTCCACGTATCCGTCGATCGTGACGTGCGGAGGGATGATGTTCTCCTTCGCGACCTCGATGAACGTCTTCACCCAGGGCCCCTTGAACCCCTCGCCCTCGAGGGCGTCCTCGTCCATCACGCTCTCCTCGAACGCCCGGTACAAGGTGCCGAAGGAATCGAGGATGTCGTATCCGAACTCCTGCCAGCACTCGTCCACGGTCTTGCCGAGACGCTGGGCCACGATCCCCAGGAGGTTCTCCGCCTTCTGCTCGTTCTTCCATTCCTGGATCTTCTCGCGGCGCTGGTGTTCGTTGACGGCCTTCAGCGAGAGGTCGATATGTCCCTTGTCCTTGTCGACCTTCAGGACCTTGCAGACGACCTTCTGCCCTTCGCGGACGTAGTCCCGGATGTACTTGATCCAGCCGGAGGAGACTTCCGCGATGTGGATGAAGCCCTCCTTGGCCTCATACTCGTCCAGGGTCACGAAGGCGCCGAAGTTCTTCACGTTCGTCACGGTGCAGACGACGAGCTCGCCCTCATCGGGCCAGTCGTAGCCGCGCGCGGCGGCCGTCTTCGTCTCCGCCATTACTCGAGGACCCCCAGGATCTCGCCTCGGATCGCGGCCTTCCCGCCCGTCGGTTTCGCGACCGTGGCGCCGCAGACCGGACAGAGGACCACGCTCGCGGCGCGGTCGAAGACGATCTGCTCGTTACCGCAATCCTCGCACTTGACCCGGAGGAACTGGCTCGTGGGCTTCGGGATCACTTGTGCACCTCCACGAGCTCGAACTTCTTCGCTCGGATGCCGGGCCGCTGGTGGGCCTTCTTGCACTCGCGGCAGCGGAACCGCAAATGGATCCGTTTCGTCGGTTTCTCGCGGCCCTCGGGCTTCGGACGCGGGAAGCCGCCGTATCCCGCGGTCACGCGTCGGAATCGTCTTTGCCCAGCCCGGAGTTCCGACCGCGGACGGTTCTTGACGCGCTCCACTTCGAGCTCCGTGTGCTTGTTGCAGAAGGGACAATAACCGCGAATACGCTGGGGCATCTTCATGGAGGCCGACCGGAGCGCCGATACACCGAAGACCTTCTATTAAAGGGTTGCTGGCTTCGCTCAACGAGCAAATCGCTGCAAGCCAGAGGACCAGGTCGAACACGTCCCGACCTCCTGAATCGTCTCGAAATCTCGTTCCACACCTCGTCGCGTCTCTTCCATCGGAAGAAATATATATTGTTAAATTAATAATTGGCGGGGAGATACAAACGAGCAGGGAAGTCCGCCTCAGTCGAAGGGACGAGACCCTGGTGGACCTGCTGATCGAGACGGGCCTTTCGAGGAACATCGCCAAGACGCTCGTCTTCCTGTCGAAGCGGGAAGAGACCACGTCCGTCGAGATCGAAAAGGCGACGGGGCTTCGCCAACCCGAGGTCAGCATCGCGATGCAGGAATTGCGGCGCCGCAAATGGGTCGACAAGCGGGACATCAAGAAGGAGGGCAAGGGCCGGCCCGTCCATTCCTACCGGCTGAGCGTCCCGTGGTCGGAAATCCTGGCGCACATCGATCGCGAGGAACAGGCGAAGATCGATCGGATCGAAGCGAATCGCAAGAAGCTCAAGACTTTCGCGTAGGCTTCCTTGCCGCGCGCAACGTGCGGATTCCCTTTTCCGTGCCGACCAGGACCGCGTCCGCCATCTGGAGGAAGAGGCCGTGGCCCACGACGCCCGGGATCCCCATGATTTGAGCCGCCATCTTCGCGGGCGTTGTGAGAGGGCGGAACCGGGCGTCGACGATGTGGTTTCCGTTGTCCGTCCGGAAGATTTCGCCATCCTTGCGTCGGAGGTCGACCGTCGCTCCGAGCGCTTGCAATGCGTCCGCGGCGACCCGCCAGCCGAACGGATGCACTTCGACGGGGACCGGCGACTTCGATCCGAGGCGCGGCACGAGCTTTGATTCGTCCACGATCACGATGAACTTCTTCGACGCGGCGGCGACGATCTTCTCGCGGAAGAGCGCGCCGCCGAGGCCCTTGATCAAATCGAGTTTCGGATCCACTTCGTCCGCGCCGTCCACGCACAGGTCGGGACGCGTTCGCTCCTCGAGTGACGTGAGCGGGATCCCGAGTTCCTTCGCCACCTCCGCGGTCGCGAACGACGTCGGCACGCCCTTCAAATCCATGCCCTCCTGGACGAGGCGGGCGACGCCGTCGAGGAAATGCCGCGCCGTCGAGCCCGTCCCCAGGCCGAGGACCATACCCGGCTTCACGAAGGCGAGCGCGCCTTCCGCGGCCTTCCGTTTCATGTCGTCGGGGGAAGCCAACTCACGTCCTCCGCCGGAGTTCTCCGACCAGTTCCACCAGGCCCTCGATCACGAGGTCGTCGAGTTTCTGGCCGAGCGCCTTCGAGGCCTTCGTCGGATCTCCCGTGACCCCGGACCAGTACTTCCTCGGATCGTCCACGACGGCGTAGGGCGGGATCTCGTTCTTCCCCGCGGGAGCGCGGCCCTTCACGAGTTCCGGATTCGCGGTCAAGATGCGGGACGTCTCGCCGGCGCCTGCGTGGCCGTCGCCCTCCGGAAGGATCCCTTCCGAGGCGTAGATCAGATCATAGTCAGAAAGGACGGTCGCCTTCAATCCGGTGCCGCGGTCGACGACTTCGTGGGCCGCCGCGCGAAGCGCCATCATGTGCTCTCGACCGGCATGACCGCTGACAATCATCACGCGGTGGACGCCGTTTCGGACGAAGTCGTCGAGGACGTCGCGGACGAAGGCCTTGAGGGAATCCACGGACACGCTCACGGTTCCCGGATAGGGCCGCGTCGTCGTACAGACTCCGTACGGAATCGACGGCGCGACGAACGCACCCGTTCGCCGGGCGACCTCATCGAGGACATGGAGTGGTTGGATCATGTCCGCGCCGAGCGGCAGGTGCGGGCCGTGTTCCTCCAACGCACCGACCGGGACGATCACCACGGGATCCGTCCGAGCCAGGGCCGCGAATTCCTCCGAAGTCATCTCGGCGACGCGCACGCCGCGGAATCGGCCCGAGAGCCATAAATCGTTTCGTGACGAAGTGACGGGAATCAACCTTAAATAAGGTTAACATCTTCCGTCCGAATCCTTTTCGCGTGGGCGGCCTTGCGATGGACGTGCGGGTCGCGGCGCTGTTCTCCGGCGGCAAGGACTCCACGTATGCCGCGTATGCCGCGGTCCAACGCGGATGGGAACTCACGCATCTTCTGTCGATCTACCCGGAGGACCGCGACTCGATGCTCTTCCACGTTCCGAATCTGCATATGACAACACTCCTCGCGGAGGCCATGCAGCGTCCCCTGATCTCGGAAGAGGCGCACACGGGGGAGGAAGGCGAGCTGGACGCGTTGCGGCGGATGTTTCGACGCGTTCATGTGGACGGCATCGTAGTCGGAGCGATCGCGTCGGACTACCAACACGAGCGGGTCAATCGAGTCGCGGAGGAATCGGGCCTTCGAGTGTTCGCCCCGCTATGGCGGCATGATCCGCGACGCCTCATTCGTGACTATCTTGCGTCCGGTCTCGACATCGTCTTCTCCAGTGTCTCCGCGGAAGGGCTTGACGGCAGCTGGCTCGGACGCCGCTGGGATGAATCGACCATCGAGGACCTCCTCCGCCTGGAGCGAACCCGCGGCGTCCATCCGTGTGGAGAGGGCGGAGAGTTCGAGACCCTCGTGGTCGACGGGCCTCTGTTCCATCAACGGGTCGAAATCCTTCGCGCGGAGGCACAATGGTCGGGCCGTGCGGGAATGTGGCGCGTCATCGAGGCACACCTCGTCCACAAGTCGGGACCGATCACCGCTGACGAACCCGCGGGACCGTCCGAAGGTCCTTGAAGAACTGGGACCGCTCGTCTTCTTCCGCGATCTTGGCGCCCGCGACCTTCGCGAGTTTCAGACAGGCTGTGCGGAGCCGCGTCTTGCCTGCGATCGCGAACGCTCGCGCGAGGGCTTCGTATGAATAAGCAATCGGGAAATCACCGATCTTGTTTGCCTCACAGATCTCGAGGGCTCGCTGCGCGTGGTAGAGGGCAGGCTCCGGGCGACCGAGCACGGCGTATACACGGGAGATCTGCCACTCTCCGATGGCGAGCTCCTTCGGCCCTCCGACGACGCCCCAGTGGTAGCGGGACGCATGGGCCATGTGAATCATCGTGTCACTCTCCTCCTTCGAACGCGCCTTCTTCTCGAGGAGGACCCATGTCGAATTGAACAAATGGGCGGCCATCTTTCGGTTCCATTCAAAATCCGCCTTCGATGTCATGACGACCTACCTCCGAGTTGCGGGCGCCGTGGGGCTGGGCAGATTTGAACTGCCGTCGCAGGGTCCCAAACCCCGAAGGATAGACCAAGCTACCCCACAGCCCCGGCGCCGCGAGCAACCGGGTGGCGCGATAAATACGTTGTCTCACGTGCCCCGTTTCGGCTTCCGAACGGCGGCCGATGCATCCTCCGCGGCGGCGCGGACCGAGGCTTCGCTCGTCTTCCGTGGCCTCCATCCTTTCGCCTTGATGCGATCGATGGCGAGCTGCATCACGCGGACATCTCCGGCCCAACCGCGGCCCCCGCCCGCTCCTCCCGTCCATCGATATTCCACGTCGGTCAGACCGAGTTCGTCGCAAATCGCATCGGCGAGGGAGCGCACCGTGATCGTGTCGTCGCTCCCGAGATTGTACACGGACACAGGTTCGTCCGCGGCACGGACCCCGGTGGAAATTCCGGCGACGATGTCATCGATGTACACGTACGACTTCGCGGTCCCCGGATCCGATCCGAGGATCTCGAGTCGCTTCGGATCGCGGGCCAGTTTCCGTACAAGGTCGATGACGACGCCGTGGCCGCTCCGGCCACCGACCACGTTCGCCATGCGAAAGATCACGACTTGCACGCCAAACGTGTGCGCGTACGCGGATAGGAGGGCTTCGTCCGCGAGCTTCGTCGCGCCGTACACGGAGATCGGCTCACACGGCGCATAGTCCTCCGGGGTCGGGACGACGGAGGCCTCGCCATAGATGGTCGACGTCGACGTGAACACGACCTTGGGGACCTTCGCGGCTCGGCAGGCCTCGAGGACCCGGTAGGTCACGAGGATGTTCTCATCGATCAGCGGTTTCGTTCCCTCGCGTCCCAGGCGCACATCGGGATTCGCCGCGAAATGGTATACGACGTCCGCGCCGCGGAAGATCGGGACGAGGTCGCCGCGCAACAGGTCCTGCTTCCGGAGCGTCGCTCCGGACTTCATCGCATTCTCCAGGTTCGCGCGCTTCCCCGCCTTCAGGTGGTCCACCGCGACGACGGTCGCTTCGTCGACGAGAGCGTCCGCCATGTGACTCCCGATGAAACCTGCGCCTCCCGTGATGACGACCTTCGAGCGGGACATTCGGGTCGACACAACTCGCGGGGCGTATTCAAGGTTCCTTCGGACCCCGAAGGTGCGCGAGGAGGGCCGCCACCGCCCGTGCCCGGTGGGAGTAGCGGTTCTTCTCCGTCACCGTCATCTCCGCGAAGGTCTTCGTCGCTCCCTCGGGGACGAAGATCGGATCGAATCCGAAGCCACCCGTTCCCCGTTCGCCGGCCGCGATCGTCCCCTGGCACTCCCCATGGAAGACGTCGTGGGCCTCTCCCTGCCGAAGGAGGAAGGCCGTCTCGAACCTCGCGGCCCGCGTCTTCGCATCGGCCAAGAGTTTCAGGACACCCGAATTCCCGAGGCGCTTGTGCACGTAGGAGGAATATACGCCGGGAAACCCGCCGAACGCATCGAGGAAGAGCCCCGAGTCATCGATCAGGTAGTCCCCCTCGATCTGGTCGTCGAGGACCGTGGCGGCGAAACGGACGACCTTCTCGAGCCGGTCCGCTTGGATCTCCGGATAGCTTCGATCTTCGTGGACCATTTTCACGCCCGCGTCGGCGAGCATCGCAGCCACTTCGCGGTACTTGCCTTCGTTCGTCGTGACGAAACCGATCACGTGTAGCGCCCCCGGGTCTCGATCTCCTTCACCGTCGCGATGATGTCGTCCGCCTCCCGGCCCATCACCTCGCGGTACCCGCGGACCACCTCGCGGTAATACGACGTCGCTCGGGCGTGGGCGCTCACGAGGCCCTCCCGCAACATGTGGAGGTCTACGCCCCGGGCCTCGCGACCACGATCCTTTCCACCCAAGCTGAAATCGATCATCACGATCCGTCCGTCTCGCCACAGCATGTTCGATGTCGTGAGGTCTCCGTGGACGATCCCGGCCTGATGCAAACGTCCGACCACGCGGCCCATCTCGCGCGCGGCTGCGAGGCTGCCGGGGCCGCCGCGATCCAGCACTTCCTTCAGGGTCGGTCCCGGAATGTATTCCA
>VBMN01000155.1 GCA_005878385.1 Methanobacteriota archaeon
CGGCGAGGATGAGGAGGGGCGTCGTCATGACCCGCGGGGATTCATGTGGATGCTCGTGCCCGCGGTACTCCCCGTGGAACGTCATGAACCAGAGACGGAAGGCGTAGAACGCGGTGAGGAAGGCGGTGATCACGCCGAATGCGTAGAGCAAATAGAATCCCGGATGGTCGGCGCCGGCGTCGAAGGTGACCGACAGGATCTCCCCTTTGCTGAAGAACCCACTGAAGGGCGCGATGCCCGCCAGGGCAAGGGAGCCGAAGAGCATGACCTTCGATGTGATCGGCATCGTCTTCGAGAGGCCCCCCATCTCCCGCATGTCGTTCGTGTTGACGGCATGGATCACGCTGCCCGCGGACAGGAACAAGAGCGCTTTGAAGAACGCGTGATTGAACAGATGGTACAGGGCGGCGCTGTACCCGGCGGAGCTCACTTCTTCCCCACGGGACGCCTGAGTCGCCATGAGGAACGCGCCGGCGCCCAGGCCGAGGAACATGTACGCGAGCTGGGAGATCGTCGAGAACGCAAGGACCCGCTTGATGTCGGTATTCACGACCGCCATCGTCGCGGCGAAGAGGGCCGTGAACCCGCCGATCCCGGCGATCACGAGGATCGCGGTGAAGGGCGGCTCGACGCCGGGGGCGAGTGGGACCAGGAAGATGAACGACCGGGCGGTCAGGTAGACGCCGGCCTTCACCATCGTCGCGGCATGAATCAGCGCGCTGACAGTCGTGGGGCCCTCCATCGCATCCGGGAGCCAGGTGTGCAGCGGGAACTGGGCGGACTTCCCGACGGCCCCGCCGAACAGGAGGAGGGGAATCAGGGTGAGCAGTTGGGAGTTCAACAGGCCGACCCGCGGGGCGATCTCATTGAACCGGAACGTGCCGAACTCGTTCCAGATGATAAGGACGGCGACGAGGAAGAGGACGTCTCCGACGCGGGTCACGAGGAACGCCTTCTTCGCGGCAGCCGCCGCTTCCGGCTTGTGGTACCAAAATCCGATCAGCAGATACGAGCAGAGGCCCATGATCTCCCAGAAAATCAAGAGCTGCAGGAAGTTGTCTGCGCTTACAGTGCCGAGCATCCCCGTCGCGAACAGACTCACCTCGGCGTAGTAGCGCGGCTTGCCCTCCTCCTCGTGCATGTATCCGAGCGAATAAATAAAAATCAGGAGACACAGGAACGACACGAGGACGAGCATGAGGGAGCTCAAGTTGTCGATCAGGATCGAGATCCGGATCTCGTTCCCAGGGATGCTGGGAAGCCAGACGTAGCCGGTCACGGTCTCCGGCGCGAAGGTCCCGCCGAGCCCGCCTTGCATCAGGACCTGGACGAAGACGTACAGCGAAAGGACGAGAGAACCCGCCATCGCGCCGACGACAATGTAACCACCGCCTTCCCGGAACCGTCGTCCGATCAGTCCGACCAGGAGGAATGCGCCGAGCGGAAGGAGAAGGATGAGCCAGACGACCCAGGCGTTCGCGATCATGGATCACCATTTCAGGATGCGGATCTTGTCGAGTTCGATCGTGCCGTGGGTCTGGTAGATCGAAAGGAAGACCGCGAGTCCGACCGCGGCCTCCGCGGCGGCCACCGCAATCCCGAGGAGGGCGAACACTTGACCGCTGGGGTTTCCGCTGTACGACGAGAAGGCGACGAAGTTCAGGATCGAGGCGTTCAGGAGGATCTCGATCGACATGAGGACGATAATCGCGTTTCGGCGGGCGAGGATGCCGTACAGGCCGATGCAGAACAGCGCGGCCGAGAGGAGGAGCTCGTACTGGAGGGGGATCACGGGCCCACCTTGCCCGGCTCGTCCATCTTGGCCAAATAGACGCCCCCGATCATGGCCGCGCCCAACAGGATCGCGATCAGGACGATCGTAATCGCGAAGGCGTCGAACATCTCGTTCGCAATCCCTTGTCCGGAGGTCGAGTTGTACACCGGGACCGCCGTCGGGGACTGGGGCCAGCTGACGGTCCCGAGAAAGGAAAGGGCCATGACCGCGAACAGCGCGGCGACCGCGAGGATCGCCGATAACTCCCGGAATTTCAGGGCGGCACCTTCCTCCCGGGCTCTTCCATGATCGTGCGCCGAGTCAGCATGATCCCGAACACCATCAGGACGGGGACCGCGCCGGCGTACACCAGGATTTGGATGAGGAACACGAACTCGCTCAGGAAGAGCAGATAGATCGCCCCGATCGTCACAAGGGTCATCGCGAGCCAGAATGCGGCGCGAACGAGCCGCTTGTTGATGACCACGAGGACGGAGCCAATGACCTCGAACGCGCTGAGGACGATGAACGCGATGAGCTCCCAGTCAACGTCCACGGCATCTCACCATGATCCCGACGCGCTCCACGGCCTCCATGGCACTCACCCGATGACTCGGAAGCCGGCAGCAATGAGAATCGCAAGCAGGGAATAGGGGATCAGCCGCTTCCATCCGATGTTCAGGATCTGATCGATCCGCACGCGGGGGACGGACCAGGAGAGCCACACGAAGAACGCGGAAAGCAAGTAGACCCGCAACAGGAACCACACTTCTTCCGGCACGATTGGGACGGGGATCCCTCCGACGGACAGCGTCGCGAACACGGGACCGCTCCACCCGCCCAGGTACAAGATCGAAATCAGCGCGGAGGCGGCCAGCATCCGCAGCCACTTGAACGCGAAGACGATGCCGAAGCGCATCCCGCTATACTCCGTCGTCCAGCCCTCCACGAGCTCGGCCTCCGCCTCCGGGATGTCGAAGGGCACCCGCTCCATCTCCGCGATCATCGCGATCGTGAAGACGAG
>VBMN01000002.1 GCA_005878385.1 Methanobacteriota archaeon
ACGAGTTCTTCGAATCCCCGGAGGTGAAAGCGATGCTCGCGACCGCGACGACGATCGGCCTACCCGCCGGTCCCCGGACGCCGGGCACCGCGCTCATGCTCGGGCACATGCTCCTCCATGAGATCAACGGTGTGAAGCAGACCTTCGGCTATGCGAAAGGCGGAATGGGAGGGATTTCCCAAGCCCTCGCCAAAGCCGCCTCCGCCCACGGCGCCACGATCCGAACGTCCACCGAGGTTCGTCGCATCATCACGGCGAAGGGACGTGCGATCGGGGTCGAACTCGCCGATGGCAGTCGGCACGATTCCCGCGCGATCCTCGCGAACGTCGATGTGAAGACGACCTTCGGGCGACTCGTGGATCCCGAGGCGGTGGATGCGACCTTCCTCGCGAAAGTCCGCGGAATCAAGGCGACCGGGGTCGTGACGAAGCTGAACTGCCTCCTGTCGGAACTTCCCGACTTCACATGCCGGCCCGGGAAGACGGTCCAACCGCACCACAGGGGCTACATCGACATCTGCCCTTCCGTCGACTACCTGGAGCGCGCGTGGGACGATGCCAAGTGGGGAGAACCTTCCCGGGAGCCGTTCCTGGATTGCGTCCTCCACTCCGTCACAGATCCGGACCTCGCGCCGCCCGGCAAGACCACGCTGTCCATCTACTCGCAATACTCACCGTACCGGCTGCACCACGGATCCTGGGACGACCGAAAGGAGGAGGTCGGCGACACGATTCTCGAGACGCTCACCACGTTCGCCCCGAATCTCCGGCACGCAGTCGAGAAGCGGGAGGTGATCTCGCCGTTGGACATGGAGCGGACCTGGGGCCTACCCGGAGGCTGTATCTACCAAACCGACATGACCCCGGACCAATTGTTCTCTCTCCGGCCGGTTCCCGGATGGTCCGGATACCGCACTCCCGTCCAACGGCTGTACTTATGCGGGAGCAGCGCCCATCCGGGCGGCGGGGTGACGGGAGCGCCGGGCCGAAACGCCGCGGTCGTGGCCCTTGAGGATCTGAAGACCCAGCCCCCCTAATCGAGGGACACCTTTTCCTTTCGATCGTCGTTTGCGGCAACGGAATGGACACGGCAAGACCAATGGCGCCCGCGTCGATCGAGGCGGAGGCGACACAGGCCTGCGACGTCTGCGGTGGACCGACCTTCGAGCTTCGCTGCAAGACGATCTGCAGAAAGTGCGGCTACACGCGCGATTGTTCCGACCCCTGAATTCGACACCTGCCGAGACTTTCGGCAATTGACGTGATAATCAACGGCAAAAGCTTTAGCCTTCCTGCATCGTCGGCGCGGGGCACCGGTGGATCGAAATGGACCCGAAGATTCCACAAACCGAGTTCGTGCGCCGGATGCTCGTCGACCGACCCGTCGAGCCGGACCTGACGTATGCCCGGGATCTGCTTGCCCTGGAGCGATTCCTCTCGACGAAGGCGGTCGGCATGGCCGAGTCCATCGCGCTGTCCCACCTCATCAGCCGCTATCCGAGGGAAGCGGACGCCATCGTGAGAGAACTCGGGGTCCGCTCATTCATCCCGTTCGAGGACGAACGGGTCGCGGAGCTCGTCGACGAACGATTGCGCCTTGCCCTAGGCCGCACTCGCCTACCACGTCTCCGATCCGACGAGACGATCGACCTGCTCGGCCTCTGATCGCCTTCGATTGTCGCACGAAGAATTTCGATTCCGCCGAGAATCCTCTTCCAAACCGATGTCTTTGAGCCTTCGCTGCGGCCTCTCGATGTGCGTCAGACAGAATTGTCCGACGAAGGCTCCATTGCACTTGTCTGACGCAACGCAACGACTGAACAACCTTCGCCAATACGGGTCGAAAAAGCATGTCTCACGAGTCCCGCGAAAAGTCGCGGTGCCACATCAACATTATTAAGTATGATATTGACGAATGAGCCCTCAAGTGCGGCGGCTCGTCCTCGCAGAAAAATTCAGCGCTGCCCGCCGCTTGGCCCAAATCCTGTCACAAGGCAAGACGGAAACGGTCCGGGCAGAGGGCTTCAGTTATTTTCAATTCTCAAGAGACGGTGACGTTTGCATCGTTTTCCCGCTCCGCGGGCATGTCGTGGAGATTGACTATCCCGCCGAAGTACGCGATTGGAACGACACCGATCTCGACCTCCTGATTGACACCGAACCGATCCGCCAAGAGTCACCTCCCGCGCTGCACGATACCTTGCGACGCCTCTCTGATGAAACGGACGAGGTGGTCCTAGCGACCGATTACGACCGGGAAGGGGAACTGATCGGAGTCGAGGCCCTCGAGACGCTCCGGAGTCGAAGGCCGGACCTTCCGGCTCGGCGGGCGCGGTTCAGCGCGATGTCACCCTCGGAGGTGCGGCATGCGTTCGAGACGCTGACAGAACCCGACTGGGCCCTCGCCCAAGCTGCCGCCGCGCGCCAACGGATTGATCTCGCTTGGGGAGCCGTTCTCACTCGCTTCCTCACGGTCGAATGCGCATCGGACCATCAGATCCTCTCGGCCGGCCGGGTTCAGACACCCACCCTCGGGCTCGTCGCGGAACGGGAGCGGGAGCGGGAGGATTTCGTCCCCCGACCTTTCTGGAACGTCCACCTGGTCTGCGGTACGCCGCCGTTCGAGACGACGTCAGTGGGCGGCCCGTTCTGGGATTCGGGGGCGGCCCAAGCCGTCGTCGCACTCTCGAGTCTCGGCGGCGAGACCGCGACCGTGGAGCGAATCACGCGAAGCGAACATCGCGAGGCTCCGCCCGCGCCGTTCAACACGACGTCCCTCCTCGCGAAGGCCTCCCGCGAGGGCATCAGCGCCTCCCGAGCCATGCTCGCGGCTCAGGACCTCTATGTCCATGGAGAGATCAGCTATCCGCGGACGGACAACACGGTCTATCCACCCTCTCTTCCCGTCCGTGAGATCCTCGGACGCTTGCGCGACTCCCCGTACGGCACATACGCGGAGAGGCTCCTCGCGCTGTCCTCTCTCGAAGCGAGCCGTGGTCCGATCCAGACGACGGACCATCCGCCGGTGCATCCGACCGCGGCTCCGGCGAAGCGCAAGGATAGCGTCCGGTCTCGAATGTACGACCTGGTCGCGCGCCGATTCCTCGCGACGCTCTCCCCGGCGAGCGTCACCGCGGTCACGGAGGTGCGAATCACCGTGGGCGACTCAGCCTTCCAGGCCACCGGGCGAAAAATCCTGGATCCCGGATGGCGGGAGATCCTCCCCGAGCCGGAGTCGTTCACGGAGCTACCATCTCTGACCGAGGGTGAGGCAATCCCAGTGCAGGAGATGCGAGTCGTCGAAGACCGAACAAAACCCCCTCCGCTCCACTCTCAAGGTTCCCTCCTCCTTGCGATGCAACGCCTGGAGCTCGGCACAAAGTCGACGCGCCATGAGATCCTGGATCTTCTCTTCCGTCGGCAGTTTGTCACGGGCCGCTCCATGCGGACGACCGCCGCGGGACGGGCCCTCGTGGACGCCCTGGCCCTCTATGGCCCCGACATTGCGAGTTCGGAGATGACTCGGCATCTGGAGGAACGGATGACCGCGATTGCCGAGGGCCATGCCACGCTCGACGACGTCGTGACGGAGTCCCGTCGTGCACTGCACGCCGTCGTGGCCGAACTCAAGGCCCATCGGACCTCGCTCAGCCGTTGGATCCGAGACGCCACGTTCTTAGAGAAGGACTACGGGCCCTGCAGCGCCTGCGGGGAAGGCCGTCTCGTGCGGCGCCGCGCCCGGAACGGGTGGGCCTTCCTCGGATGTTCGAGATACCCGGCCTGCAAGCACCGATTGCGCCTGAACACTCTCGGCCAGCGCCTCCCGTGGGAGCAGCGGGAAGCGGGGGCTGAAATCTTGCCAACGCCCGTTTCGACGACCGCGTGATGGCGCCCCCGTTCCCACGTTTCGATGCCTTCATGCTCTGACAGGTCGCTCGCCGCCTGAGGCAGCCTGCGGATCGCGAGGGTTCGTCGCCGCAGCCTCCTCCGGGGTTCGGGCATGGTCTTCGTCCGCGACGTGATGACCAAGAGCGTCATCGTCATCGATCCGGAACGGACCGTGCTCGATGCCGCCAAGCGGATGGCGGTGAAGAAAATCGGTGGCCTCGTCGTCGTCAAGTATGGCCGCCCGATCGGTCTGGTGACGGATCGCGACATTCTGTGGAAGGTCACCTCGACCGGAAAGAACCCATCGAAGGTGGTGGTCCGGGACATCATGACCTCCCCGGTCGCGACGGTCAGTCCGCTCACGACCCTTCGTGCGGCCGCCCGTGTCATGCTCGAGAAAAAAACCCGCTGGCTTGTCGTGACGCGACTCGACAAAGTAGAAGGAATCATCACCGCGAGCGATTTGACACAGGGATTCCTCGAAGCGTTCGCCCGCGCCACGAAACGGGGGATCGCCCCGAAGTAGGATCGCGACTCATCCGGGAAGAAGCCACAGGAACAGATAGGTGCGGACGATTCCTCCGACCAAGTTCGCGACGACGAAATGCCCGCGGCCGATCGCCCTCCCTTCCTCGTTCAACAAGGAGAAGAAGTAATTCACTGCCGTGTCGCTCATGAACGGGATCGCTAGGAGGACGGTGAGTCCGATCCATCCGGTCTTCCGGACAAAGGTCTCCAAGAGTTTCAGGATTCGTGCCCCGAAGGGATGACGGGCCATCCACCGCTCGATGAACGGATTCACCTTGTGGCCCACGTAGAAGACCGCGATCGCACCGACCGCTTTCCCCGCTCCGAGCGCGATCGCCTTCGCGGCAAGATCGACTTCCGGATGAAACGGTAGAAGGACCTCGACGGGAGTCGGGAGGAGGGTGGCCGTGGCGATGGCGTAGACGAAAAGCCCGAGCAGATACCAGGCGGCTCCCGCCGATTCCACCCCGAACTGGAAAGGCGAAAGACCCGAGAGGATGCCAGACCCTACCGCGGTCTGGATGGAGGGCCCGTCCTAAAGGGTTCCGCGGGCATCCTGCAGGGCATGACCCTTTTCATGCCGCTGACCAGGTCGGACAAGCTTCATGCCCCCGAGGCCGTTCGTGAGTCCGAAATGGCGACGGGCGTTCATGGTCCGCGTCTAAAGTTGGAGCGCCGTCTTGCCGCGGCCCTAGGAATCGCCATCAGCGCGGCCCTCGTGGAAGTCTTCGGGAGTTTGTGGAGCGGGTCGCTCGCCCTCCTCACGGATGCGGGGCATGTCGGCACGGACGCGGTTGCATTGGGTCTGAGCCTCGCGGCCCTCCGTATCGCCGGGCGGCCGCACACGCCACAGATGTCGTTCGGATACCATCGGATTGAGGTCCTCGCGGCCTTTGTGAATGCGGTGCTCCTCGCGGCGATCGCTTCCTCACTGGCCCTCGCGGTCTACGGTCGGATCGCCCATCCTCAGGCCGTGCAGGGAGAGACGATGTTCGCCATCGGACTGGCGGGCCTCGCGGCGAATCTCACAATCGTGTCCCTCCTCGGACGCTCGGCCCAAAGGAACATCAACATTCGCGGAGCCTTCCTCCATGCGTACGGGGACACGCTTGGGTCCGTCGGCGTCGTCGCGGGGGCAGTCCTGATCGCGGTCACTCGCTTCGTCCTGGTGGACACGCTGATCGCTCTGTTCATCGTCGTCCTCATCGGGGCGAGCACGGTACGCCTCCTTCGGGACTCCGCCCGGATCATCCTCGAAGGCACTCCCGCGGACCTTCGGCCAGAGGAGGTCGCGGAGGCGATTCGGTCGATCCCCGCCGTCCGCGGCGTCCATGACCTACACGTGTGGACGGTCACCTCCGGCCTCGTCGTTCTCACCGGCCATCTCTCCGTGGCGGGGAACGCGACCGTTCAGGAAGCGGCGCGGATCGTGGAGGCAGTCCAACAGCGGTTGCGAGACCGTTTCCAGATTACCCATTCCACCCTCCAAGTCGATAGCCTTCAGGACGAGATGATCGCGCCCGCGGACGTCACTCGGATGAATCCACCCTAGCCGCCGCGCCGTGCGCCAGGCCTCCGGTAGAACCCGTCCGTATCTGACGGAACCTCGAGTGAAGGAACCAGACTGTCCGCCAACAGATAGAGGGTGGACAGCCTCGGCGTCAACAAATCTCGCTGCGGTCTCCTTGCCATCTTCGACCCGCGCCGGATGAATCGACCGCGCTATGCCCCTTCCCCCGCGGGTGGGAGTATGTTTTTATCCGCTTGGTGGCTTCGCGGGCACCAGGGAGTCTCCATGTCCGAATACGAAGCCTTGGCGAAGAACGTGATCCGAAGGACCTTGCACATTCAACCGAAGGAGAACGTGATCGTCGAAACGTGGAACCACGGGCTCCCGATCGCGACAGAGATCGTGTACCAGGTCCGGGCCGCTGGAGCCCGTCCGCTGCTCTTCTTTGAAGACGAGGACACCTACTGGAAGTCCATTAGCACACTTCCGGAATCGAAACTCGGACAAGTCGGAAGTCACGAATGGAAGGCGATGGCGGAGGCGGATGGGTACGTCTTCATCCCTGGCCCTTCGGACATCACGAAAATCCGAGAGACGGGGAAGAAATACAGCGCGGCGACCGCGTACAACGACGAGTGGTACCGCCGCGCGAAGCGGAACCGGCTGCGCGGCGCCCGACTCGGTCTGGGGTACGTGACCGAGCCCCGCGCTCGTTCATACGGATTCGACCTCCCGGAGTGGCGAGCGATGGTGCTTGAGGCGAGCTCCGTAGACGGTCAGCAGATTGTTCGTGCGGGGCGCAAGGTGACGCGTGCGCTGGCGAAGAAGGGGCGGCTCGAGATCACGCATCCCAATGGAACGCGGTTCTCGTGCGACCTCGTCGGGAAACCTGCGGGGATCGAGGACGGCATCGTTACAAAGGAGGATCTTGACGTCGGAGAGAATATGGCTAACATTCCCGCGGGTGAAGCGTTCGTCGTCCCCGATGAGAAGTCCGGGGACGGAACGATTGTCTTCGACCGGCCCATCGCCTGGCTCGGCCGATGGATCCGCGACGTCCGAGTCGCTTTCGATGGGGGCCGGATGGTGAAATTCTCCGCGTCGGAGAACGAGGATCTCATCCGGTCCGAGTGGGAAGAGGCGAAGGGACCGAAGGACCTCCTTGGATACCTCGACATTGGATTGAATCCGAAGGCGCGGTCCGGGTTCCTCCAAGACGCCATCGTTGCCGGAAGCGTGTACGTCGCTGTCGGAGCGAACGACGAGGTCCCCGGCGGGAAGAATAAGACGGACTTCTACCTGGGCGCGAGTCTCACCGGCGCGACCGTCACGATCGATGGCCGTCCGATCATCCGGAAAGGGGCGTTGGCGGCCTGAGAAAGCGGTTCGACCGCCGAGTGGTCATTGTCTTTCTCCCCCTCGATTCTGGCTGACGCAGATTTATCCGTCGCCGACGTCGTGAGCGGCCGTCGATGGTGCCAGAAGGTAGCGGACCTCGAATCGAGCCCGAGTCGCTCGACCTGCGAGAGCACGACCGCGAAGTCCTGGAGTTCTTGTCCCAGGACCCCGCCTCTCGAGTTGCGTTTCAGGGCCTTCGGCGCCGGCTCGGCATCCATCCGGAACAATTGTCCCGCGCGCTCCATCGCCTCGCGGAGGACAACCTGGTGGAACGGACCGAACTCGGATATCGCGTCACATCGCGGGCGCTGAGTGTGTTCAGCCCCGGCGGGCTGCGGTCGGAGGAGCATGGCGTGACCATTCTGCAGACCTACCTCCCCGCGGATCTAGACTTGCGGGCTCTCGTGCAGGCCGTGCACGGCAGCTGGATTGGACCGCTGCGATGGTACGGTCTTTCCGAATCCGCCGACGGAGTGCGACTCGCTTGGGCCCTCGAGGACGATTCGATTCGCCTGGAGACGCTGATTCGGCCGGGCCACCTCGTCGTGATTGCGAAGGTCCTCTCTTCGGATCGGTTGGACGACGCGGCCCGCTTGGGTCACCAGCTGTTCCAACACATTGTCCGCGAGGTCTCAGGGACGAGCTACGCCGGTTTGAGCGGCTGACTTGTCGAAATCGGACACGAAACTCAGGACCGCAAGCCGCGGCGTTCCTCCGACTAGAGCAATGCGTTTTTTGTGACCTGCTCGAACGATTTCGAGTCAACATACCCAACTGTCGATATAGAGTCCGCGAGGTTCGACATGACCACAACGGTCGGAATAAGAAGCAAGGACGGCGTCGTCCTCGCGGCGGACAAGCGCGCCTCGAAGGGGTTCTTCGTCGGATCCAAGGTGGTCCAGAAGATCTTCTCCCTCGATGGCGCAACCGCGGTGGCGATCGCCGGGGCAATGTCGGACGCGGAGTACCTCGTGAACCTCGCGAAGGCCGAACGTCGGCTGCTCGCGTTGCGTCGCGGCTACCCGTTGTCCGTAAAGGAAAGCGCGAAACTGATCTCGAACATTGTGTACTCGAGCATGAAGTCGTACAACCCGTTCTACGTGGAGCTCGTCGTCGCAGGAGTCGACGGCGAAGGGGCCCACGTGTACACGAGCGACATGAGCGGGGCGATCACCTCGGAGGACTTCATGTCCTCGGGGAGCGGCTCGCCGATCGCATACGGCGTGCTCGAGCAAGGGTTCCGAAAGGAATTCTCACTCGATGAGGCGAGGAAGCTCGCGGAGGCCGCGGTCCGCGCGGCCATGGAACGTGATCCGGGGAGCGGGAACGGCGTGGACGTCCTCGCGATCCCGAACGGCCATTCCCTGGAGGCGAACTGAGATGGCGACGGAAATGGGTCGGATGCCGTTCTTCTACAACCAGGAAGGCCGGCTCGTCCAAGTCGACTACGCCCTCCAGGCGGTGAGTCGCGGCTCGACGACCCTCGGGCTGAAGACGAAAGACTTCGCCCTGCTGTCGAGTCAGGTGAAGCCCACCCGGCCGCTCATGGAGCCCGCCGAGAAGGTGTTCGTCGTCGACGACCACATCGGGGCGACCGGGAGCGGCTACATCGGCGACGTGACGACGCTCCTGGACCAGGTGCGGGTCGCCGCCCAGCGGCATCGGATCGTCTACGACGAGCCAATCGATGTAGGCACCCTCTCACGGAACCTGTCGGAATACCTGCATGAATTCACGATGTACGCCGTCCGTCCATTCGGCGCATCCGTACTCCTGGCGGGTATCGATCACCTCGGCGTCCAGCTGGTTCAAGTGGACCCGAGCGGGACGACCTTCAAGGGTTCCGCCTTCTCGATTGGGCAGTCTTCGGACGAAGCCTTGGAGACGATCGTGAAGGGCTACCGTCCGGACATTTCCGTGGAAGCGGCGATTGCTCTGGTGACCCAGGCGATCGAGGGCGTGAACGGCGGGAAGTCCGTCATCGAGCACGGCATCGTGACGGCCGATTCGAAGCGATTCGAGCACCGTCCATTCGTGAACACGGTCGGGTAGCCCCCGACCCTCTTTCCATTTTGGAATCCGACGCGACCAGCTTCGAACGACACGGCCGATGTTCTTCTCCAGAAGGCGTTGGGTCATCCCTCCTGGACCGAGAGGAGGAGTGGACTTGAACAATGCTTTTAGAGGACTGCAGTGTATCCAACCGCCGAGCGCATGCGGATTGTCTCCCTTCTCCCTGCGGCGACCGAGATCTGCTACGCGCTCGGCCTCGGAGAGGACCTCGTCGGCGTCTCGCCGGAGTGTGACCATCCGGCCGCGGCGCGCACGAAACGCATTGTGAGCCGCTCTCTCCTCCAATACGAGGGCAGGTCGAGCGGCGAGACGAGCCGCATGGTCGGGGAACGGCTCGCTTCGGCAGGCGCCCTTTACCAAGTCGACGTCCTTGCCCTTCGCTCCGCGGATCCGGACCTGATCCTGACCCAGGGGCTTTGTGACGTGTGCGCCCCGACCCTCGGGGACGTCGAGGATGTGGCGCGACACCTGCCACGACAACCTGAGATCGTGTCGCTCGACCCGCACCACCTGAGCGACGTCCTGAATAACATCGAACAGATCGGTCGTACCTGTGATATCGGGGACCGCGCGGCGAACGTCGTGGATGGGCTGCGGCGGCGAATCGAACGAATCGCCCGCCAAGCCGCCTTGGCCGATGATCATCCGAGAACGGTGTGTCTCGAATGGCTTGACCCCCTATTCATTGGCGGTCACTGGGTTCCCGAAATGATCGCGCTCGCCGCTCGAGATCCTTGCGCACATCCTCCATCCGAACATCTTTTTGAAACTCCCGGCGCCAACGGATGCGCAGCCTTGGGTGGGATGATGGCGAAGCTCTACACGCGATCCGGGGACGCCGGCGAGACAGGCCTCCTCGGACCCCAGCGAGTCTCGAAGGACGACCCTCGCGTGGAGGCCATGGGTGCCGTCGACGAATTGAACGCCGTCCTGGGCCTCGCAATCGTGGCCCAGAGGGAAGAACGGGTCCGCGATTTGCTCCTGAAGATCCAGGATGATCTCTTCACCGTCGGAGCGGAACTCGCGATGACGCGCGCCGCGGAAGGGACGAAGGTGCCGCGGATCGAGAAGGAACACATCGCTCGCCTCGAGGCGGGCATCGAAAGCTTCGACGTGGGCCGCGTCACGGAGTTCATCCTCCCCCGCGGTTCCGAGGGCCTGGTGCGGCTCCATTGGGCGCGTACCGTCGCACGCCGTGCCGAGCGGCGCGTCGTCTCCCTGAATCGGCAGGAGACTCTGAACCCGGACCTCCTTCGATACATGAACCGACTCTCGTCCCTCCTGTACCAGGCGGCGGTCTGGTCGCAGAAGAAGGAGCGGACGAAGACGGAGCATCCCTCGTACCGGAAGTGAGGTCAAGCCATCAGGGTGCGCCGATAGAACCGCAACACGCGGTCCCACGCGTCCTTCGCCGCCGCCTCACGATATGTGGTTCCGTTCGTGTCGTCGAAGAAATTGTGGGGCGCACCTGGGTAAATACGCATCTCGAAATCCTTCTTGTACTCCGTCATCGCCTTGACGAGCTTGTCGAGGTCCGCATTGATCCGTGTGTCGTCTGCCCCATACAAACCGAGAATCGCGCCATCGATGCTCCGAACGCGATCGATCGGCGACGGGTTCTCTCCATAGAAAATCACAGAGGCACGGAGGCTCGTCTCGCAGGCGAGGCTCGCGGACAACCCGCCACCGAAGCAGAAGCCCACGGAACCGATTCGGTCTCGGCGCACGGAGGGAAGCGTCCCCAAGTAGTCGACCGCCGCGACGAGGTCCTTCACGAACCGATCCTTTGGCAGGCCGCCCAGCAGCTTCTCGACCGTGGGACCAACGATCGACCGTTCCGTTTCGGGGAGTTTCGCGATTTCCTCCCGAGCGAGTTCCGGATCGCGGCGGGGCAGTCGAAAGAGAAGGCGCATGGCCTTTTGGACGTTCTCCGGGGTCAAGACGCCGGCGAGCTCGGTCGTGCCGAACAGGTTCGGGGCGAGGGCCACATAGCCCTCCCGGGCGACGCGGTCCGCGACGTCCTTTGTGTGATCGACCAAACCGAAGAGTGCATGAATCACGACCACTTCGGGGCGGACGTGATCGTCCGACGGACGCGCGAGGTACGCAGGCACCGATTCCGAAAATCCGGCATATTCCACCATCCGCCCGGAAATCATGCTCGGCGAGATCGGGACACCGCGTCGGCGAGTCCCGACCGTCCGCATAAGGATGTGCCCGGGTCCAAACGCATAAGGTCCGGGAGTCCATCGCG
>VBMN01000077.1 GCA_005878385.1 Methanobacteriota archaeon
GCCTCTCTGTCCCTGATCGGAGCCGACGTCTTCGTTGATGAGGGAAACCATGCCAACCAAGAAGATCGAAGAGGCCGAAGAAGTCACTAGATGTCCGGAGTGCAATTCGGGGCACCTCTCGTTCGACTACGAACGCGGAGAGCTGATCTGCGAGGAGTGCGGCCTCGTGCTCACCGACCAGATGATCGATCAAGGCCCGGAATGGAGGGCCTTCGACGTGGAGCAGGGCGAGAAGCGAGCCCGCACCGGTGCTCCGATGACCTACACGATCCACGACAAAGGCCTGTCGACGACGATCGGGTGGAAGAACAAAGATTCCTACGGGAAGTCGATTCCCACTCGAAACCGCGCCCAGCTCTATCGACTTCGAAAGTGGCAACGGCGCATTCGCGTGAGCAACGCGACGGAGCGGAATCTCGCCTTCGCCCTGAGTGAGCTCGATCGGATGGCCAGTGGGATGGGCCTGCCGCGTAACGTCCGCGAGACCGCCGCGATGGTGTATCGAAAGGCCGTGAACAAGAACCTGATCCGCGGTCGCTCGATCGAAGGCGTGGTCGCGGCCTCCCTCTATGCGGCGTGCCGCCAGTGCAACGTCCCGCGGACGCTCGACGAGATCGCGAACTCGTCTCGTGTGGGGCGGAAGGAGATCGGCCGGACGTACCGGTTCATGACGAGGGAACTGAAGTTGAAGCTGATGCCGACGAAACCGCAGGACTACGTGTCCCGCTTCTGCTCGGAGCTCAAGCTGAGCGGCGAGGTCCAGTCCCGCGCGGTCGAGATTCTGAAGGACGCCCAGGACAAAGAACTCACCTCGGGCCGCGGCCCGACGGGTGTGGCGGCTGCCGCGATCTATATCGCGTCGATCCTGTGCAACGAACGACGGACGCAACGGGAAGTCGCGGACGTCGCCGGCGTCACGGAAGTCACGATCCGGAACCGCTACAAGGAACTGACCGAGAAGCTCGGCATCAAAGTGGAACTCTAGTCCACCCAACGCCGACGGCCGTTCGCCTTCATTCCACTCGGATCACGATGGATGCGCCGACGATCCACCCCGCGAGGCCCGACACCTGATAAACGACTTCGAACGCCGGGAAGGCATACGGTGCGACGACCACGAACGCGAGCGCGAACACGGTGGCGGCAATCCAGATTGGCCAAAGCTCCACGGTGAGGCGCGGCCGGAAGCGGAATCCCGTCCGCGCGATCAACAGGGAGGCGCCGAGGGCCATCGCGAGTTGTTCGCTGAGTCCCGCGACGTCCGAGGGCCGGTTCCCGAGAAGGACGTTGGCCAAGTTGTAAACGAGGAGGGCGGCGAAGGCCACGAAGGCCCCGGCGACCAGGAGCCGAATTCCCGACCACGCCCGGTTCCCCTCGAACCGATTTCGAATCCCGCGGTACAATAACGTGGGCGAAGCGAGTCGGAGCACCGCAGTGACCGCGGCGACTGGGATGAAATCCGCCGGGCTCGACACCGCGTACGTCACCAACAACACCGCGCCGGCACCCACCGCAAGCAGCCCTCCGATTACGACCGCCAAGACCGCACGGCTTGCCAAATACAGCCGAACGTGCAGGAGAAGCGGGATGAAGAGGAGGACCACGGACCCTGCCACGAGGAGCCCGGCAAACGCGTACACAAATGGGGCCTCGGCCGCCGCCGACATCCGAGGGCGAGACGAAGCCCGCAAGGAAAGCCTTTCGGGACCGTCCTGGACGATGGGGATGATCAACCGATCCCAATCCGCGGCCTATGTCGACTCAGAGGTACTCGCCAAGCGGCAGGTCTCCGGCCCCCCGGCCTTAGGGAAGACGCAGGGTTCCGCGGATGAGCGGCGCAATCTGGCCTCCGACGCGGATGACCTTCGGCTTGCCGCCTTCCATCTCCACGCTGACCTCAATCCGGCTCGCATGATGCATCTCCATTCCCTGTTCGACGATGAAGGTCGGGGCCGGCAGTTTTCCATTCGCCGCGAGGTAGGCACCGCAGGCGCCGGCGGCGCTTCCCGTGGCCGGGTCCTCAATCCCGAGATCGGGCACAAAGCTGCGCGCGTGGACCGCCGCATCCGGCGCGACGGCCTCGAGGGCGAACGTGTAACACACGACCTTCTCTCCGAACTTCGACAGGACCTTGCGAAGCGCGCGGAGGTCTGGATCCAAGCCCTTCACGACATCGAGAGACCGCATCGGCACTTGGAGAGACTGGATCCCGGTCGCCGCGACCTGAGGGACGAGGGCTTTCAAGCCGACGTCCTTCGTGCGGACCCCGAGTGCGCCTGCGAGAGGCTCGACGTTCTTCAGCTCGGCGCCGAGCGACGGCTCGCCCTGGGTCATGATCACCCTCTTCACTTGCCCGCCCTCACAGATCAGCTCGAGGGGCAAGACACCGATCTCCAATTCCTGGTAGATCACGGAGGAGCCGTCCGGGTGGGGGACGAGCCCTTCCTGGGCCGCGACGTAGGCGGTCCCGATCGAAGGGTGTCCCGCAAACGGGATCTCTCCGCCCGGCGTGAAAATCCGGTTCCGATAGTTTGCGGAGGGGTTATTCGCCGGGAAGATGAACGTGGTCTCGGAAATGTTCATCTCGCGCGCGATCCCGAGCATCTCGGCCGGCGAGAGGCCCGTGGCCCGCGGGAACACGACGAGCGGATTCCCGGTGAGCGGCGTGTCCGTGAACACATCGATTCGCCAGTAATCGAAGAATCGTTCCGACATGGATGGGACCTCCCCGCGAGGATGGCGATGCCCATTCTTAATGGTCGCCCGACAGGTTTTTGCGCGTCTCTTCCTTCCCGCGCCGAGAGGGAGACGCATCACCGAATCCGGGGGCGGAAGCCGTGACGACCTGGCGATCGACGACCCTCGACTTTCCGACCGCGTACAGAAGTTCCCTGAATCCGTGATCCGAGAAATGACGCGCATCGCGGCGCTCCACGATGCGATCAATTTGTCCCAAGGGTACCCGGATTTCGATCCCCCGCGGGAACTCACGGAAGCGGCGAAGCACGCGCTCGACGCGGGGTACAATCAATACGCGATCACGTGGGGGGCTCGAGAGCTCCGGGACGCGATCGCCCGGCGCGCGAAGACGTTCAATGGAATCGACGCGGATTCGGAGGCGAACCCCGTCGTCACGTGCGGCGCGACGGAAGCAATGATGGCCGCCATGCTCTCCCTGATCAACCCGGGCGACGAAGCCGTGATCTTCGAACCGTTCTACGAGAACTACGGGCCCGACGCGATCGTCAGCGGCGCGCGACCGCGATACGTCCGCATGCAGTGGCCGGACTGGTCGGTCGACGAGGAGGATCTCAAGTCCGCGTTCACGAACCGCACGAAGGTCCTGATTCTGAACACACCGAACAACCCGACCGGGAAGGTCTTCGACCGCGACGAGCTCAAGGTGATCGCCGACCTGTGCACCGACCGGGACGTCGTCGCGGTCACGGACGAAATCTACGAGCATATCGTCTTCGACGGGGCGAAGCACATCTCCCTCGCAACGATCGGCGACATGGCGGACCGGACGATCACGATCAACGGCATCTCGAAGACGTACAGTGCGACGGGCTGGCGCGTCGGCTGGGCGATCGCTCCCAAGACCCTCGCGAATGCGATGCGGCGGACGCACGACTTCCTTACCGTCGGCGCGCCGCATCCGTTGCAGATCGCGGCGGCCGCGGCACTGGCTCTGCCTGAGTCGTATTATCAACACCTGGCATCGATGTACCAACAGAAGCGAGATGACTTCGTCCGAGGTCTTCAGAAGGCGGGCCTGGATTGCCGCCCGCCGCGAGGCGCGTACTACGTGATGGCGAACTTCGGGCGCTTCCCCTTCGACGACGATTGGGCGTTCGCGATGCACCTCGTGGAGCGTCTGCGAGTCGCGGTCGTCCCGGGCGGCTCTTTCTACGGAGACCCGAAGGACGGACGAAGGTTCGTGCGGTTCATGTTCTCGAAACGGGACGAGACGTTGAAGGAGGCGATTGACCGCCTCCAGGGATTGCGGGACGTGCCGTGACCATGGCCCGCGGGGCGGACCTCGTGTTCGTCGGCGGGAAAATCTTCACCGCGGCTCGGGTTCGACCTTGGGCCAAGGCGATGGCGATCCGCGACGATCGCATCGTCGCCGTCGGAACGGAGGTCGAAGCGGAACGATGGGCGGATCGCCGGACCCGTCGGATCGATTTCCACGGTCGGGTCGTCGTCCCCGGATTCATCGACGCCCACGCCCACCTGGCCGACAGCGCCGGCGAGCTCGGATGGACTCGCCTCAACGGGACGCATTCCATCGAGGAGGCGCTTGAACGATTGCGGAAGGTCGCGGCGCAAACGGCCCCGGGACAATGGGTGATCGGCATTGACTGGGACGAGGCGAAGTGGACGGAATCGAGGTACCCGACCCGGGAAGATCTGGACCGGGTGTCGACGGAGCACCCGGTCGTCGCACGCCGCATCGACTGCCACCTCGGCTCCGTGAACTCCCGGGCTCTGGAAAGCGCGCGCGATCTCGTCGGACTCCGTGGATTCGAGGTCGACGGCTCGGGGAGGCCGACCGGAATCCTGAAGGAAGACGCTTTCTCAGAACTTCACGACCGATTCGCATCGCCGCCTGCCGTCATCGAACGGAACCTCCCGCGGATGGCACGGATGGCTCATCGTCTCGGCATCACTTCGATTCACGATGTCGTCCCCATCTCCGCATGGCGGGCCTACCAGCGAGCCCACCGGAGGGGGCGGTTCCAACTACGTGTGTATGCGATGGTCCCTGGGGCCGCGACGGCCTCACTAGCGCAAGGGGGAATCCAGTCTGGACTGGGAGACGAGTGGCTCCGCGTGGGCGCCGTCAAGGTCTTTTCCGATGGATCCCTCGGGGCCCGGACTGCGGCGCTCGCTTCGCCGTACGAAACGCAGGTCGAGGAACGAGGCATGTGGATCCATCCTCCCTCCGAGCTGTGGGCCATTTTGGAGACCGCCCATCAGGCGGGCCTCCAGACCGCAACCCATGCGATCGGGGACGCCGCAGTGCGCCTCGTCTCGGAGACACTCGACGGAATCGAAAAGGAAAATCCACGAGAATCGTTGCGGCACCGAATCGAGCATTACGAGCTACCCGACGACGACGTGCTCCGGCGGACGAAGGAGGCGGGTCTCGTCGCATCGTGCCAACCGAACTTCATCGGACAGTGGAGCGGACCCGGGGACGTGTACGAGAACCGACTCGGCCCGATTCGGACGGCGCGGAACAATCCGTATCGTCGTATCGCGCGCCTCGGCATCCCACTTTGTTTCGGGTCGGATGGAATGCCATACGGGCCGCTGTACGGAATCCACTGGGCGGTGAACGGATACTTCGAAGACCAGCGGCTCTCTCCGGAGGAGGCGTTCCGAGCCTACACCGCGGGAGGGGCGTACGCTTCCTTCGAGGAACATGAGAAGGGGACGTTGGGGGCTGGGAAGCTCGCGGACTTCGTCATCCTCGATGGAGATCCATTCCGCAATCCAACGGCAATCGACCGATGCCGGGTGCGAGAGACATGGATGGGCGGACGTCGCGTCTTCCCTGCGTCGAAATCGTGATCGAGCCGCGGGCTGTGTGGCAGGTTCGCTTCTCGTCGTCAAGAGTCCTTCGGCGACACCGCGGCACGGAACGCGCGGAAGACGCTTCCCCACACCTTCCCGTCTGTGCGAATCTTGTTCTCGAAATTGTTCAGCGACGCCCACGCCTCGAACGCCGCCGTCGTCTTTGCATCCAATTTGCCGGAGGCCGAGCCGTGATAGAAGCCGAGGCTGGCGAGTCCGGCCTGGAGCTCGCGGACCACACTCACGTTCAGAGGGAACACGTCCTTCGGATCCTCGCGGTTCAGCAAGGTCACATCGTAGATGTTGAAGACCCGAATCAGTTCCTCGATCGGTTCCCGATGGTCGTCGATTCGGATGTCGATCCAGCGGTCGTTGAAACCACCGTACCCTCCGCGGTCGCGGACGACCAGGAGGGCCGCGGATTGCTGCCCCCGTTTGTCGCCTCCCGCTCGCTGACCTGCGCTGAGCGCCGCGAGGAGTCGGACCGGAAGATCTCCCTGCGTGGCTTCGAATGCGCGGCCCATCCCTTTCACCACATCCGCGCCCGCGAGGAGGTTTCCTTGGCATGCGTAATTCCGGCCGACGAGATGGCCGGCCCAGGGGAAGCACTCCTTCCCGGTGTACGAAGCCGACCGGCCCTTCGCGTCCACGACGCCGGCTTGCCGTTGCGCGCCCTCTTTGTCGGACTTGACGAGACGTTGCAGGACATCCTTTGGCGCGACGTCCTGCTTCAACATCGTGAGAGCCTTCGGTCCGTAGGTCGTGTTGGCGTAGGACTGAGTCGCGACGGCGCCGACTCCGGCCCGTGCGAAGGGCACGACCGCACCCACGGCCACGAACTTCGATTCGACCGCGACGCCGAGGTCCTTCGTCTTTGGATCGAAGCCGACGATGCTGAAGGTCGACGGCCAAGGCGGCTGCATCGGCCGGGACATCGGAATGCGGCTTATTCCCGCTTCCTCCGCAAAACTTAAGCGCAATCCCCAACTCCGAAGATGCGGCGATGCACGTCCTGCTGGACCTCTACGGCGTCCTCCTCGATCACGAGAAGACGTTCCGCGGATACCGGGACCGGCTCGCGGATCTCCTGGCTGCGCGCTTCGGAGGTTTGCCCGATGCCTGGCGACAGGCGCACGACGAGGCCTTCGTGACCTACACGCGCCGGGCGAATGAGGCGGACTGGGAAAGCCGCGGTTATGGAGATGTCGTCGATGAGCTCGACGCGCAGCATCTGCTCGAGATGTTCGAACGCGTGGGCACCGCCGCGAGGCCCGCGGAGCCGCTCGGACTCTCTAGAGAACTGGAACGGGAAGCTTTGGCCGGCGTGAACGCGAGGTATCCGGACGCGCGATCCTCCATCGAGCGGCTTCGCGCGATGGGACATCGTGTATACGTCGCCACGGGAGGGAGCGAGACGAACGAAGCGGCCCTTCGGGGCGCCGGCCTCGACGGCCTCATCGACGGGATCTTCAGCGGCCACTCCCAACATTCGCACAAGAGCCGGCCGGCGTATTGGGCCGACGTTCCGCGGTTCGTCGGAACGACCGCCACAGACTGTGTCTTGGTGGATGACCGCCTCGATTACCTCGAAGCGGCGGCATCCGTGGGCATCGTGGCCCTCCTCCTGGATCGGAAAAGCGCGCACCGTCCGGACGCGATGCCCTCTTACGTGGCGGCCACGCTCCGCAACCTGGCGGGACTCCCGCAGTGGGTCGAGACTTGGACCTCGTCCCATCCATCATGAACCGGCGTCACCGAACTCGAGGAGCCGTTTCTGACCGCGCTCCGGTGTGTGAATCGCGGCAAAGTCCACGCCCGGGAGGCCGAGGATCCGCCGGAACTGGTCGGCGCACGCCGGACCAAAGCCCGCGAAGTGATTGTTGAACAGGACATACGCGCGGGCGACCCGGTCCTCCACGGACCGGAGTCGACCGGCCCACTTCTCCATCTCCGCGGTGCGGTCAATCTGGACGCGGCCGAGATCGCTTAGAGAGCGATCGCCGATGAACCGGAGGTAGACGAAATCCGCCGTGATTTCCGGGGTCGTGTTCAGGTACTGGACCTCGTTCCAGACGAGCGCGACCTCCCGCCGTCGCAATCCCTCGAAGACCTCCGGTCGCATCCAAGAATTGTGGCGGAACTCGACCGCATACCGATAATCCCGAGGCGCCGCATCGAGGAAGGCAAAGAGGCGATCCCGGCCGTCGTCGTAGTGCAAGAACGGCGGGAGCTGGACCAAGAGCGTCGCGACCTTCGCGCGGAGTTCTCCGATGGACCGGAAGAAACGATCGAGCGACTCGCGGGTCGGACGGAGCGCATTCTCGTGGGTGATGAAGCGGGGGAACTTCGCGGCGAACAGGAACGAATCGGGAACGGAGTCCCGCCACGATCGGATCGTTTCCGGCGACGGGATCGTGTAGAACGTGGAGTCAATCTCCACAAGGTCGAACACCTTGCTGAAGAGCCGGAGGAAGTCGGTCTGCGGCGTGTGGCGCGGATAAAACGGGCCCACCCAGAAGTCGTACGAGTAGCCGACACACCCGATGCGCAGCTCCACGGGCCGCCCATAGGGGCGGAAGAAGAAGGTTCTTGCGCACTGAGGCACAACGGAAAGGCGAATCTACCGCTAAGTAGAGGTATGGACCGGAGCGACTGCGTTCCTCACGGACGGACCCGCTCCAGTTTCACATAGCGAACGGTGTCACCGACCTCGCCGAATAGGATCTGCTTCTTCACCCCATGAGCGAGGCGCACGGCGCGGCTAATCTCCGGCCAGGCCCCTCGATGGCCCTTCGGGACCACGTGGACGAGGTACTTCGCATGGTGCGCCTCCGGATCCCCTTCGTACGCACGGAAGTGGGAACCGTACTTGAAGCCCGTCTTGGAGATCACACCGCGACCCGTCAGGTCCTCGTATGCGCGAAGGCGGAGGTCGAAGTCCGGCTGGATCGCCTTCGCTTCCTTCGTGAGACGTGCGAGCCGGATCGGCCGGTCCGTGTCCGAATTGCGGACCTCCGCGAATCCTCCCTTCAGGAGGTATGCGGTCTCCAAGAGGCTGAGCTGCAGCCGACGTCCGATCATCTTGCCGAAAAACCCGGCCTCATGGAGGGCACGAGCCTGCGCCTCGTCGATCACGACGGCGCGGTCTCCGAGGAAGTGCACAACGACCCGTTCCTTCGGCGTGCCCATCGGCCGATGGCCGCGGGGGTGGGCCTCCCGGACGCCATAATAGGTGAGGTCGCTCTCCTCGTCGACGAGGCCCAACAGCAGGGTCTTGCGGACCGCGGCCGCTTCTTCGGCACGCGCCAGGAGCTCCGCCAAGTCGAACACGGCCCGCTCGCTCAGGGCGCGGACCCAGTACTTGCTCGGCGTCTTTTTCGGGGCGCCTCCCCGGGGATACACCTGGAAGTCGACCGAGCCATCCCGAGATTCCACGATGTATCCGCGCTGCCGGAGGTCTCGGTAGACAAGGTACCGGATCTCGAACGATGGAACCGCGGCACCCGCGGCCCGAAACAGGTCGCGCGCGGAAACGGCCCGGCCTCCGCGTCGCACTTCGAGCCGTTCCGCCTCGACGAGGTAGACCGCCTCCAGCAGGTCTAGTTCGAGACCCCCGCCGGAGCGCGGGCTCCCGAAGTACCCTCGGTTGTACAGTGTACTCGCTTCCGTGGCGTCGTCGACAATCACGCGGTCCTCGGACAACGCCCCCGGCATGCGGGACCGGCGAAGCATGGCCCCGCGATAAAGGGTTCGACTGTCGACGTGATCCGCCGGCTCCGAAAACCTCGTTCCATGGCGTTTATATAGAAGCTTAAACGATGAATGACCCGTGAAGCGCGACGCGATTGTGAAGGAGACGCGGGAGGCCCTCGCGAAGACGGGCTTCTTCCTTTCCCGACCTCACGGGGAGCGCGGCCTCTGCTTCGACATGGTCGCGCGACGCGATGACACCCTGTTGATCGTGAAGGTCTTCCAGAACGTGGACGCGCTGAGCAAGGAGACCGCCCAGGAACTCAAGGCGATCGCGCGGACGCTCGACGGCTCGCCCCTCGTCGTCGGCGAGCGCAGTGGCACCGGCGCCCTGGAGGACGGAGTGATCTACAGTCGGTTCGGGGTGCCGATCCTCTGTCGGAGCACGCTCCATGAATTCCTCGAGGAGGGCGTCCCGCCCTTCCTCTTCTCTGCGCCGGGGGGCCTCTACGTCCGGCTCGATGCGACGGCGTTGCGTCGGATGCGTGACGAACGAGGCCTGTCTCTCGGAGCGCTCGCGGAGATCGCGGGCGTCTCGCGCCGGACGATCCAAATGTACCTCGAGGGAATGGCCGCGACGCTCGATGTGGCGATGCGCCTCGAGGACGTGTTGAGCGAGTCCCTGGCCCTCCCGGTGGACCCGTTTGCCTTCGTCGACGATGCGGCGTCGACCCGAGATCCCGCCCCTCGCCTCGAGGGATTCGAACGAGAGCTCTTCCAGCGTCTTCAACGTCTCGGCTACGACGTTCTGCCCACCATCCGGAGTCCCTTCGATGCCCTCTCGAAACGAGAGGCGACGACGTTGTTGACCGGCGTCGGTGGAGTCGGTAGCGCACTCGATCGGAAGGCGGACATCGTGTCGAACATCAGTCGCGTGGTCGAGAAGGATTCCGTGATGTTCGTCGTTCGCCGTGCTCGCATGAGCATCCGCGGCGTGCCGGTGATCGCGCGCGAGGAGCTGCGCCGCGCGAAGGACTCCGATGACGTGGAGGAGATGATCTCCGAGAGGAAGGGTTGATGGACGAGGTCCAATTGGACCGCGCCACCATCCGTTTGCTCCCCGTGGTGCGAGGGCTCCCTTCCGAAGCTGAAACCGTGCGTCGGGCGATCGAATCGACCCGACCTGCCGCGATCGGCATTTCGATCGGACCCGAGGAACTCATCACCCTCCGATCGTACGACGGGGGTCCGCTCAGTGCCGAGAATTTCGAGGAGGAAATCTACGTCGCCGGGCTCTCCGCATGGGAGCCGGCGATCAAACCCCCGCCGTGTTTCTCCGAAGCCATCAAGGCGGCGGACGCGCGCGGCGTGCCCATCGAAGCCGTCGACATGGACGAGGTCACGTACACGGAGAGCTACGTGGACTGTGTGTCGGGCCTTGAGGTCGTATTCCAGGGGCGGTTGGAGAAACGGCTCACGAAAAAACGATTCCGGGCCACGAACCCGAGAGATTTCGTGCTCGAATGGGACGCCGAGGTGAACGGGTCACCCGGGTTCGCCCGCCTCCAGAGTCGCCGTGAGACATTCATGGCAGGCCGCTTGCGACAGATTGCGGCATCGCACGACTCGGTGCTCGCCGTGATCGAGGTGGAGCGCGCCGTGGGAGTGCGGCTCGCGCTCCAAGGCTAGCCCGACCGGCGGGACGCTACGCCTGCCTTCCGCCTCACCCGCGGTTCCGCGGACCGAAGAGGCCGATCCCGTTCAGGTGTAAACGGCGATGCTGGCGTAGTCAATCAGTTGCGAGTACCACAGCGTACGCGTCGTGAGGTCCGCGTCGTTCAGGTGGTCGTACGGGTTGTAGGTGGCTCCCCACCGGGTGAGGATCGCCCCGTACGTCATGCCCGCGGGGCCTGCAATGCCGGACACAATGATCGTCACCTTGTAGGTGCCCGCGTTCGTGAAGGGCTGGGGCCAGTTGATTTGGAACGGGTTCTTCGCTGCGAGGAAGATCTCCGAAGGCAGGCCTCCCCCGTCCTGGTTCGACGGGTTGATGTCGACCACGGCCGCATAGGCGAAGGTGGTCGGGGTGACCGCGCTCCCCGGGTACACGACGAGCCCGCCAGCGTTCGCCGCCTTGGTCGGATCGACCGGCTTCACGATGAACGTGGAGCAGGGAGTACCCACCGTGGCGGAGCACAGGGGCGCCGCCCCTCCGCTGGTTCCTTCGAAGGTGATCGCGGTGAAGCCGTCAAAGAAGATCGTTCGGTTCCCGTGATCCGACATCTTCAGGTGGAACAGCTCTCCGCCCAGATTGTTGAACTGGGCCCGCGTCGCTCGATAGGGGGAGAACGTGGTGGCCGAGTTGTACGGGTTGTTGAGATTCGTCACCCAGAATCCACTCGGAATCACTTGGACGAAACCGATGTACTGCCAAGGGGTCGACGAGGAGCTTCCCCCGCCACCGACCGGTTGCTCCACCGTCAAGACGAGTCGGGAGTTCGCCGCGTTGCCCTTTATATCCGTCGCGTTCAACAGGATGATGGACCCGTCCCAGTTGAGGTTCGGGAACGGTGGATTTACGCAGACACTCGAGCCAAACGAGAAGATCCCGTCGCCCGCCACTCGGTCCGGCGCGATCCCGTCGTCCCGCATCTTCTGGGGTTGCTCGCACGCATTGCCGGTCCCGAACCAAATCGAGAGCGTCGCGTACACCGAGTTCGGATTCAGGTCGCTGTCGGGATCCACGACTTGCGCGTAGATCGCGAAGCCGAGATGTTCGTTCACGGGATCGATCCCGGACGTGGAAGGAATGCCGTCGGCCCACTTCTCCACGAAGACCGGGGGTCGCGCTCCCGAGGATGCGTTGATCGCGGACCTCCATTCGACCACGCTCTTCGTGAGGTCCGCCACTGTGATCGTGATCGCGTCGGTCGATCGGAGAGAGAAGCTCTTGTACGCCCATCGCTCGCCGGCATCCCAGACGCTGTCGCTGCCGTCCACGAGCCCGCTCGCGGGCGAGAGAGCGCCGTTATAGGGATGCAGCGTCACGACGTCGGTCACGAGCGGGTTATTGCCGCGCGCCGACGTCACGTAGATCCGGGTCGCCACGGGATCCAAGCGGTCGCCGCCCAGATGCCGGACCGTGATATTCACGCCGACCTCGACGCCCCCGACAATGACCGGATTCATCGTGGATTCCATGTCCAAACGTGACTGTGCGGTCGGAGTGGGGATGTTCGTGACCCAGATGATGATGGTCGAGAACAGGACGACCGTCATTGCCAGGATCAGGATCGTGCCGATGACTTCCGACACACCCGACTCGTCTTCGCGCAGGATCACTTTCATGGATTGGCCTCCCGGTGGGCTTCGGGATGTAGACTTGCACCCGAGCCGACGATATATAAAGTGTTCGCGGTAGTTACCACGACCACAAAGTCTGATTCTCACTCATGGAGGGAATTGAGGCTCGAAATGGGCGGTTTCCGGGGTCTTTAGCCGAACGACCCTATGGCGTGGTGGCCACTTCAAGAAGGGGCCCCTCTTATGGAGGCAATTTCATGCCGGTGGAGATGCCATTATGAAGCAAAGGGAAGAGCACCCGCGGACGACCGGAAAGAAAATTTGGCTTGTCACCGGCGCCGGCCGTGGCATGGGCGTCGATATCGCGAAGGCGGCTTTGGCCGCGGGCGATGCCGTGGTCGCCACGGGTCGGGACACCAAAGCGGTCGAGAAGGCCGTGGGCAAGTCGAGTGACTTGCTGGTCGTCAAATTGGACGTCACCCGCCTTGCCGACGCAGAGGCCGCTTCGCGGGCTGCCGTCGACCGGTTCGGCCGGATCGACATCTTGGTGAACAACGCAGGCAACTTCTTTGCCGGCTTCTTCGAGGAACTGTCGCCCGAAGACATCGAGAAGCAGCTCGCCGCCAACCTCATCGGCCCGATGAACGTCACCCGCGCCGTGTTGCCCGTCATGCGCAAGCAGGGCTCGGGCCACATCATCACGATATCATCAAGCGCGGGTCTCGTCGGGTTCGAGTTCTGCTCCGCCTACGCCGCCGCAAAATTCGGCGTCGAAGGCTGGACCGAGTCTCTGCAACCCGAGATTGCGCCGTTCGGCATCAACACGACCCTCGTCAACCCGGGCTTCTTCCGAACGCAACTCATCTCAGACAAGTCGATGACTTTCGGGTCGCTCTCTATCCCGGACTACGAAGAACGGAGGAAGCAGCTGCAAACCTGGTGGACGAGCCAAAGCGGTCAGCAGGTCGGCGACCCCGCCAAGCTCGCCGCGGGCCTTGTGCAGATCGCGCGCCAGTCGCCCCCGCCGCGACGATGGGTCGCCGGCGCCGACGCCGTGAAAACGGCCGAGCAAAAGGCGAAGGACCTTCTGGCCCAAGCCAGGGCCTTCCGCGAATTGTCGTCCTCCCTCGCCCACGACGAGCCCGCATGATAGCGTGAGAATCATGGGATGCACGCTTAAGTAAACGGGACCGCATCGGAACCGGGTGGAGCTCACCGCGGCCGAGCGCGTCCTCGTCCATCTCCACGGATTCTGGAACGTCTCGGAACCGGGGCGGGAGTCGACCCAGGCCGGAATCTCGGAAGGGGCTCGGCTCCTCCGCAGCCATGTTCCTCGGACGCTGAAGGCCCTCCAAGACGAAGGCCTCGCGGATTCGCGGGACACTCGCCTGCGTGGGCAACGGCGAAAAATCCGTGTGTACATCCTCACCGAGGCCGGCGTGCGGCAAGCGCGGCAAATTCTGGGAGACATCGATCGCACGACGGTCGTGGTCGATGGTCGCACGACCACGATGGGCGAGGCCCGGAAAGCCCTCGGCCTGACCGGCTTGGCCGCCCTCGCGGCGACGGATCCGGACGGACGGCTCCAGCCCCGGGTGGAGGAACTGGAAAGGCCGACCCTCTTGCAACGGGATCAAGATCTCGCCGTCCTCCGACGATGGCTCCTCGGCGGCGCGTCGGTCGCGGTCATCTACGGCTCTCGCGGCATGGGAAAGACGGCGCTCGGATGGGCGTTCGCGAAGATCGTCCCGAAGTCCGTCTGGGTCGACCTTCCGGACGGCTCGGATCTGAAGGGATTCGCCGCGTCCCTCGCGTCCGCGACCGGAGTTCGACCGACCGCGCCGGGCGAACCCGAGTCCGTCGCTGACGCCATGTCGGTCCCCTACACCCGGGGGACCAAACTCCTTGTGGTCGATGGTTACGGCGATGTGGAGGAATCGATCGTGGACACGATGCGGGCGTTCCTCCGGAACGCGAAAACGGAGGGGGGCAAGGTCCTCGTCCTCGCACAAGAATCGACCCCCGCGTACTGTCGCTTTTACTCGAAGAAAGACATTGATGGCGGACGCGTCGTGGAACGCCACCTGCGGGGTCTCGATCTGGAAGGGTGCCGCGCGATGCTGGCGAACCAAGACATCGACGCCGATGCCCTCCGTCGAATCTACCTTCTGACGAAAGGATGCCCGCGGTATCTGCAGGCGATCCGGGAGGGAGACGAGGCGTCCCTCCGTGCCCACAGCCGGTTCACCCACGCCGAAATCCGCCTTCTGCTCTACTCCGGCGGATCGACGGCGTGAATTTCAGCGAGCCCATCGATCGAGTCAATCAAGCGATCGGCATACCCGCTGGTCCCCGGTTTCTTCCGTAACATGTAGAGAATCTCGACGGTCTCTCCGTCCGTCCCCCGCACCGCGACCGCCTGCGCGATGCACTCGACCGCGTGTCCGTCCCGTGCTCGGAGCCGGAGCTCCTTCACGGCGGAGGTGAAGCCTCCCTGATCCTTCGTCCAGCCCACGCTCGCCTCGGCCTCCGAGATATCGAACACTTCTTGCATCCGGTGGCCCCGGACCTCGGACGTCTGCCAACCCACGAGGGACTCGGCGCCCGCGTCGATGCTCACGATGCGCATTTCCCGATCGGCCACGACGAGGCCGTCCGCGACGACCGCGACGAGGGACTCGATCCGGCGGCGCTCGAGGGTGAGTTGGTCCGCCAGGTTCGCGCCGTCAAGGGCGATCGCGACCTGAGCTCCGACTCCCTGGACGATATTGATTTCCTCCGAGGTAAAGTAATGCGGATTCCGGGTATCGTCGAGCCAGAGGAGTCCGAGGAAACGCCCGCGGGCGGAGAGGGGCACGACGAGGGCCGATTTCAGGGAGAGGCGCTGCTGCAGGGCGGGTGACAAGCCGGCCTCGCCCGAGGTCGCTTTCAGAATCGCGGGAAGTCGAAGTGCAATCAGGCGCTGCGCCAACCACGGGATCTCCGCTTCTTGCACTCGAAGGCCGTCGAACGGCGTTCGCCGCAAGCCGGGCGCAAACGAGCCGAGCGTGCGGAATTCTCGCGAAGCGTCGTCGTACGCCATGATCGCGCAGCGGTCCACCCGAACGAGGCCAGGTGTGACGCGCGCAATCAAGGCGACGAGCTCGTCGATGTCGGAGACTCCTCCGACCATCTCAGCGACGCCGAGGAGTGCCGCAAGGATCTGCGTCTCGCCAATTTCCTCTCGTTCGGCCACGCCTCGACGATGCGGGCGGACGCGATAAGAACGTTTCCGGCCGGTTATCACGGGAGCGGCGGGCCCCGAAACCCCTTTAGCGCTCCGAGGACTGTTTGCGTCGTGGCCTCCGCGCGGATCCTCCTCGGGGTCCTCGGCTTCGTGATCGCGCTCGTGGGCATCGCCGTCGCTTGGAGCGGCGCCGACCGATTCATCGCGCTCGCGATCCTGATCGTCGGCGGGTTCCTCCTCATGCTGCCCTTCACGCGGCCCCATGAGGACGAATGAACCCTTTATTACGGACGCTGCCGTGCGGCCGGGCGTGTACCGTATCTTCCGCCTGGCACCGGCCCAGGCCGACCTGGTGAATCTCCTGACGGCCGACGACCTCGTGAGCCGCCAGAGCCTGACCGTCCGGGACGCGAAGAGCCTCGGCCTCAAGGGCGACGATCGATACATCCTGGTCGAGGGAAGCGATGCGGCCCTCGCCCGCGCGGTCGAGCTGCTCAAGGGGACGCTGCCGCTCAAAGGAGCCGAGGCGGACGACGTGTACCGCCGATTCCAATCTCAGGACGAGCAGGCGGCCTCGGGGATGGGCCTGATTTTCGGACCCTAGGATCACACGACGAGGTGATCCTCGACGCCTGCCGGCTCGGCGTCTCGCGGGAGCGCGTCCAACTCCCGTTCGAGCCAGGCAATCATCCGCCGGTTCATCCCGCGCGGATCGGCGAAGACGACAAGGAACGCGTTTCGCATCGCCGTCTCCTCGTGGAGATCGTCGACGAACCGGAGGACGCGCTCCACCCCGGAATGGAGGATGAGGGGCTCGAGGCAATCGAGCACGAGGGCGCCGGGCCCCCGCTCATCGAAGAACGTGGTCGCGGCAGCGCGGATGTCCTGCAGCCGTCGCGGGTCCGCGTTGCCAATCCCTCGGATCGTGGTCACCCGGAGGATGTCTCCGCCGTCCGGTGAGGCGGGCGGTTGGTCGGACGTGATCCAGAGGAATGGGGTCCGGGCTTTGGCTAGAAACCGGACGAAGGAGAGAACGGTGCCGTCGGGGTCGAGCGCGAGATAGCCCAAGCCCCGCTTCAGCGATGGGGCGATTGATACTCCCCCCTTTTGCAAGTGCAGAAGGGCCCCCTCCAATGGCCCCTTCACGCCTTAAAGCCCGCGCTCTCCAATCCGCTGGACGCTTGTGGCTCATAACGTGCGAATCTTGTCCGCGACGAAGGCGCGGATTTCGGCGTCGTCCGGAATCGTCAGGGAGCGCTTGAACCGCTCGGTCTTGTCGGGCAGGTAGTAGCCTCGGGAGACGGAGATGAATTCGTTCGTGCCGTCCGAAGTCTTGGCCCGTTTCCGCGCCACCTCCAGGAAGTTGTTCCGCCCGAAGTTCACCTTCTCGGATTTGATCGTCTCGAACTGCACGTCCACGTTGCGCCGGCCTCTCTCCTCGTTTTCCATTCCGTCAGTCCTCCGTAACTCCTGGAGCCGATCCGCCGTTTCGGTCGGAGGGCCGCGCAACCGACGTGCCCGATATTAACCTTCTTGACGCGGCGAAACGGGATGAACCGCACGCGCCGAACCATGTGACCGCAGCGTTAAATAGCGCGTGCTCCTCGTCTGGGAGGAATGCAGTGCGTCCGCTGCGGGGCGTTGTTCGACGGACGCTTTTGTCCCCGATGCGGTACGCCCGCCATGGCGTCCGCCCCATCCTTCGCGGCCCCGCCGAGTCCCGCCGGCTGGCCCTGCCCCCGGTGCGGTACCTTGTTCAGCGGGAACTTCTGCCCGCGGTGCGGTCTCCCGATGGGGGCCTGGGCGGCCCGACCGCCGCCCTCCAGCATGCGACCGGTCCTCTCGGTCCTGTGGACGTTGGCGATCATCGCGTTCATCGTCTTCGCTGTCACGGACTTCGCGGGACTCGCCGTGAGCCCGACCCTCATCGTACCGGGAATCCAAGGCATCCAATCGGGACAAACGGTGAACAGCGGGATGGACTTCAACGGGAACTGGACCTTCGATTCCTGGGGCACGGCGTCGACGCCGTCGTACCAGGCCACGGGCGGAAACCAGGGCGGCTTCCTTGATATGACGTTGTTCGGAACCGGTGCGCGTGGGTTCTGGATGCAACCGTTCCGGGTCGACGGTTCTCTCCCCTACACCGCAAGCGTCCGCCTGGACCTGGAGATCGTGGGGGGACTGACGTCCGGCCGGCTCCTCGTCTCGGTCGACAGCTCGAGCTCCGTCCCCGACCCGGCGACTGCGATCACTGTGCTGACCTTTTCCGGGCCGACCGCGTGGACTTCGACCGGGCGCCTCAGCGCGGACGCGCGGCTCGCGAGCCCGGGTCTGTACTACCTCAAGATCGCCTTCCTCGTCGACAGCGCCTCGGGTCCGGTCGACGTGGGATTCGATAATGTGCGCCTCGCGTGGACCACGGATGCGGCGGTCGTCCTCTACGTGCCGATCCCGCTGCCGTATCCTGTCATCATAACGCAGGACAAGTCCCTCTTCCTTTCCTACTATGGTCTCATCACCGCGGCAATCTTTCTCATCGGTGGGTACTACGTCGTCCGAGAGCGGAAAGAAATCTGGCGTGCATTCAAGGCGCCAATCGAATCGATCGGCACCCGACTCCGGAGTCGGAGCGCCTGGATCGCCGTCGGCCAGGTATGGATGGCGGTCACGTTCTTCCAGGTCGCCCTGATTTCCCTGCTGACTCTGGCCGGTATCGAGCCGACGTCACCCATCAACCTCACACCTCAGAACGCGTGGGTCCTCCTGTTCGAGCTCGCGAACGCCGGAGTCTACGAGGAAATCATCTTCCGACTCGTCCTGATCGGGGTCCCGATGGCCCTCGGATCGGTCGTCCTGCGGATCATGGACGTGAACCGCGGTGCGACCGGCAACGGCTCCGGATCGGCGGGACGTTACATCGCCGGGGCATGGCGATACCTGATCGGCGGCGTCCTGCGGCGTGATTCGCCGAAAGAAGCCCTCGTCGCCGCGTGGGCTTTCCTGTTCGCCAGCTCCGCGATCTTCGGGCTCGCGCACGCGCCCGGCTGGGGCTGGTGGAAGGTCGTCCCGAGCATGGTCGCAGGCCTCGGCTTCGGCTATCTCTTCCTGCGCCATGGAGTGGGAGCGGCCATCCTCGCCCATTTCGTCAATGACTATGCCCTGTCCCTTACCTATGAAGGAATTGGCGGCGCGGGGCTCGAGGCCCTGATCAGCCTTGTTTTCATCGGACTGGCAATCGCGGGTGCGGGGTTCCTCATCTGGTACGCGATCGACGCGTGGCGCCACTTGACGGGGCTCGCGGCCCGGTTCCGACCTCCGACCCGTGTCCCCACGCTACCGCCTCCCACCCCGTATGTGGCTCCGACCCCGCCGTCCTTCGCGATCCCCCCCACTCCGTTCCCGAGCCCTCCCACAGCCGCATGGTCACCGAGTCCACCCGCCGCGTCGCCGGGCGTCGCATTCCGCGATCCAGGACGGATACCCCGAGAGTACACGCCCTCCTACGCGCCTCCACCCTACGGATATCCGCCGGTCCGGTTCCAATGCCCCTATTGCGGATGGGTCGAGGCCCGGTACGAGGCAGGCCGGTTCACGTGCACTCGGTGCGGTCGTGCGGCCTAGGCCTTGCGATCGACCGTGCTCTCCGCGACGTGGTCGATCACCGCGGCCAGGTCGTCCGATTCGATCTCCACCACGATGTCCCCGAGTGGGGACCCCGCGGCGAAGTTCACCACCCCGACAAACGCGGCCTGCTTGTTCAAGCTCACGACGGTGCGGTCTCCCCGGCGACCCGCGAGAAATTGCCGTCGCGCCGTATCGCGGATCCGTTGATCCCGAATCCGCTCCCGGAGGCGTTCGAGACTCTCCGTCGTCCCGGTCAATCGGTCCTCCTGGGACTCGATTCGCAAATCCGGAAAGAGATTTCGAAGTGCCGTGGACACAGCGTCGAGCGTCTCCGTCGGGCGACATGCCGTTTCGATCCGAACCCGGAGCACATCAGCCCGATTCGCCACACCGCCTTTAATTTTCTCGACCTTGCGCCTGAAGGCGGCGAAGGTTTTTTGTGGACCTCGCCGCCATGGGGCCCCGGATGCGCGAGGAGCTTTTGGCATTCGTAAGCGAGCGCGGCACGCTGCTCGAACCGGACGCCGTTGACTTCCTCCTGGTCCAGCGGGATCCGATCGCCGAACTCGACGGATTCCTCCGCTCCTGTCCCGAGACGCCCTTCGTCGTCACCCTTGAGGACATCCGTCATTCGGGCGAGATCGCCCGACAGGCGCTCCGGTCCCGGTCGCCCGTCGACCCGCGACCGGTCGCCGTCGTCGCATCGGTCGCCGCATCGTTCCGGCACCTGGGGGACAAAGCCGTCGACGGACAACCCGACGTGCGGATCCTCCGAGACATCACGGGTCACTCGACCTGCGAGGGGACCCTCGAAGACTTCACCCGGTACTTTCGTCATCGGTTCCAGGTCCTCCGAGGCATGTTGCGGCATCGCCGCGAGCTCGCGGGCGCCCAGGACATCGGGAAGGCCCGGCGTTCGACGCGAGAGGTGCGCCTGATCGGGATCGTCGCCGACATCCGGACCACGAAGAACGGCCACCGGATCCTCGAGCTCGAGGACGAGACGGAGCGCATCCCGGTCCTCCTGCCCTCGAACTCCGCGGTCGCCCAAGAACCGGTCGTGTCGGATGAGGTCCTCGGCGTCGTGGGGACCGTGAACGGCAAGGGCCTCCTGATCGCGGCGTCCCTCGTACGGCCCGACCTGCCGACGACGAAGCCGTTCCCCGGGGTCCCGGGCCACGCCCGCGTCGCGTTCATGTCCGATATCCACGTCGGGAGTCGGACGTTCCTCACGGAGAAATGGTCGAAGGTCTCCGATTGGCTCGGCAGCGCCGACGAGGTCGCCCGATCGATCCGCTACCTGGTCGTCAGCGGCGATGTCGTCGATGGCATTGGGGTCTACCCGCGCCAGGACGAGGAACTCACGATCGATGACATCTACGGTCAGTACGAGGCCCTCGCGCGCATGATCGGGGCACTTCCCGACCGCCTGGCGGTCGTCATGCTCCCTGGAAACCACGACGCGGTGCGCCCCGCGGAGCCGCAACCTGCGTTCCCACTTTCGATTCAGAAACTCTTCGATTCGAACGTAATCTTCGCGGGGAATCCGAGCCTCATCAGTTTGGAAGGGATCCGGGTACTGGCTTACCACGGGCGGAGCATGGACGACCTCGTGTCTTCGATCCCTGGACTGAGCTACCAGCGACCCATCGAGGGCATGAAGGCGATGCTCCGCATGCGCCACCTCGCGCCGATCTACGGCGGCAAGACGCCGATCGCCCCGGAGGCCGAGGACCACCTGATCATCGACGAGATCCCCGACATCTTCGCCACGGGGCACGTGCACGCGGTCGGCGTGGACCAATATCGGGGCGTCGTCCTCGTGAACTCGTCGACCTGGCAGGCCCAGACCCCGTACCAGAAGATGCGGAACATCGATCCGACGCCCGCCCGACTTCCGATCGTCGACCTGGGGACCGGTCAGGCAATCATCCGCGAGTTCTGACCGCCGGAAAGGTTCATCGACGCGCCATGCGTTCGACGGCCGATGCGCCTCGCGGCCGTGGGGGACATTCATGGGCACGAGAACCTCGCGGCCGTCGCCGCGGACCTGGACCGCCTCGGACCTGTGGACTTGTTTCTGCTCGCGGGCGACACGACGAACCGGAATGACCTTGAGGCCTTCGGGAAGGTCCTTGAGACCATCCGAAGTCGGATTCCCGCGCCGATCGCGGCCGTGTTCGGGAACAACGAATACGCGAATGATCATCCCACCTATGTGGCCCGGTTCGCGGCGACACATCGGGTCCGGTTCTTGCAAGACGAGGCCGAGCGCTGGACGGTCGGAGGAACGACGGTCCGCGTGATCGGCAGCCTCGGATGCCTGGACCGCCCGACCTGGTGGCAACGAAAGAATCTCCCCCACCTCGCCGAGGAATACCGCCGCCGGATCGGGGTGCTGGACGAGCTGCTCGCGGGGGACGACCCGCGCATCCTCCTGACACACTATCCGCCGACGTATGTCACGATGGGGGCCGAAAAGGAAGAGTGGAGACCGGAACTCGGGTGCAAGGCGTTGGAACCGGTCCTCCTTCGACGGAGACCCGTGCTCGTGATCCACGGTCACATCCACAAAGGGATTCCGAACGGGGAGTTGCGACCGTCGTTCAGCCGGCTCGACGATTTCGCGGAAGCGATGACGCCCCTGCCGATCCACAACGTCGCGTATCCCGTTCGTCATGCGGTTGCGACGTTCGACCTGTGAATCGTGGCCGCCGCGGGTTTATAGTTGGTCGGCCCTTGGCACTGACGTCATGGCCAAAAAACCCCGGCGGGAGCGAGACGACGAGGATCGGCCCGAGAGTTTCTGGAAGGGGCTCGCGCGGGACGCCCTCGTCGCCGGCCTGATCGTCACGGTGTTCTTGGGTGCGCTGTACCTCTACGCGGGGGTATGGCCGCCGCTCGTCGTCGTGGAGAGCTCATCGATGCAGCACGGCAGTGAGGCCTCGAGCCTCGGCGTGATCGATACCGGCGACATGGTGTTCCAGCAGGCCGCATCCACCCGCAGTTCCATCATCACGTATATCGAGGGGCGAGCGACCGGCTACGCGACCTACGGAGACTATGGGGATGTCATCATCTTCCGCCGCGCCGGAACGCCGACGCCCATCATCCACCGGGCGATCATGTACATCACGCTCCACGCGAACGGGACGGCGGACGTGCCGGACATCCTTCTGTTGCCCAGGGCGGAGTGGGTGGCGCAGAACGCGACCGGGACGACCCAGGTCCCGATGTACCTGAAGTCTCTCACGATCCGGCACATGGGATTCGAGCACAACATCAACATGACCTTCGCCTTCGGCGCGTACCCTGTGGGACCGCGGACCGGCTTCGTGACGATGGGAGACAACAACTCGTTCCGTCAGTGCCGCACTCAACGGGACGATTGTCGAGATGGCTACGACCCGATCTCTACCATGCCCCGCCTGGAGGACGTCCAAGGACGGGCGCGCGGCGAGATCCCGTGGCTCGGGCTCGTCAAGCTCACCCTCCAGCCGACCGACACCTGCTGTGCGAAGGGCTGGGGGGATCCCGAAGCCCCGAAGAACAGCTGGGACAGCCTCCTCATCACGCTGATTTTCCTCGTCGCCCTCCCGTTCATCCTCGAATTCGCGGCCCGCGGGTGGACAAAGTTCGTGTCGCCACACCTACCGGAGATTCACTGGCCCTGGAGGAAATCGAAGGCCCCTCTGGACGATCAGGCGGATCCCGAGGGACCTCCCGACTGGGAAGATCAGGAACCCTAGAGGAGGGTCGTCTGCACCTTGAGCCGATAGCCGCGGGCCTCGGCCAGAATCTCGTCCTTCTCGAGGACCTTCTTCACGTCGAGCGGAGGCACGGAACCCTGAATCTCCTTCGTGCGGCCGCCGCGACCAAAGGAGCGAACGCGGGCGTGCACGAGGCCGAGCATGTCCAACTCGGAGATGAGGTCGGTGACCCGACGCTGGGTCAGGGGCACGATTCCCGTTTTCCGACACAGCTCCCGGTAGGTCGTGTACACCTCGCCCGTCGTGAGCTTCGGGTTCCCGATCTCCTCGTTCAACAGGATTCCGAGGAGGATCACCTTCGACTGGGTCGGGAGGCTCTTCACGGCCTCGATCACCGTGTCGAGCTCGATCTTGTTCTTCGCCCGTTGGACGTGTTCTTCCGTGATGTGCTCGTCCCCCTGGCGTTCCGCCAGCTCCGCGCTCACGCGAAGGAGGTCGAGGGCCCGGCGGGCGTCGCCGTGCTCCTGGGCCGCCAAGGCCGCGATCAGGTGGAGCACCCCATCCTCCGCCGTCCCGTTTTCGAAGGCGAGGCGGGACCGCTCCGACAGGATGTCGAACAACTCGTCCGCGTTGTAGGGCGGGAAGACCATCTTCTCGTCCGCGAGGCGGGACCGCACCCGAGGATCGAGGTATTCCGTGAACTTGAGATCGTTCGAGATCCCGATGATGGAGACCCGCGCCTTCGAGAGGTCGTCGTTGATCTTCAGGAGCTGGTAGAGGATGTCATCCCCGTTCTTCTGGACGATCTTGTCGATCTCGTCGAGGGCGACGATCACGACGCGCTTCTCTTCATCGAGCTTCTCCCGGAGGAGATTGTAGACCCGGTCCGTCGAAAGTCCCGTGAACGGGATTCGCTGATGGAAGTTCTCGATCAGCCTGTTCCCGATCGATTGGAGCACCCCATAGGGTGTGTCGACGATCTCGCAATTCAGGTAGAAGTACTGGACCATCCGCGCGCCGTCCGCCTTGCGGAACTCGTTCTCGATGTACTTCACGACCGCCGTCTTCCCGCTTCCGGTCTTCCCGAAGATGAGGACGTTGCTCGGCCGTTCTCCCTTCAGGGCCGTCACAAGGATCTGCGCGAGTTGATCGATGTGGCTCTCCCGGTGCGGCAGTCGTTCCGGAATGTACGAGGGACGCAGGATTTCCCGGTCCATCTTGAAGATTGTCCGAGTGCCCAGATACGGTTGGAAGATGCTTTCTTCCATGTGATCCCGCTCCCCCTAAAAGCGAGAAGGTTCGTTCTCGCCGCGTTTTCCCGGAGGAAATTCGCGGACGAGGGGGCCCGTATCAGGGGAACCCCACAAAAAGGTTTGCGAAATCTCGGAGCGACAATCGATGCGTGTCGATGGCTCGATTTTTATTCGGGTCCGTTTATGATAGCAGCGGTCGAGACCGGATAAAATGTTCACGCTTGGAGCGACACGGCCTCGGTCGTCCGCAACGACCCTGTTCCCTCCAAGTGCGCGGAGGATCAGAGCCCGATCGAGTCTGTTTTCAAGCTCGGATTCCCACGACCGCATCCTTATCAAATGGAACCTTTGTTCCCGGCCTATGCCGAAGCGGCTCACCTTCGCGTATGGCCGCACCCAGGTCATCAGTCGCACCCTTTTTCTCCTGGGGCTGATCGCCCTCCTCGTGATCGCCGTCGCCCTCACCCCCTCGTTCCCCGCCCTCACGATCGCCATCCTTGGAGTGGTCCTCGCGGCCTACTTCGTCCTGTTCACGGTCTCTCCCTTGATGACGCAACATTGGGTCACCCGGTCGCGCCTCATCCTCCGCCAGGGTTGGTACTTCCGGGCCGTGATTCCCTTTTCCGACATCGACTCAATCGCCGAAGCGGACGATGCGGCCCGCACGCGGGTGCCGCTCGGCATCCACCGTCCCCTCGGGCAACCTGCGCTCTTCGTGACCGGGGGCCGGACGGGTCTCGTGTCCGTTCGGCTGCGCCGCCCACGCAGGTTCTGGCAGGCCTTCGGACTGTCCGCGACGGAAATCATCTTCGACGTGATCGACCGAGACGGCTTCCTCGCAGCCTTCGAAGAGCGCCGGGCCTCACTCTCGCCAGTCCAACCCGACCGTGCGCACGCCGAGCTTCGGGATTAGCGGCGGCTTGCGTTTGTGGACGCTCGCCGAGACCAGGGCTTCCACGTGACGAACGCGTTCGAGAGGCACTTGCGCCTTTTCCGCAATCGCCTCCGGCTCCATTTGCAGCTCGATCCCCAAGAGGACCCTATCCAGATCGGCGTACGTGATGCCAAGCTCGCCCTCGTCCGTCTGTCCTGGCCACAACCCCGCGGTGGGGGTCTTCTCTACAATTTCGTTCGGGAGGCCGAGGTGCACGGCCATCTCCTGCACCTGGGTCTTGTAGAGATCTCCGATCGGCATGAAGTCCGCACCCGTGTCGCCGAACTTGGTATCGTACCCAATTAGGATCTCGCTCTTGTTGCCGGTCCCCATCACCACGCGGTTCTCCGTGTTCGCTCCGTAGTACAAGACCGTCATCCGCGCCCGCGCACGAAGATTGCCCCGCGCGACAATGTTCGCCTCCGCCGCCTTGACCCGTTTCTCCAAGGCCGATGCGATCGGGCCGATGTTCACAATCCGGAACTCGATCCCGATTGCCTTCGCGAACCTTCGCGCGTCCTTGAGGTCCCGGCCCCCTTTCCCGTCAGGCAAGGCGAGCGCGAGGACACGCTCGGGGCCAATGGAGTCCGCACACAGCTTCGCCACCAAGGCCGAATCGATGCCGCCACTGAGTCCGAGGATCACGCCGTTCCGGCCGCTCTCCTGGACGGAATGGACGATGAAGGCTTCGATGATGAAGACTTGTTCCTCCCTGTAACGAGGGACGAGTTCCATTGCGGGCATCCCAACCTGACCATCCGACATAAACCCTTCCGGCCGCGATGCCTTTATGCGCGACAGTTCGGTTCATCGCAGGCTGAATGAACGCGAACGAAGCCACCCTCGTCTGGGTCGATGAATACAGTCGGATGGCGGAAGCCTACGACAAGAACGTCGCACCCCGGTTCGAGCCGATCGCCCAGGAGGTCGTCCGGCTCGCCGCCCCGAAGCCGAACGAGCTATTCCTGGATGTGGGGACCGGGACCGGGCTGCTTGCCTGCCTCCTCGCTCCGCACGTCGTGCCGCAAGGCATCGTCGCGATCGACCTCGCGGACAACGCAATCTCGGTCGCCTCGTACCGCGCCGGGAACGCGGGGATTCGCAACATCCGATTCGAGATGCTCGATTCCCGGAATATCGTCTACCGCGGGAAGCTCTTCGACGGCGTGACGAGCAACCTCGGGGTCCCCGCCCTCGGATACGACCGGGTCTTCCAAGAAGTCCATCGTGTCCTCAAGCCCGGAGGCCGGTTCGTGTTCAGCGAGTGGCCGACCGAACCCAATCCCACCTTCGCAGCCGTTCGCGAGCTGCTCGGAGCCCACGGAACAATCACACCCTCGAAGGATCTTGCCCAGGTGCGGGAGGCGGTGCGCCTCGTGCGAACCGATCCGGAGGCGAAGGCCCTCGGCGACCCGGATGCGGTCTTCAAGGCGCTCGATGTGGCGGACTTCGACCATCGCGAGGTCGTGAAGAAAGAATTCCCGGTCCAGTTCACCGGTCTTGAGGAACTCGTCCGGTTCGCGGCGTCGTACGGTTGGTACGAACGGGAGCTGAGAGAAATGAAACCGGATAGGCGGGCGGCGTTTGATCAGGAACTGGCCGACCGACTCCGGCCACACACGCGATCCGACGGGGTGCACGACACGTGGAAGGTTCACTTCTTCGTGGCCCGACGGACCTAGGGAGGAACAGGGGCCGAAACCCTATATACGCGTCGCCTCAATGAAACGTCGCGCATGGCCGATGAGCCGATCATCCGCGGGATTGATGCCCACAAGACCTACAACTCCGGCCCTGTGACCGTCCACGCCCTTCGCGGCGTGAACCTCGAGATCCCGCGCGGCGAGATGGTCGCGATCATGGGTCCGTCCGGTTGCGGCAAGACGACGCTTCTGAACTGTTTCTCCGGCCTCGATGACCTCACGTCCGGGGACGTCCGGATCGAGGGTGTCTCCTTATCCGGGATGGATGACGACGCGAAGAGTCGATACCGCTCCCGCCGGATGGGCTTCGTGTTTCAGTCGTACAACTTGCTGCCCGTCCTCACCGCGGCGGAGAACGTCGAGCTGCCCCTCCTCGTCGCGAGGGTCCCTGCCAAGGAGGCCCGCCGGAAGGCGCTCGCGATCATCGAACAGGTCGAGCTCAACGGATGGGCGCAACACAAGCCCGCCCAACTCAGTGCGGGTCAGCAGCAACGCGTTGCGATTGCGCGGGCTCTCGTGAACGATCCCGCGATTGTATGGGCGGATGAACCGACCGGCAACCTCGATTCGGAAACGTCTGGACAGATCATGGATCTCCTGGTCCGGCTGAACCGCGAGCAGCGGCAGACGCTCGTCCTCGTCACGCACGACGCCATCGTGAGCTCGCGAGCGCATCGGATCCTCCGGATGCGGAACGGACAAATCGTCGAAGAGACGCGGAGCGCCTAGCCGCATGGCCCTCCCGGAGATTGCCGCATCGGCGGTCGTCGTCGGGATTGTCCTTGTCAGCATTCTGATTGCGGCTCGGCCGTTGCTCGCACGGCTCGCGGCGCGTAACATCCGGCGCCGAACGACCCGCGTCGTCATCGTCCTCCTCGGTCTCTTGGTCGGGACCGCTGTCATCTCCTCGAGCCTCGTCGTCGGCGACACGCTGAGCTACATCTTCCTCGAGGACGTCTACGTCCGGCTCGGCGCCGTCGACGAAATCGTGTCGAACGAGTTCGGTGGCCAACTCTTCTCGTTCGCGGAGACGAACCTCACCCTGATTCGCGCCGACCTGGCGCTCGCGAACAGTCCGATCGACGGTGCTGCGCCGACGTTGCTGAAAGTGATGCCGGTCCGCAACGTCGCGGGCAACAAAGGGAACCAGCAGATCACCGTGATCGGGCTGAATGCTTCCTACGAAGGGGCGTTCGGTCCGCTAACGACGCGCGACGGACGGTCAGTCGACACGGACTCCCTCCGGCCCGGCGAGGTCTTCGCGAACGCTCGGGCCGCAGCCGATCTGAACGCGACCCCTGGTCAAGATCTCACCCTGTTCTACGGGACGACGAACCAGACGCTCGTCCACCGCACTGTAGCGGATATCATCCGCGATGAAGGCACCGCTTCGTACGAGCGACGCGCCATCCTCTTCATGGATCTCCGGAGGGCCCAATCCTCGTTCCGCGAGAACGGTTCCATCAACCTGATCCGAGTCTCGAATGTTGGCGGGGTCGTCGAAGGCGCCGCCCTCTCGGACCGTGTCACGCAAGACCTCCGTCTGAGCATCGCGGGACGACATCTGGCACTCCGCGTCCAAGACTCCAAGGCGAGTGGAATTGCACAGGCAGTCCAAATCGGTCGAGACGCAACGGATCTGTTCCTCGTCATGGGCGCGTTCGGGATCCTCGCGGGCATCCTTCTGATCGTGAACATCTTCGTCATGTTGGCCGAGGAGCGGAAGCCGGAACTCGGGATTGCGCGCGCGGTCGGCTTCCTCCGCCGAGACCTTCTCACCGCGTTCGCCCTCGAGGGGACCTTCTACGCGATCGTCGCGGCGGCGCTCGGCGCGCTCGCGGGATTAGGACTCGGATACGTGATGATCTACTTCTTCGACAAACTGGTGCCTCACGGTGAGGTCGTCGTCACGTTCCACTTCGACCCCGCTTCCGTCGTCACGGCCTTCGTCGCGGGAACCGCCCTCACGTGGGTCACAATCCTCCTCGCCTCGTGGCGCGTGAGCCGCCTGAACATCGTCCGCGCCATTCGAGACCTCCCGGAACCCGCGACGGGGGAGCGGTCGCGCGCCATCTTGACCGCCGGACTCCTCACGACCTTCGCGGGTCTCGCGCTCACGGCCTGGGGCTTCGCAACGGAAACCGGGATCGGGAAAATCCCAGGACCGCCCGTGGTCGCGATCGGTCTCGGGATCGCGGCAGCCTCGCGCGGACGGGCGCGGATCGCGCTCACGCTTGCGTCCGTCTTCAACCTCGCCTGGATCCTCGCACCGGTCGCCCTGTTGAACCAGAGGACGGACAACGTGTCCGTCGCCTTCGTGATGACGGGGATCATTCTCGTCGGTTCGAGCATCCTGATCGCGGTGTTCAACGTGAGCGAGGTACTCCGGATCTTCCTCCGACGGGCGAGCCGGGGCGCGGGCCGGCCCGTCCTGATGACTGCTATCTCGTACCCGGCGGAGAAACGCTTTCGGACCGGGATGACGGTGGCGATGTTCGCCCTCATCCTGTTCATGGTCACGTTAATCTCGATGGTCCAGGGCCTCCAGGCCTCCAGCCTCGACACGTTCGTGCGGCAGCAATCCGGCGGGTACGACGTAATCGCGTACACGACATCGTACGGAGAGATCCCGAACTTCCGCCAAATCCTGCAGCAGAATTTCACCGACCTGAACCGGACGCTGGCCGGCGGGTTGAATGGGGTCTCCAGCGCGAGCGTCCTGCCCGCGAAGGTCCAGGCCGTCGGCGGGAATCGATCCTACGACTACACGCTTTGGGGCGTCGACAATTTCCTGCTCCGAAGCAACGGGTATGGGTTCACGAGCTTCCTTTCTTCCTTTGTGAATGAGTCGAGCGGGACGCGCGAGGCCCTGACGGATAGGACGTCCGTGTGGCTCTCCCTCCGATACAATCATACCCTGGCCATCGTGGACCGCAGTGCCGCAGGACCGAACCAATTCGTGCCGGACGAGAGCCGCCTGCGGGTCGTGCCCGGCGACCGAATTCGCGCGTTTGATGCGGCGGGACGCGCCGTGGACCTGACGATTGTCGGTGTCTTGGAGCAAGCGCTCCAGTTCACGTCGGGCGTTTTCGTGGACCAGGATGTCGTACGGGCGGTCTTTCCCGCGCAAGAGCGGTACACCGCGTACTTCTTCCAGATGGCCCCGTCCGCCGACGTTGGCGCGTTCCGGGCGGACCTCGAACGTGTCTTCTTCCCGTACGGGTTGCAGACGATCGACATCCGAGAGGAGATCGGTCGCGCCTTCGACGCATCCCAGCAAGTTCTCACGTTGATGGAGGCGTACCTCGGCATCGGACTTCTCGTCGGGATCGCGGGGCTCGCGGTGATCACGCTCCGGGCGGTCGTCGAGCGTCGCACGCAGATCGGTGCGCTCCGCGCGATCGGTTTCACCCGTCGCATGGTCCTCTCGGTGTTCTTGCTCGAAATCGCGCTGATCGCCGTCTTGGGCGTCGGAATCGGAGTCGCCCTGGGAATCGTCTTCGCGTACAAGGTCTACCTGGTGTACTTCGCGGACATCATCGTGTTCAGCATCCCCTGGGACCGCCTCCTTCTCATCGTCGGCATCGCGTCGATCGCCGCGGTCGCGAGCACCGCGCAACCGGCCATCCGTGCTTCGCGCATTCCGCCGGCGGAAGCCCTGCGATACATCGAGTGACAGGCCCACTGGCGCCGCATCCGGGCAGTCCGCGTCCAACCTCAGGGTGCCCTTTCTTTGCCGCCCCCCAATTCCAGAATGACTTCCTCAATATCCTTGCCGCGAGCGTTCGCGAATCCTCTGTCCAGGCCCGTCACCCGGAACCCGCACTTTTCCATGACGCGAACGGAACCGATGTTGTCCCTCGCGGCGCGACCATAGATCGGCCTCTTCGTGAACTCGGTCAGAAATCGGGAGAGCGCCTTCGTGGCAATGCCTTGCCCCCAGAATTCCTTCCCAATCCAGTATGTCACCTCCTGCTTTCCGAACTGTTCATCGACGAACGTCGCGACATGACCGACCACACGGCCCTCGACCAGGATCGTTCGAATCGTGACTCGCGGATCAGCTCGTATCCTTGTCCAATGCGCATCGAAGGCGTTTCGATCCGCGGGGTCCTTATGCGTGAATGCGGCCATGTAGATGGCGTCCGTGTCCAGTTGCTGCTCAAAGAAGATCGGGAGGTCCCGCTCCTCCACCGGCCGCAATCGAACATCACTCGTCATTGGATCTCTATACCTCTAAGTGGAGGTATGCCGCGAAGCGTCTTCGACCTTGCGACGGGGGATCCGCGAAACAACGCGAGCTCGCGCGGAACAAGTCTTTTATGGCCCCCTTGACTCTCGACGGCGCATCCATGGGAGAGCCGACGCTGAAGGAGAAAGCATGGGAGCCTTCCCTCGAGGAAGGGGTCCTCGCGGCGTGGAAGGTAGACCCCGATCTGTACCGATTCGCTCCCGAGCGCGGACAGGCCGTCTACGTGATCGACACGCCTCCGCCGTATCCGAGCGGTTCGTGGCACGTCGGGGCGGTCATGGCCTATTCGATGATCGACATGATCGCACGGTCGCAGCGCATGCTTGGTCGCGCGGTGCTCTTCCCATTCGGACTCGACCGGAATGGGATCAACCTCGAGCGGACGGTCGAGAAGAGGACCGGGAAACCGCTCCACCGCTGGGACCGGGAAGCGTTCATCGCGGAGTGCCGGAAGGAGATCGAGGCGATCGGGAACGGTCTCCTCGAGCTCGCAATCCGGGTCGGGATGTCCGCGGACTTCGCACGCACGTACTACACGGACTCCGACGAATACCGCGCCTTTAGTCAAGCGATCTTCCTCGAGCTGTGGCCCAAGGGTCTGTTCTACCGCGGGGAACGCCCGACCTTCTGGTGTCCCGTGTGCGAGACGCCCCTTGCGGAGGCCGACATCGAATACGAGGAGCGGGCCTCGAGCCTCGTGTGGATGAAGTTTCCCCTTCCCACGGGAGGCGAGATCAAGATCGCAACGACGCGGCCCGAGCTGCTCGCGGCCTGCCGCGCGGTGATGGTCCATCCGGACGATGAGCGGTACCGCAATCTGCACGGGAAAAAGGCCCGTGTGCCTCTGTACGGCCACGACGTGCCGATCGTCCCGCATCCAAGCGCAAAGCCGGAGTTCGGGAGTGGGGCCGCGATGGTCTGCTCCTACGGAGACATGGTCGACCTCGCGATGTTCCGCGAGCTGCGTCTGGAGCCGCTCAAGGCGATCGACGAAACGGGACGGATGACGGAAGCGGCCGGCTTCCTAAAGGGCCTGAAAGTCGACGCCGCACGCGAGAAGGCGATCGACGAGCTCCGGGTTCGCGGTGCCCTCGACAAGGTCGAGCCGATCCAGCACCAGACCCCGATCTGTTCGCGGTCCCTGAATCCGATCGAGTTCATCTCCTCGGACGCATGGTACCTGAAGCAGCTCGACTTCCGAGAGGATCTGAAACGGCTCGCGCACGAAATGGACTTCCGGCCCACCCGGCATCGGCAGTTACTCCTCGACTGGATGGAGAGCCTGACGATCGACTGGCCGATCTCCCGGCGTCGGTTCTATCACACTGAGATCCCGCTCTGGTATTGCAAGAAGTGCGGCGAGGCGCTCGCGCCGCCTCCCGGAAAATACTACCGGCCCTGGAAGGACCCGGCGCCGTTTTCGAAGTGTCCGAAGTGTAGCTCGAAGGAGTTCGTCGGCGAGGACCGCGTCTTCGATACCTGGATGGACTCGAGCGTGTCGAATCTGTTCCTCACCCGCTATCGGTCGGACCCGACATTCTTCAAAGCGAACTTTCCGGTGTCCCTCCGTTGCCAAGGACGCGAGATCGTCCGCACTTGGCTCTACTATACGACACTGAAGTCTTGGTTGGTGAAGCAATCGAAGCCGTTCCACCGCGTTTTCATCCACGGCCTCGGCCTCGACGCTCGGGGTCGCGCGATGCACCGTACCCTCGGGAATGTCATCGATCCCTGGCCTTTGATCAAGAAGCACGGCGCGGACGCGATGCGCATCTTCGTCGCGAGTGAGACGAACCCGGGGGACGACTTCCGGAT